>JBDSND010000145.1:0-98246 GCA_039915505.1 Casimicrobiaceae bacterium
CCTGGAGCAGGGTCTGGCAATTATGGGTGTAGCGCGCGAGTCGCGCCGCCTGTCCCCCTTCGGCGACGAACTGGTCGAGGGCGGCGTCGAAGGCGACCACGACATGGGTGGGCGGGGTGAATCGCCACTGCGTGGTCTTCGCCATGTAGACCCATTGGTCATGAAGATCCATCGCAAGCGACGTGCAATTCCCCGCAGCTTGCTCCAGCACGCGGCGGCGGGCGATGACAAGACCCATCCCGGGTGGCCCTTCGATGCACTTGCCCGACGCTGCGACCAGCGCATCGAACGGCATGGTGCGGGCATCGATGGGCAGCGCCCCGAACGAGCTCATCGCATCGACGATCAAGCTTCTGCCATGACGCGCGACCATCGCCGCGATCTCCGCCAGCGGATTGAGGATGCCCGTCGAGGTCTCGCAGTGGATGAGACCTACGTGGGTGATGCTGCGATCGGCTCCGAGCAGGCGCTCGACATCGGCGGGCGTGGTCGGCACGTCCTCGGGCGTCTGGAACTCGGTGACCTTGCGGCCCATCATCCGCGTGAGCTTCGCGAGCCGCGTGCCATAGGCGCCGTTGATCAGCACCAGCACGTGCCCGTCGCGCGGCACCAGGGTATTGACGGCGGCCTCCACGGCGAAGGTGCCACTGCCCTGCAGCGGCACGCATTCGTGGGTGTCATGCCCGGCCACGACGTCGAGCACCTTTTGGCGGATCGCCGCGGTCACCGCGTTGAACGAACTGTCCCAGGACCCCCAGTCCCGCAGCATGGCGGTCTTGGTGGCGAGCGAGGTCGTGAGCGGACCTGGCGTGAGCAGGATAGGGTCGCGGGAATGCAGACTCATGGAGATCTCCTTGACATCACGGCGCGCGACCGAGGTTGCGCCACGCCTGGGTGCGCTTCAGCACTAGGCCCTCGACCACGAACGAGAGCACCGTCACCACGGCGGAGGTCGCCACGATGAGGGTCGCCATGGCCGCCGCCGAGCCGATGGCACCAGCCTCGTCGAGTTGCACGATCGAGATCGACGCGAGCATGGTCTTGGGGGAATACAGGAACACGACCGCGGAAATGGTGGTCATGGCATTGACGAAGTAGTACCGGCCGATGTCGATCAGCGATGGCATCGACACCGGCACCGTGACTCGGAAAAAGGTGCGGTAGAACGGCACCTTGAGGGATGCGGACACCGACTCGAACTCGTTGTCGAGCTGCTTTAACGCGGTGACGGCGGTCAAGTGGCTGGAGGCGTAGAAGTGCACGACCGTCGACGCCACCAGGATCGTCATGGTGCCGTAGAGCACGTTCAGCGGGTTGGCGGGATGGTTGAAAAACAGGATGTAGCCGATGCCGAGCACCAGGCCCGGCACCGCCATCGGCAGCATCGCTTGCAGCCGGACCAGTGGGCGAAGCAGCTCGGCACCGCGCGTCTTCTCCAGCCAATAGGCCCCGGCGAAGGTGAGCGACGCCCCCAGCGCCGCGCACCAGCCGGCGAGCACCAGGCTGTTGGTATAGGCGTTGTCGACGCCGGCTTCCTCGAATCCGTAGGTGTAGTGCCGCAGGGTAAAGGACAGGTTGTAGGGCCAGATTTTCACGAACGACGCGAACACCGCCATGCCAAGCACCAGCACCATGGTCGCGGACACGAGCACCACGAAGCTCAGCAGCACGCGGTCACGAATCGGGGACGGCCGCGGGGCGTAGGGGACGCTGCGCGCCGTGAGCAGCGCCTGCTGGCGGCGCCGGACGACGCCGTCGACGCCAAAGGCGATCAAGGCTGGAACGAGCAGCAGCAAACCTACCACCGCGCCCATCTGGAAATTCTGCTGGCCGACCACCTGCTTGTAGATGTCGATGGCCAGCACGCTGTAGTTCGCGCCGATCACCTTGGGCACGCCGAACTCCGACACCGCCATAGTGAAGATCACAGTGGCAGCGGAGATGAGGCCGTAACGCGCGCCCGGCAAGGTCACCGTCCAGAAACGCCGCCACGGCCGCGTGCCGAGCGCGTCCGCCGCCTCGAACAGGCGCGCATCCGCGAGCGAGAGCGAGGCCAGCAGGATCATGACCGCGTGCGGAAACGAGGCGAAGCTCATTGCCAGCACCATGCCGGGCAGGCCATAGATAGTGTTGAGGCCAAACCATCCGAGCATGCCCTTCAGCCATCCCTGGTTGCCGAGCAGATAGATGAAGGAAATGGCGGCCAGCAGCGAGGGCGCGAGGATCGGGATGAGCGCGATGTTGCGCCATAGGGGCTTGCAGGGAATGCAGCTGCGCTGGATCGCGTAGGCGAACAGGAACGCCGGGGGTACGGTCACGAGCGTGGTCAGCGCCGCGAAGGTGAGCGTGTGCTGCGCCGACAATGCGAGGGATGGCGACGCGAAGTACTGCGCAAAGTTGGCAAGCCCGACGAAAGCGCCGGCCCGATCCTCCAGGCTGCGGATGAAGAGCGTCGCCAGCGGCACCGTGAGGAAGACGAACAGTGCCGCGCATAACAGGACGAGGCCACCGCGCGCGACCACCGCCTCGCGCCATACCTGCAGATTGCGCGGCCTGGCGGCGGCGGCAACGGTGCTCATCGATTACCACCTGACATCGGTAGCCACGATGGGCGCAGCATCGCGTTCACGGCAAGCCGTGCCGAAACGGCCACGCCCATCGGCGAAAAATCGGTGCTGCGCGCGGTCTGGGCGGGGCGGGCAAGGCACGGCGAGCCACTAGTCGGCGAACACCCGCACGCGCTCGCCGCGCAGGGCGAACGGCAGCGTGGCACCCTCGCGCACGCCAAGCTCCAGCGCCTGGTTGAGGGAGCAATACAGCAGCATGGATTGGCCGTCGAAACCATCCACCTCGAGATTCGCGAGGCAGTAGGTGCCATGGAAATCGAGCTGCAGCACACGCCCGGTGAGGTGGTTGGGCCGCCCCTCGAGCGGCCCGGAGTCCGCCAGGATGCGGTCCTCGGGACGCAGGTAGAGCCGCACGTGGGTGCCCGCCCCGATGCCGTCGTCGGTTACCGTGGTGAGCTCGACCTGGCCCACCCGATACCGCCCTGCACCGAGGCAGATCGCCGGCAGCACGTTGACCTTACCGAGAAAATCCGCGACAAAGGGCGACGCCGGTCGCTCGTAGACTGCGAGCGGCGAACCGATCTGCTCGATGCCGCCGTGGTTCATTACCACTACCCGGTCGGCCATCGACAGCGCCTCCTCCTGGTCGTGGGTGACCATGACGGTGGTAACCCCGAGGCGCCGCTGCAGTTGGCGGATCTCGCCGCGCAATCGCTCGCGCTCCTTGGCGTCCAGCGCCGATAGCGGCTCGTCGAGCAGCAGCAGGGACGGCGCCGTCGCCAGCGCGCGGGCGAGCGCGATACGCTGCTGCTGTCCGCCCGAGAGCTGGCTGGGATACTTCGGGCCCGCATCGGGCAAACCCACCAGTACCAGCAACTCCTTGACGCGCTCGTCAATCGCATGCCGGCGTGCGCGGCGGTTGACGAGGCCATACGCCACGTTCTCCCGGACCGTGAGGTTCGGGAACAATGCATAGGACTGGAACACGATGCCGTAGTCGCGCGCGGCAGGTGCCGCGGTCGACACGTCGCGGCCATCCTGCACCACGCGACCGCTGGTCTGGCGCTCGAGCCCCGCGATGATCCTCAGGAGCGTCGTCTTGCCGCAACCCGAGGGCCCGAGAAAGCAGACCAGCTCGCCGGGCTCGATCTCGAGATCCACCGAGCGCAGCGCGACAAAGTTGCCGAAGCGCTTGTGGATTGCCGAAAGCGACAACGCGGCCGCCGCCTTCGTGCCCGCTTGGGTTGCCAGACCCTTAGCGGCATTGGATCGCCTATCGGTGGCCACCGGGGTTGCCGCGGAGATCGCCGCCGCCGTAGCCCCCTCAGTTGGCATACCCCCCGCAACACCGCTCACGATGCCCTCCTCCCCCGCCCCGTTACGCTCGCCACCGACCGCGCGCGCTTGCCGAGTCAGGCGACGGGGCGGCGAAAGGAGCGCTCGTCGCCATTACTTCGGGGCCGCCTTGGACTCGTAGCGCTTGCTCCATTCGCCGAGGATCTTTTCGCGATTTTTGGCGGCCCACATGAAGTCGTTCTTGGCGAGCATGGCGTTGTAGTTGGCGGGCACGTTGGGCAGCGGCTGCGACTGGCTTGTAACAGCCACGATCGCGAAGTTCTTGGCATAGAGTGCCATCGCGGGATCCGAGATCGCCCAGTCCACGAGCTTCTGGGCAGCGGCGGCGTTCTTGGTGCCCTTGTAGATGCCGACGGCCTCGAGGTCCCAGCCCAGGCCTTCCTTCGGAAACACCAGGTCGATCGGCTTACCTTGCGCCTTCTCTTTGTTGGCGCGGTACTCGAAGGAGATGCCCACGACGTATTCGCCATTCGCGGCCGCAGCGCATGGCCTCGAACCCGAATGCATGTACTGGGCGATGTTCTCGTGCAGGCCGTCCATGAACTTCCAGCCGTCTTGCTCGCCGAACATCTGCAGCCACGCGGTGACGTCGAAGAATCCGGTACCCGACGACGCCGGATGCGGCATCACGATCTGGCCCTTGTAGACGGGCTTGGTCAGGTCCTTCCAGGTCTCAGGCTTGGGGATGTTGCGCTTCTGCGCCTCGACGGTGTTGAAGCAGATCGTCGCGCCCCACACGTCCATGCCCACCCACGCCGGCGGATTTTTGGTGTCGCGGTAACGGGAATCGAGCCGCGAAAGTCCCGCGGGGGTATACGGCTGCAGCATGCCCTCGTTGTCGAATATGGCCATCGAGGTCGCCGCCACACCCATGATCACGTCCGCCTTGGGGTTGGCTTTCTCGGCCAGCAGCTTCGCGGTGATGACTCCAGTGGAATCGCGGACCCAGGTGATCTCGATATCGGGGTTCGACTTGTTGAATCCCTCCTGGTACGCCTTGAGCTGATCGGTCTCGAGCGCGGTATACACGGTGAGCTGCGACTTCTGGGCAGCGGCATTGCCGGCGGTGATCGCGACGGCAACGACGGCGCAGGCAAGCGCGCGATGCCAAGCGGTGCGGACTGGTTTCATTATTTCGCTCCTTGGGTGGGGTGCTCGGAAACCTGATCGTGATACGCATGCATGACGCGTTGGTGACACGCGCTTGCTCGAGGGTGCGGGGAATCCTGCCCTCGCTCGAGGGTGCGGAGAATCCTACCCTCGCGTGCGCGGCCCAGCAACCGACTGCACTCCAGCATCGCGGCGACAACACGAACCCGGCCGCGGGCGGCGTTTGCAGATTGTTGACAATCTACAGCGTTCGCCGTCCAATAGGCAATATGCTGAAAAGTGGCAATATGCTCAAAATGGCGAAATCGCCCCCCTCCGGGGCGGTCGACAGCGCACGGCCCGTTCCACGGCCGATTACCGTGCGCAGGTCCGCGCATGCGCCCCTCGATGGGCCAGGGACCGCCTCAGTGGACGAATTCCGGCCGTCGATCGCCGCGCTCCAGGCACATTCGCTACCTGCCCTGGTGCAACGCGACATCGAGCGCATGATCCTGGGCGGCGAGATCGCCCCCGGGAGCAAGCTCAACGAGGCCGCGCTGGCCGAGCTTCTAGGGGTGTCGCGCGGGCCGGTGCGGGAAGCCTTTCGCGCGCTCGAGGAGTCGGGCCTCGTCCGGCTCGAAAAGAACCGTGGCGTGCACGTCCGGCAAATCCCGGTCGAGGAAGCCGATGAGATTTACGAGCTACGCGCACTGCTCGATGCGTTCGTGGGCCAGCGCGTCGCCGCTACCGCCACGCCCGCTGCGATCCGCGAGCTCAGGGCCATGGTCGCCGCTATGGAGCGCGCGGCGGCTGGCAACGATGTGGATGCGTTCCTGAAAACCAACCTGGCGTTCCACGACCGGCTGGTCGAGCTCGCCGGCAACCGCAAGCTGCTCGCCACCTATCGCCGCCTCGTCAACGAGCTGCGACTCTTCCGGCGCACCACCCTCGCCCAGGAAGGGGCCCTGCCGACGTCGACTCGGGAGCACCGCCAGATCGTCGAGCGCATTGCCGCCGGCGATGTGCCGGGCGCAGGTCGCGCCTTGCACGACCACGTCGTTGCGAGTCGCGAGCGGATGCACCGCATCAACGGTCGCGCCGGCCCGGCCAAGGGGCGCAATGGCATTGGCAACCCACCCGCGAGGAAAGCGCGTTGAGCCCATCCATGCATGATCCCGTGAGCGCCAACGGCCGCCAATACGCGTGGCCGAAAACGCCGGTGGTGGTGGTATGCGTCGATGGCTGCGAGCCCGACTATCTCAGCCAGGCCATCGCCGCAGGCGTAATGCCGTGGCTCGCCGGCCTGCGTGAGCGCGGTCTGTGCCTGACGGCGGACTGTGTCGTCCCGTCGTTTACCAACCCCAACAACCTGTCGATCGTCACCGGCGTGACGCCGGCGGTTCACGGGATCTGCGGCAATTTTTTCTGGGATCGCGAGGCTGACGCCGAAGTGATGATGAACGATCCCAAGTACTTGCGCGTCGGAACCTTGCTGGCAGCGTTCGGGTCCAGGGGCGCGAAAGTAGCCGTGGTGACGGCCAAGGACAAGCTTCGCGCCCTCCTCGGCCACGGTCTCGACGGCATCTGCTTCTCGTCGGAAAAGGCTGCGGAAGCGCGCCCCGAGACTCATGGGATCGGCGATGTGCCGGCACTGGTGGGCATGGAAGTGCCGTCGGTCTACAGCGCCGCGCTTTCCGAGTTCGTGTTCGCGGCAGGGCTACGGATCTTCGAGCGCCAGCGGCCCGACATCACCTACCTGTCCACGACCGATTACGTGCAGCACAAGGCCGCGCCCGGAGCGCCCGCTGCCAACGATTTCTACGCCATGCTCGATCGCTACCTTGGAGCATTGGACGAGCAAGGTGCGGTGGTCATCCTCACCGCCGACCATGGCATGAACGCCAAGACCGATGCGTTCGGGCGACCCAATATCGTATTCCTCCAGGATCTCCTGGACGCAGCGTTCGGCGCCGCGACGACCCGCGTGATCCTGCCGATCACCGATCCCTACGTCGTGCACCACGGCGCCCTGGGCTCGTTTGCCACCGTATACATGTCAGGCGGCGTGGATGCATCCGCGGCGGCCGCGCGCATCGTCCCGGTGCCCGGCATCGAGGCCGTGCTGACGCGCGAGGAAGCCGCTTCGCGGTTCGAGCTGCCGCCGGATCGCATCGGCGACCTCGTGGTCATCGCCGAGCGGCTCACGGTGCTCGGCACCAGCCGCGATCGGCACGACCTGTCCGGTCTCGACGCGCCGTTGCGCTCGCACGGCGGCGTCTCCGAGCAGCAGGTGCCGCTGATCGCCAACCGCCAGGCGAGCCTGCCTGCCGGACGTCGCTGGCGCAATTTCGACGCCTTCGATCTCGCGCTCAACTACCTGCAGTGACCGATAGAGCCGTGGACACCCCCACCCGAAACCAGGCGTCGCGCGACGCCGACGTTCGCCACGAGAAGATGCGCATTGCCGGGGAGCGCGTCGGTGGCGCGCGAACCCTCGAGGTGCACGATCCCTTCAGCGGTACGCTGGTGGGCACCGTGCCGATGGCGGGTGTCGAGGACGTCCGGCGCGCCATCGGCGCCGCCCGCGGCTACAAGCCCAAGCTCACCCGCTACGAGCGGTCGCGGATCCTGCAACGCACCGCCGAAATCATCCGCAGCCGCACCGATGCGCTGTCGGATCTCATCACCGCCGAGTGCGGTATCTGCAAGAAGGATTCGCTCTACGAGGTGGGCCGCGCCTGCGACGTCTTCGTGTTCGCGGGCAACGCGGCCCTCCAGGACGACGGCCAGGTGTTCTCCTGCGACCTCACCCCGCACGGCAAGTCGCGCAAGGTCTACACCCTTCGCGAGCCGCTGCAGGGCGTCATCGCCGCGATCACGCCCTTCAACCACCCGCTCAACCAGGTCGCGCACAAGATCGCGCCCGCGGTGGCGACCAATAACCGGATGGTGCTGAAGCCGACCGAGAAGACGCCGCTGTCTGCGCTTGCCCTCGCCGACATCCTCTACGAGGCGGGCCTGCCGCCGGAGATGTTGTCGGTCGTGACCGGCGACCCGCGCGAGATCGCCGACGAGCTCCTCACTCATCCCGACGTCGATCTCGTCACCTTCACCGGCGGCGTGGCCGTCGGCAAGTACATCGCCGGCAAGGCTATATACAAGCGGCAGGTGCTGGAGCTTGGCGGCAACGATCCCATCATCGTGATGGAGGACGCGGATCTCGACGAAGCCGCCACCCTTGCCGCCAGCGGCTCGTACAAGAATTCCGGCCAGCGCTGCACCGCGGTCAAGCGCATATTGGTCCATGCTGCGGTGGCCGACGCGTTCGTCGCCCGGCTCCTGGAGCGCACCCGCGCCTGGACCTACGGCGATCCGATGGATACCGCGGTCGACATGGGCACGGTGATCGACGAGGCGGCGGCGCGATCGTTCGAAGCGCGGGTCGACGAGGCGGTAGGCCTGGGTGCCAAGTTGCTGCATGGCAACGAGCGCCGGGGCGCGCTGTATTCGCCAACCCTGCTCGATCACGTTCGGCCGGAGATGCCGCTGGTCAGGTTCGAGACTTTCGGCCCGGTCTCCCCGGTGATCCGGTTCAAAGACCTCGACGACGCCATCCGCATCGCCAACGGCACCGCCTATGGACTGTCGTCGTCGGTGTGCACCAACCGGCTCGACTACGTCACCCGGCTCATCGCCGAGCTCAACGTCGGCACGGTCAACGTCCGCGAGGTGCCGGGCTACCGCCTGGAGCTGACGCCCTTCGGCGGCATCAAGGACTCCGGCCTGGGCTACAAGGAAGGCGTGCAGGAGGCCATGAAGAGCTTCACCAACGTCAAGACCTACTCCCTGCCATGGTGATCCGCCGCCCACGTCCAGATTCCGCGCCAGGGGTCCCGCGCCGATGAACGAGGGGCTTCCCCTGCGGGTCCTCGACGCACCGGTGGACCTGGCGGCGGAAGGCGACGTCAACCTGTCGCCGCTGCGCCGTGCCTTCGAGGCGGCGCACGTCCACGCCCCGACCCGGCAACTGCTCGACGACGACACCCGCTACTTCCTCCACCAGTCGCTGTCGACGCCCTGCTTCAACGCCTTGGTCGCCGCCGAAGGGATCTGGCTCGAAGATTGCGAGGGTCGGCGGATCATGGACTTCCACGGCAACAACGTGCATCAGGTCGGCTACCGCCATCCGCACGTGATCGCAGCGGTCAAGGCCCAGCTCGACAGCCTGCCGTTCTCGCCGCGCCGGTTCACCAACAGCCCCGCCGTGAAGCTCGCCGGCCGACTCGCAGCGCTCGCGCCGGATCCGCTCGGCAAGGTGCTGTTCGCGCCCGCCGGAACGCTCGCCATCGGCATGGCGATGAAACTCGCCCGGCTGGCCACCGGCCGGCACAAGACCCTTTCGATGTGGGACGCCTTCCACGGCGCATCGCTCGATGCCATCTCCATCGGTGGCGAAGCGGTGTTCCGCAAGGGCATCGGTCCGCTCCTGCCCGGCACCGAGCACGTGCCCCCGTGCGATCCCGGGGCCTGCGGCTTCGGATGCAACGGCACCTGCAACCTGCGCTGCGCCGATTACCTCGACTATGTATTGGGCAAGGAAGAGGACGTCGGGGCGGTAATCGTGGAAACCATCCGCTGCACCGACGTGCAGATCCCGCCACCAGACTATTACCGGCGGCTACGCGCGGCCTGCGACCGCCACGGCGCATTGCTGATCCTGGACGAGGTCCCGATCTGCCTCGGCCGCACCGGCCGCATGTTCGCCTTCGAGCACTACGGCGTCGTGCCCGACATGGTCGTCCTGGGCAAGGGCCTGGGGGGTGCCGTCTTTCCGATGGCGGCACTCATCGCCCGGCGCGATCTCGACATCGGCGGCGACCGCGCGCTCGGCCACTACACCCCCGAGAAGAGCTCGGTCGGCTGTGCCGCGGCACTGGCCACCCTCGAGGTGATCGAGCGCGAGGACCTGCTGGCGCGCTCGACTACGTTGGGCGCGCACGCCCTCGAGCGAATGCACGCCTTGAAGGCGCGCCACGCGCTGGTCGCGGACGTCCGCGGCATCGGCCTGCTGCTCGGCATCGCGCTCGAGCGCGATGGCCGACCCGCGCGCCGGGAGGCCGAGGCGGTAATGTACCGCTGCCTCGCCGACGGGCTGTCGTTCAAGATTGGCCAAGGCAACGTGCTGACACTGTCGCCACCGCTCATCATCGCTGAATCCGACCTCGACCGCGCCTTCGACATCATCGATGCGGCGCTGCACTCGGTCGCCGCCGAAGCCGCCTAGTCCGACGCCGTGCAGATCCTGCTCAATCTCCTCGCCGGCGTCTCGCTGCTCGTGTGGGGCACGCATATCGTGCGCACCGGCATCCTGCGCATGTACGGCGGCGATCTGCGGCGGCTGCTACGGCGCAGCGTAGGCAACCCCGTCGCGGCCTTCTTCTCGGGACTGGGGGTCACCGGGCTCATTCAGAGCAGCACCGCCACGGCGCTCATCGTCGCGTCGTTCGCGGGCCAGGGGCTCATCGCCACGGCACCCGCCCTGGCCGTGATGCTCGGTGCGGACGTCGGCTCATCGTTGGTAACCGTGGCGTTGTCGTTCGACCTGTCATGGCTCGCACCGCTGCTGATCTTCACCGGGGTGACCCTGTTCCTCACCTGGGAAGCTGCGCCCGCCGGTCGCTTCGGCAGCATCCTGATCGGCCTCGGCCTCATCGCCTTCGCCCTGCAATGGATCTCCGTCGCCGCGCAACCGATTGCGCAGGCCGCCGGTGTGAAGGTGATCTTCGCCTCACTCACCGGCGACGTGCTGCTCGACATGCTGTTCGCCGCGCTCTTTACCGTGCTCTGCTACTCGAGCCTGGCCGTGGTGCTGCTGATTGCCGCCCTCGCCTCCCTGCACGTCTTCGCGCTGCCCGTGGCGTTCGGCCTGGTGCTCGGGGCCAACTTCGGTAGCGGCCTGCTCGGCATGCTCTCGACCCTGCGCTCGACGCCCGAGGCCCGCCGCGTCACCCTCGGCAACTTCCTGTTCAAGCTCATCGGCTGCGTGGTGCTTCTGCCCCTGGTCGGCTTGCTGGCCGGACCGGTGGAGGCACTCCACCTCGACCGGGCGCGCGAAGTCGTCCTGTTCCATCTGACCTTCAATATCGCGCTCGCGCTCGCGTTCGTGTTCTTCACCAAGCCGATCGCGCGGATCGCCGAGCGCCTGCTGCCGTCGAAGGAACTCGCCGATGACCCGGCCCAGCCGCGGCATCTCGATCCATCGGCACTGGCCACGCCGTCGCTCGCGATCTCGTACGCCGCCCGGGAGGCGCTGCGCATCGGCGACGTGATCGAGCAGATGCTGATCGGCACCCTCACCGTCGTGCGCACCAACGATCGTGCCCTCGCCGAGCGCCTTCGCAAGATGGACGACGTCGTCGACAAGCTCTACTCGGCCGTCAAGTTCTACCTCACCCAGATCTCCCGGGAGGCCCTCGAGGAAAAGGAAGGCCGGCGCTGGGCGGACATCATGTCGTTCGTGATCAACATGGAGCAGATCGGCGACATCATCGAGCGCGTGGTTAACGACGTCGTCGACAAGAAGATCGACAAGGGCCGCAACTTCTCCGAGGCGGGTAACGCCGAAATCAGCGACCTGCATGGACGGCTGGTGGCCAACCTGCGCTTCGGCCTGACGGTCTTCATGACCGGCGACCTGAAAAGCGCCCAGCAGCTCCTCGCCCAGAAGGTGCTGATCCGCGATCTCGAGCGCGCGTACGCCAACACCCATCTCCAACGCCTTGCGGGCAACACCGTGGAGAGCATCGAGACGTCGTCGCTGCACATCGATCTCATCTCGGACCTGCGGCGGATCAATTCCCATATCTGCTCGATTGCCTATCCCATCCTCGAGCAGGCTGGCGTGCTCGCGCACACCCGTCTCAGGGAGGCGCCCGCGCCGGCATCACCGCCGCGGCGTGACGATGTCGATTCCGAGGTCGGCGACGCATGGCCCGAGAGCAAACCCCGCACCGCCTGAGCGGGGGACGCACCTGGGCCTGCGACCAGGATCTGATCACCGCGCTGCGGCTTCGCAGTACCTCCGACATCCGATGCCTCCCGCTGAACTGAGCCTCGGCGTGACACTCGCCGTGCTCGGTGCCGGGGTGCTGCATGCCGGCTGGAACGCGCTGCTCAAGTCCGCGCGCGGCGGCGAGCCGATGCTCGACACTGCGACGGTGGTGGCCGGGTCGGCACTCTGGGGCCTGGTGCTGCTGCCCTTCCTCCCGATCCCCGACCCGGCTGCGTGGAAGTTTGCCGCGCTGTCGAGCGTGATCCATTTCGCGTACTACGTCACCCTCGCCCAGGCGTACCGGGTCGGCGATCTGTCGTTCGCCTACCCGCTGATGCGCGGCACCGCGCCGTTGTTGGTCGCCGTGCTCGGCATCGTGCTGCTCGGCGAGTGGCCTACGCTCCACGCGGCCCTCGGTATCGTGCTGATCTGCGCAGGCATCATGAGCATCGCGTTCGGGCGACGGGGCCGGCATCCCCCGGCCGCGGCGGCGTGGGCGCTCGCCAATGCCGCGATCATCGCCAGCTATACCCTGGTCGATGGCGCCGGCGCACGCGCCTCGGGTAACGCGCTCGGCTACGTCGCGTGGCTGATCTTCCTGGAATCGTTGCCCTTCCTGCTGTGGGTCAGGCTGCGCTACGGTTCCAGGGCGGTAGGCTACGTGCGCGTGGCATGGCGGCGCGGCCTGCTCGCCGGCGCCGGCAGCATCGCCGCGTACGGCATCGTACTGTGGGCGATGACCCTAGCGCCGGTTGCGGCCGTCGCCGCCTTGCGCGAGACTTCGGTGCTGTTCGCGGCGCTGATCGGCGCGATCTGGCTGCGCGAAGGCTTCGGTGTCGCCCGGTTCGCGGGCGCGGCGAGCGTGGTGGTCGGGATCGCAGCGCTGAAGCTGTAACCCCAGTTGCTCATTCCGTTGCAGCGGATCATGCCGCCGAGACAACTTTTGCGGGATGACAGGCGCCCCATTCGAGGCTGCCTTGGTCGATGATGCGAGGTCGTGGCGGATGCGCCTATGATGGCGCGTCGCCTCAACATCCTCGCCCGGACCCGGTCGCGGGGGATGGATCGGCGACAAGGGAGTCCAGATGACGACGCGGCGTCAGGTACTGCTCACGATGGGAGTCGGCCTGATCGCGGCGCCGCTGCCCGCTCACTCGCAGGCAAAACCCCAAAAGGTGTTCCGGGTTGGCAACCTGTCCACCGGCAGTCGCCCGTCCGACGGTAGCGTCCCGGCGGCGCTCAAGGATGCCCTGCGCGGCCTCGGCTATGTCGAGCCGCAAAATATCGTGTACGAATCGAGATTCGCGGATGGCAAGCCCGAACGGCTAGCGGAGCTCGCGGCGCAACTGGTCAGGCTGAGGGTCGACGTTATCGTCACTTCGGGTGGCCCGGCATCCTTGGCGGCCAAGCGCGCCACCGCGACCATACCGATTGTGATGGCACCGGCGGCCGGTGATGCGGTCGTAGCCGAGCTCATCGCCAGCCTTGCCCGTCCCGGGGGCAACGTGACCGGCATGACCGACGAGTCCGCGCAGCTCAGCGCAAAGCGGATGCAGCTTCTCCGGGAGGTCGTCCCCAAGGCCACGTCGATCGCGATCATCTGGAACGAGAACGACCAGGGCATGACTGTCCGCTCCAGGGCAATCCACGCAGCCGCGCGCCGACTGCAAGTCGAGGTCCAGGCGATTGGGGTGCGCGAGCCCGGCGATCTCGCTGCCGCCTTCGCCGCCCTCGCCAGGCGTCGGCCCGACGCCATCTTCCTCGTGTCCGATGTATTTACCCGGTCGAACCGCCAACAGGTAATTGACTTCGCTGCGGCGCATCGCATTCCGGCGATGTACGAGACGGGGCTCTACGTGCGCGACGGTGGCCTGATGGCGTATGGCCCGAGTCCCGAAGATGGCTTTAGCGAAGCAGCGAAGTACGTCGATCAGATCCTGCGCGGCGCCCGGCCAGCGGACCTGCCAGCGCAGCAGCCCAATCGGTACTATCTCACCATCAATCGTAGGACGGCTGAGGCGCTCGGGCTCACCCTGCCTCCAGCGCTGCTCCTGCTGGTCGATGAGGTGATCGAGTAGAATCCGCGCCGCGCTCGGTCGAGGCGATCGCGCGAGTGCGGCGCGCCCCTCATCGCTGAGTTGCCAATGGCCCTCCCTCCCTCGCAGGCCCGCATCGTGATTATCGGCGGCGGCATCGCCGGTGTATCGACCGCCTACCACCTCGCCAAGCTGGGGGTGCGCGACGTCGTGCTGCTCGAGCAGGGCCGGCTCACGTGCGGCACGACGTGGCATGCCGCCGGGCTCGTCGGGCAGACCCGCGCGACGCGCAATGCGACGCGCATGAGCCGCTATGGCATCGAGCTTTACGCGTCGCTCGAGCAGGAGACGGGCCTCGCCACCGGATGGAAGCAGTGCGGCAGCCTCAACGTCGCGAGCACCCCGGAACGCATGACCCTGCTGCGACGGCAGATGGCGCGCGCCAAGAGCTTCGGGATCGAATTCGAATTCGTGTCTGCCACTGACATCGCCAAGATTGCCCCGATCCTGCGTACCGACGATCTCGAGGGCGGGGTGTGGATTCCGGGGGACGGCAAGGCCAATCCCACCGATCTGACGCAGTCGCTTGCCCGCGGCGCGCGCCTCGCCGGGGCCACGCTGCTCGAAGGCATGCGCGTCACCGGTGTCGAAACGGAAGCGCGACGGGTGCGCGGCGTGCGCTGGCAATCCGGCGATGACCAGGGCACCATTGCCTGCGAGACGATCGTGAACTGCGGCGGCCAGTGGGCGCGCGCGCTCGGGCGCATGAGCGGTGTCACGGTACCGCTCTACGCCGCCGAGCACTTTTACGTGGTCACCAAAGCGATCCCCGGCGTGACCCCGGACCTGCCGGTGATCCGTGATCCCGACGGCTTCATCTACTACAAGGAGGAAGTCGGCGGACTGGTCATGGGCGGCTTCGAGCCAACGGCGAAGCCCTGGAACGTCGACCCGATCCCGGAGAGCTTCGAGTTCCAGCTCCTGCGCGAGGACTGGGACCAGTTCGACGTGCTGATGCAAAACGCCCTGCGTCGCACGCCTTGTCTGGAGACGGCGGAGGTGAAGCTGCTCCTCAACGGACCCGAAAGCTTCACCCCGGATGGCAACTTCATTCTCGGCGAGGCCCCCGAGCTCGACGGCTATTTTGTCTGTGCCGGCTTCAACTCGGCGGGCATCGCTAATTCGGGAGGCGCTGGCCGGCTGGTCGCCCAATGGATCGTCGATGGCGAGCCGCCGCTCGACCTGTGGGATGTGGACATCCGCAGGTTCTCGCCGCTGCACGCGAATCGCCGCTATCTCGCCGACCGCACGGTCGAGTCGCTCGGCCTGCATTACGCGATGCGCTGGCCGCGCGAGGAACTCGCGACCGTACGGCCCCTGCGGCGCTCGCCGCTCTACGACCGTCTCGCGCAGCGCGGCGCCGTCTTCGGCACCAAGATGAACTGGGAGCGCGCCAACTATTTCCTGCCGGACGGCGCGCCGATGCCGCCTCCGACTTTCGGCAAGCCCGGCTGGTTGCCGCACGTCCTCGCGGAGCAGCGCGCCTGCCGCGAGGACGTGGTGGTCTTCGATCAGACGTCGTTCGCCAAGTTCGTGTTCAAGGGCCGCGATGCGCTCGCGGTGCTGCAACGGCTGGCGGCCAATGACGTCGACGTGCCGGTCGGGCGCATGGTCTACACCGGCCTCCTCAATGCCCGGGGCGGCTTCGAGAGCGACCTCACCGTGATGCGCACCGCGACCGATACGTTCTTCATCGTCACCGGGTCGGCGCAGGGTACCCGCGATGCCGCGTGGATCGAGCGCCACATCGACGCCGATGAACACGCCAGCCTGGTCGACGTGACGAGTGCCTGGTCGGTGCTGTCGGTGATGGGCCCGCGGGCCGAGGCCCTGCTCGCCACGCTTACCTCCGACGACCTCTCCCGCAGCGCGCTGCCGTTTGCGAGCATGCGCGAGATCGACGTCGGCTACGCGCGGGTGCGCGCCGCGCGGATGAGCTACGTCGGCGGCCCTGGCTACGAGCTCTACGTACCGACCGACCTGTGCGTCACGCTCTATGATGCCTTGCACGCGGCCGGCGCGCCCTTCGGCCTGCGCGATGCCGGCTACTACACCCTCGACGCGCTGCGCATCGAGGCGGGCCGACGCGCCTGGGGAGCCGAAATCTCTCCCGACGAGACGCCCTGGGATGCCGCGATGGGTTTCGCCGTGCGCCTCGACAAGGAGGGCAGCTTCCTGGGTCGTGAAGCGCTGGCGGCCAGCGCCGACGCCGTTCCCAAGAAGCGCCTGCTGCTGTTCGCGTTCGACGATCCCGAGGCGTTTCCCTGGGGCGGCGAACCCATTCTCATGGACGGTCGCATGGTCGGAGAGCTAACCTCGGCAGGCTACAGCTGGCGCTACGGCCGGGCCATCGCCATGGGCTATGCCCGCGGTGAGTCCGGGCTGACGACGGAGTCTGCGCTCGCGGCCCGCTACGAGGTGGACATCGCGGGCACGCGCTGCCGCGTCACGCCGCATCTCAAGCTCGGCTGAGCGGCGCCGCCGCATCCGTCCTTTCGGCGCGGCGATGGCCTAAGGCCCGGGCGGCGCGCCGGACTGCTGGCTGCGTCCCGGACGCCGGATCGGCTATGGGACAATGACGCTTTGCCGCCTGCGCCGAAGGTCACCGCACATGCGCCGCACCACCCGCCTGAAGGAACTCATCGCCGCGCCGGATATCCTGGTGATGCCCGGGGTGCACGATGCGCTGGGAGTGCGTCTTGCCGAAGCCGCCGGCTTCGCGGCGGTGATCGCCGCCGGTTACGGCGCCACCGCGACCCTGCTCGGCCGGCCCGATTCGTCGCAACTCTCGGTCACCGAGTTCGCCGACATGTACGGCCGCTACTGCGACGCCACCGATCTTCCAGTCTTTGCCGATGCCGACACCGGCTTCGGCAACGTCACCAACGTCGAGCGCACGGTGCGACTCTACGAGCGCGCCGGCGTGGCGGGCCTGTTCATCGAGGATCAGGTCTTTCCCAAGCGCTGCGGCCACATGGCGGGCAAGGCTGTCGTGCCGACCGAGGAATGGATCGCCAAGATCAAGGCGGCCCTCGATGCGCGCGTCGACCCGGATTTGATGATCATGGCGCGCACCGATGCGCTCGCCGTGCATGGCCTCGACGAAGCCATCGCCCGGGCGCAACTCGCCCACGAGGCGGGGGCCGACCTGTTCTTTGTCGAGGCACCGACTTCCATCGAGGAGATGCAGCGCATCGTGTCGGAGATTCCCGGCCCATGCCTCGCCAACAACGTCGAGACGGGCCTCTCGCCGCTGATTCCCGCCCAGGCGCTGCAGGCCATCGGCTATGCTGCGGTGGTCTTTCCGGTGTCCGCGACCTATGCGGCGGCGTATGCCATGCGCACCGTCTTCGAGACCATCCGCGCCACCGGCACGACCGAGGACTGCATGACACGGATGCTGTCCTTCACCGATTTCAACGAGCTGGTCGGGCTGCCGGCCCAGCGCCAGCGCGAAGCGCACCTGCAGGATTTCGCGAGCCGCCTGACCGAGCGGCAGCGTCTCGTTCGCTCTTCATCCAAGGAGGAAACACCATGACTTCACTGCACATCAAGGTACTCCGTTTCACCGGCTTGCGCGCGTGGGTCGTCGCCGCGGCCGCGCTCGCCTTCACCGTCGGTGCATCGGCGCAGACGGTCGTCATGCGCATCTCGCACCAGGTGCCGCCAGCCCACCACATGACCAAGCTGCTCGAAGGCTTCGCGGCCGACGTCAAAAACCGCACCAACGGCCAAGTGGAAGTTCAGCTGTATGGCTCCGAGCAACTCGCCAAAGCCGCGGAGAATTTCCCGGCCGTGGCGCGGGGCACGATCGAGGCCGCGATGAGCGTCAACTTCCAGTGGGGCACCACCATCCCGGAGATGAGTGCGACGCTCATTCCGTATGCCATGGGCGATCTCGAGAAGATCAAGCGGTTCCCCGCGTCCGAGGCGCGGCGCTTCCTTGACCAGAAGCTCGAGCAGCGCGGCGTGAAAAGCCTAGCCTGGCTCTACATCACCCGCGAGACCATCATCACCTCGGGCAATAAGCCGATCGTCAACCTGGACGACTTCAAGGGCGTGAAGATTCGCGGCCTCAACACGCTCACCGACAATGCGCTGACCGCGGTGGGCGCCGCGCCCTCGGCGATGCCTGGATCCGAGGTCTATCAGGCGCTGCAGTCCGGCGTGCTCGATGCCGGCCTCACCGACGTCTCCGCCGCGTACAGCCGCAAGTACTACGAAGTGCAGAAGGCCGGCACGGTCGGTCCGATTTTCACCATCTACTTCCACATGTACGTCAATCCCGCGTGGTGGGGCAAGCTCTCGCCGGCGCACCGCCAGGCGCTCGAAGCGGCGGCCGCCAAGGCCGAGCAGGAGGCGATCACGGTGACCGAGGCCACGGCCGCCGCCGCGATCAAGGACCTGCAGACGAAGGGCATGGCGATCCACGTGCAAACGCCGCAGGAGCAGAAGACCTGGGCGGGCGCGATGCGCAAGCCCGTGGTGGACGCATTCGTGAAATCGGCGCCGGAAGGTGGTCCGAAGATCATCGAGCTCCTCGACAAGCTGTGATCGGCGCGGCGGTAAGGGCAGGATGAACGCCCTTTCCCGTCTGGTCCGCGCCCTTGCCAAGGCCGGCATCGGCCTCGCCGCGGCGACGCTGATCGCCTCGATGCTACTCATCGCCTATGCGGTGGTGATGCGCTACTTCGTGAACCAGCCGCCGCCGTGGGTCGACGAGCTCGTCGGCTATCTGCTGGTCGCAGCGGTGATGCTCGCCGCGGCCGACGCCCTGCTCGAAGGCGAGCACATCGCGGTCGACATCCTCACCGATCGGCTTGGCGCGCGCGGTCGTAAGGCGGTGCTCCTCGGCGGACTGGTGGCGGTCGCCGCAACCGGGGTGCTGCTGCTGCGCGAAGGCGTCGACATGGTCGCCTTCTCGCGCATGGTGGGCTTGAAGTCCAACGGCTTCCTCGCCGTGCCGATGTGGCTTCCGCAACTCCTGGTGCCGATCGGTGCGGCGCTCCTAACCGCCGCAGCCATCGTCGCCTTCATCGATGCGTGGCGCGGCAGGGTCGGCGGTGCCGACTCCGCCGCCAGCCACCGTCCGGCACGGATCGAGTAGCGTGCTGTTCGCGGTCATCCTGGTCGGCCTGGTGCTGGTGCTGTTGACCGGGGTGCCGGTGTTCGCCGGGCTCACCCTGTTCGCGACGGCGATCCTGTACGCCGCCGAAGGCCATCTCGGCGGCATCGGCGACCTGGTATTCGGCAAGCTCGATACCTACCTGCTGGTGGCCATCCCGCTGTTCACGTTGATGGCGCATTTCATGATCCGCGGCAAGGTCGTCGACGACTTGTTCGGCGCGGCCCACACCGTGTTGCGGCACCTTCCCGGCGGCATGGGCGTGGCCACCGTCGCCGCGTGCACGGTGTTTGCGGCCATCTCCGGATCGAGTGTAGCCACGGCGCTCACCATCGGCTCGGCCGCCATTCCCCTGATGATCCGCTACGGCTACAGTCCGCGCGTCGCCTACGGGGTGGTGGGTGCGGGCGGAACCCTCGGCATCCTGATTCCGCCGTCGGGCCCGATGGTGCTCTTCGGCGTGGTGTCCGATACCTCGATCGGCGCGCTGTTCATGGCCGGGGTGCTGCCCGGCTTGATGCTGGCGGGCATTTTCGCGGTGTACTGCATGACCTCCGCGGCGTTCGCCCGGCCACGCATCGCCACCGAGCCGCGAGCGAGCGCGCGCGAGATCGTCGCGGCGCTGCGGCGGGCGTTCTGGGCCCTCACCTTGCCAGCGGTGGTGCTCGGCGGCATGTACTTCGGTGTCTTCACGGCCACCGAGGCGGCGGCGGTGGGCGCCCTCGCCGCCTTGCTCATTGCCACGCTCGCGTACCGCAACTTCACCCTGCGCGACCTCTGGATCTCGGCGATCGACGCGGCACGCAATTCGGCGATGCTGTTCCTGATCCTGGCGGCAGCCGCGATCCTGGGCCACGTGCTGACCAAGCTGCGAATTCCTCAGGACATCGTCACCCTGGTCGGGGCGTATGGCCTGTCGCAGGTCGGCTTCCTGCTGGCGGTCATGCTGCTGGTGTTCGTGCTGGGGATGTTCCTGGAGACAATCTCCATCATCCTGATCACCACGCCGGTGGTGCTACCCGTGCTCGCCGCGCTGAAGATCAATCCGATCTGGTACGGGATCCTGCTCACCATCAACCTCGAGCTGGCGCTGATCACCCCTCCCGTTGGCATGAACCTGTTCGCCTTGAAGGCGGTCACGCGTGCCTCGCTCCACGAGATCATCATGGGCGTCTCGCCCTACGTCGTGCTGATCGTGATCGGGCTCGGGCTGGTGCTGTTCTTTCCCGCCATCGCGCTCTGGCTGCCGGGAACGATGCAGTACAAATAAAGACCAAAGGAAAGGCCGCGACCGCGGCCCGCTCGACTTCCGGGTTGTGCCCATGGATCTTCTCGACCTGCTGCAGTGGCCCGCGATGGCCGTCACCGTTCTCGCCGCCTGGCTGGTGGCCTCGCAGTCCGAGCGCCGCCGCACCGTCGGCTTCTGGGTGTTCCTGACCAGCAACGTACTCTGGATCGTTTGGGGCTGGCACGACGGCGCGCATGCGCTCATCGCCCTGCAGATTGCCCTCGCGGCCCTCAATATCCGCGGCGTGCTGAAGAACGATCCCGAGCTCACCACCCCCGCAGCCCAAGCGTCGTCCGACGACACGGCGCGCGACTCGACGCCCGCATGACCCGGTGCGGCGCCGACCGGGCGAACGGTTAGCGAAGAGTGACGCCCCCATGTCCATCGAGCTCCCGCCGACACCCGGCGCGAAGACCAGCAGTCCCGCGTCGGCCATACGCATCCTGTTCGTCGGCAATAGTTACACCGCGCATCACGACCTGCCAGCGCTCTTGACGCAACTCGCCGCCAGTGCGCCTCGCGCGCGCGTCGTGCGTACCCGAATGATCACGGCGGGAGGCGCCAGCCTGCGCCGTCACTGGAACGCCGCGACCGTGCACGCCGCGCTGCGCGATGCGTCCTGGGACATCGTCGTACTGCAGGACCAGAGCACCCTGCCCGTCAAGAATGCTGCGCGCTATCGCGACAACGTCGGGGCGTTCATTCCACTGATACGCGCGCACGGCGCGACGCCAGTTCTCTACCTCACATGGGCGCGGCGCGACACGCCACAGGCACAGCCGGTGCTGAACGAAACCATCGTCGCCCTGGCGAGGGAAATCGACGCCGGTGTCGCGCCCGTCGGTGTGGCCTGGCAGGCTGCTCGCGTCACCTGTCCCGACATCGAGCTCTACGTGAAGGACGGCAGCCACCCGACGCCCGCAGGTGCCTACCTCTCGGCTTGCGTCTTTCTGGTGACGCTCTTCGGCATCGCGCCGACGGCGCTCCCGGCGTTTCCGGCCCGCGATGTGGATCCGCTGGTCGCGCGGCGGTTGCAAGCCGTCGCGGCCGGCGTCGCCGACTGGAGTGCGGCGCAGGGCCTGGTCAACCCACGACGATGATGTGCAGGCGGAAAGGGCCGTGCGCGCCGAGCACGATGGTCTGCTCGATGTCGCCGGTCCGGGACGGTCCAGAGATGAAGTTGATGGCGCGCGGCATGGTCGGGCGCTCCTTGCGCACCAACGCGAAGGCGTCTTCCATTCCGGCCACGATGCGTCTCGCCCGGACCACTGCGACGTGAGTGTCGGGCAGCAGGGTCGTCGCGGTGGGCGTATCGGCACCGGTGGTCATGACCAGAGTGCCGGTCTCGGCGACCGCGCAGAAGCAACCGGTGACGCCGATGCGGTCGTCGCCCAGAGTGGGGCGCGATTCCATGGTGAGTCCGACTGCGGTCCAGTCGAGGCCGCCGAACTCGGCCCAGCACACCCCGGCGGTCGACTGGTGCGTGGCGAGGGCGGCCGGCAGTCGCAAGGCCGCCAGATACCGGTGCACGGCCGCGGGCACCTCCGCGACGGCGTCGACCCGCTCCACGGTGCTCGCCATGTCCCGCGCGCGCAGCAGGAAATGCTCGACGAGATCGCCTTCGACGCGGGGCCGGGGGCCCTGGTCATGCCGGGCCAAATAGGCTTCCGCGTCCGCCTCTGCGGCACTGCGATCGCCCGACTTGCCGAGTGCGGCGCACACCCGCCCCAAGATGGCATCGCGCGCGGCACGGTTGTTGGCGAGTGCGTCGGCCACGGTGGGTTATTTGGTGTTCTGACGGATGAAAGCATCCAGCCGGGCGATGCCCTCGCGGATGGCTTCGGGGGAGGCCGCATAGCTGAAGCGAATGTGCTGGCCATCGCCGGGCACGCGCCGGCCGAAGTGGATATCCGCCAGCACCGCGACGCCCGCTTCGGTCAGCAGGCGCTTTCTGAGCACCTCGGAATCGGCGCAGGCGGTGCGCTGGCAAGCTTCGGTGACGTTGGGCCAGGCATAGAAGGCGCCGCCCGGACTCCGGCAGGTGATGCCGGGAACCTCGTTCAGCAACCCGACGATGAGGTCGCGCCGCTCCAGGAAGCTCGCGCGCATTGCGTCAGCAGCGGTCTGCGGCCCCGTGATCGCCTCGACCGCGGCCCACTGCGAGATGTGCGAGGCGCACGAGTCGGTATTGGTGATCCAGCGCGTGAACACGGGCGCCAGGGCGCGGTTCGCCGCAAATCCGATCCGCCATCCGGTCATCGCCCACGTCTTCGAGGCGCCGTCGCAAATGATGGTGCGCTCCAACATGCCGGGGCGCGCGGCGAGCGAGTCGAACGCGCCGGCGTACGCGAGGCGCGAGTAGATTTCGTCGGCGAACACCCAGATCTGCGGATGTCGCACTAGGATGGCCGCGATCGCGTCGAGATCGGCGGCTTGCAACATCCCCCCGGTCGGATTGTGGGGCGTGTTGAGGATCAGCAAGCGGGTCTGGGGCGTGATCTTGGCTTCGAGCTCCGCCGGGTCGAACGCGAAGTCGCGCGATTCGCGCAGGTAGATCGGCACCGGAATCGCGCCGTTGGCGACGATCTGTGACTCGTAGATCGGGAAGCCCGGCACCGGATAGATGACCTCGTCGCCGGCGCCATAGTCGGTGACCGAGGCGATGGTGTACGCGATAAAGGGCTTGGCACCGGCGCCGATCACCACGTCATCGGCCGCGAAGCTGAGGCCGCGGCGCTGGCCGATGTCCGCGGCTGCCGCGGCGCGCAACTCGTCGATACCGGCCGACGGCGTGTAGCCGTGGCGACCCGCACGGATGGCGGCGATGGCGGCGTCCTGCACGTTGGCAGGCGTGGGAAAGTCGGGCTGACCGATGCAGAACGAAACGATGTCCTTGCCCTGGCGCACCAGGGCATTGACCTCGGCCAGCACCACGAAGGCATTCTCGGTGCCGAGCGACTCGGCGCGACGCGACAGGCGCGGCAGCGCCGCCGCGGGATGGTGCGGAGCGTTCATGCAGCGCGCCTCGTGGCAGTGGGTTCCGACGCGGCATGGCCGCGCTCGCGGTAGAGATCGCGAAAGGTCCGACCGGCGGGCGCGGGCATGTCGCGCTCGGCGGTCCATCCGCCGCCTAGCGGCAGGCTGTGCAGCAACCGATCACGCCCGCCCATCCAGGCGAGCACCCGCATGCCGATACGCGTAGCAACGGCATACGCCCACGGCCGCAGCGCAAACCATGCCCACAGCCGCATGCCGGCGCGCTCGTGCCACGGCCGCATCCGCTCCTCGAATGTGCGCTCGCGCAGCTTGCGCTGCAGATCGGGAAGCGGGATCCCCACCGGGCACACGACTCCGCACTGGTTGCACAGAGTCGACGCGTGCGGCAACTCCTGCGCCTTGTCGAGACCGACGTACATGGGGGTTAGGATCGAGCCGATCGGGCCCGGATACACCCAACCGTAGGAGTGGCCACCGATGTTCTGGTAGACCGGGCAATGATTCATGCAGGCACCGCAGCGGATGCAGCGCAGTGCCTCTCTGACGTCGCTTGCCAGCACGCCAGTGCGGCCGCTGTCGACCAGGATGAAATACATGTGCTCGGCGCCGTGGAACTCGCCGTCGCCCTTCGGCCCGGTCAGGAAGTCGACGTAGTTGGAGATCGACTGCCCGGTCGCCGAGCGCGGCAGGAGGCGCATCAAGGTCGCCACGTCCTCGAGGGTGGGCACGATCTTCTCAATGCCCGAGATGGCGACGTGGACCTTGGGCAGCGTGGTCGTGAGAGTGGCGTTGCCTTCGTTGGTGACGAGCACCACCGACCCCGTCTCCGCGACCAGGAAATTGCCGCCGGAGATACCCATGTCCGCGGTCAGATAGTGCGTGCGCAACTGCCCCCGCGCCTCCAGGCAGAGCTCGTCGATCTCGGTCTTGCGCGGCGTACCGTGGCGTTTGGCGAAAAGGTCGGCCACCTCCTCCTTCGACTTGTGCAGCGCCGGTCCGATGATGTGCGACGGTGGCTCGTAGTCGTTGATCTGCAGGATGTACTCGCCGAGGTCGGTCTCGACGACGGTCATCCCCGCGGCTTCGATGGCCTGGTCGAGCCCCGACTCTTCGGACACCATCGACTTCGACTTGATGATCTTGCCGACGCCGTGCCGGGCCGCGATCTCCAGTACCAGGGCGTTGACATCGGCGGGATGCTCGGCGAACAGCACCGTGGCGCCGCTCGCGGTGGCATTGCGCTCGAACAGCTCCAGCCAGACGTCGAGATCCTCGAGGGCGCGGTTGCGGATGGACTTGGCTGCCTCCCGGGTACCTTCGAAATCGTCGAGCTCGAGGATCGCCGCCTTGCGGAGCGCGACGAACTTGCCGCGGAACTTCTGCAGGTTGGCTTGCAGCTGGTCGTCATGGAGTCGCTCGTGGGCGCGTTCCTTGAAGTGCATCGAGGCGACTTGCATGGCGTGATCCCGGTAAATGGACGGCGACGGGTCAGGCGCCGTCACCGGCGAGGACCTCGGCGACGTGCAACACGCGCGTGGCGTCGCCACGGCGCCGTAACCGACCCTCGATATTGAGCATGCAGCCGAGGTCGCCAAGCACCACGGCGTCGGCCCCGCTGTTGATCACGTGCTGGCACTTGTTGTCCGCCATCCGCCCGGAAATCTCGCCGAACTTGATGGCAAACGTGCCGCCGAACCCGCAGCACGTCTCCGGTTCGGCCATCTCGGTCACCTTGAGCCCGGCAACCTTCGCAAGCAGCGCCCGCGGCTGGTGCTTCACGCCCATCTCGCGCAGGCCTGCGCAACTGTCGTGGTAGGTGATCGTGCCGTCGAAGCGGCCGGGGACGCGGTCGAGCTTGAGCTCGTTCAGCAGGAACTCGGTGAGCTCGCGGGTGCGTTCGGCGAGCGACTGCGCGCGTCGCTGGAGCGCCGGATCGTCGGCACAGAGCTCAGCATAATGGGTGCGGATCATGCCGCTGCACGAGCCCGAAGGCGCGACCAGCCAGTCGCAGGCCTCGAACTCGGCAATGACCTTGGCGGCTAAAGCACGGGCATCGACCCGGTCGCCGGCGTTATAGGCGGGCTGCCCACAGCACGTCTGGCTCGGCGGCACGTAAACCTCCGCACCCCCGGCTTCGAGCAGCCGGATGGCGGCAAACCCTATCGACGGACGCATCAGGTCGACGAGGCAGGTGACGAAAAAACCGACGCGCATGACGCTCATCCTCACTTCGGGTTCATCTTAGCACCGCGTACCGACGGAGCGACGTCCGCGCAACCGCGGTCTCTAGAGGGTCGCCTCGTCGTAAAGTAATCTGACCCCATTACAAGAAGCCGGATTGCGCCAGCGCCACCACGCAAAAACCCATGAGCTGTTGCGGCAGGATGCCGAACACGAGCAGCGCGAGGCCATTGGCCGACAGCAATGCCTGGGTATCCCGACGCACGACGATAGGCATGGTGTCGACGGGATCGTCGAAGTACATGAGCTTCACCACCCGCAGGTAGTAGAAGGCCCCGATGAGGGAGGTGATCACGGCGACCACGGCCAGCCAGATGTAGCCCGCATTCACCGCCGCCTCGATCACGGCAAACTTGCCGTAGAAGCCCACTGTCGGCGGCAATCCGGCGAGGGAGAACATCACCAGCAGCATCATGAAGGCCCACCACGGCGAACGCTGGTTGAGACCTTTGAAGTCGTCGAGCTGGTCGGCCTCGAAGCCCTGCCGCGACAGCAGCATCACCATGCCGAAGGACGCCAGGGTAGTAAGCACATAAGCGACGGTGAAGAACATCGCCGCGCTGAAGCCATTGAGGTTCGCGGTGAGGAAGCCCATGAGCATGTAGCCCATGTTGGCGATGGTCGAGTACGCCAGCATGCGCTTGAGGTTGGTCTGGGCGATTGCGATGATGTTGCCCAACACCATCGACAGCACGGCGAGCACCACCAGCATCTGCTGCCAGTCCGCGCCGAGGCCGCCCATGGCCACACCGAGCAGGCGCAGGGTGAACGCGAAGGCCGCGAGCTTCGGCGCGGCACCGACCAGCAATGTCACCGCTGTGGGCGCGCCGTCGTACACGTCGGGGATCCACATGTGGTAGGGCGCGGCGCCGAGCTTGAAGGCGATGCCCGACACCAGGAAGACCAGCCCGAAGACCAGGAGTACACGATTGCCACGGCCCTCCACGACCGCGCGACCGACCTGGATGATGTCGAGGGATCCCGTGGCACCGTAAATCATCGACATGCCGTAGAGCAGCATGCCCGATGCCAACGCGCCGAGCACGAAATACTTCATAGCCGCCTCGGAGGCCCGGTTGGAGGCGCGGTGCATGGCGACCAGGGAATAGAGCGTGAGGGACATCAGCTCGAGCCCGAGGTATAGGGTGAGGAAGCTCGACGCCGATATCATCACCATCATGCCGAGCAGGGTAAACAGCGTCATCACGAACGTCTCGCCGTGGAACAACCCACGCGCCTCCAGGTAGCTGCGCGAGAAGAAGAGCGTCAGTGCCACGGCAATGTAGGTGAAGAATTTGAGCAGGCCGCCGACCAGGTCGCTCACCACCAGGCCGTGGAAGGCCCAGAGCGGATTGACCTGGGCGGTCGCCAGGGTGGCGAATGCGCACAGCAGCAGCGTCACCTGCGTCGCCCAGAAGCTCAGGTGCCGAAGTCGCTCGGGCAGGAACAGGTCGACGAGCAGGATGAGCGACGCGCCGCACAACAGCACCAACTCGGGAAGCACGATCAAAAGGTCGATGGTCATCGCGGCGATCGGCGTCAGAGCTTGCTCTTGGCGACCTGCGCCAGGAGGTCGGCGACCGAGGTGTGCAGAACGTCCACGAACGGCTTGGGCCACAGGCCCATCCACAGCACCAGGGCGGCGAGGCTCGCGAGCAGCCAGAACTCCCGGGAGCCGATGTCCTTCAGGGCCGCCACGTTGGCGTTGGCGACGGCGCCGAAGATCACCCGCTTGTACATCCAGAGGGTGTACGCCGCACCGACGATGAGCGTCGTCGCGGCCAAAAAGCCCAGCCAGAAATTGGTCTTCACTGCGGCCAGGATGACCAGGAACTCACCGACGAATCCCGAGGTGGCGGGCAGCCCGGCATTGGCCATCGCGAACAGCATCATGAACGCCGCGAACTTGGGCATGGTGTTGACCACGCCGCCGTAGTCGCCGATCAGCCGGCTGTGCATGCGGTCGTACATCACCCCGACGCACAGGAACATCGCGGCCGACACGAAGCCGTGCGAGATCATTTGCACCAGCGCGCCCTCCATCCCCAGCTGGTCGAAAAGGAAAAATCCGAGGGTGACAAAGCCCATGTGGGAGATCGACGAGTAGGCGATCAGCTTCTTCATGTCGGCTTGCACCAGCGCCACGAAGCCGATGTAGACGACCGCCACCAGCGAGAGGGTGATGATGAAGCCCGATAGGTAGCGCGAGGCGTCGGGCACGATCGGCAGGATGAACCGGACGAAGCCGTACGCCCCGATCTTGAGGGTGATGGCCGCCAGCACCACCGAGCCGCCGGTCGGCGCCTCGACGTGGGCGTCGGGCAGCCAGGTGTGCACTGGCCACATCGGCACCTTCACCGCGAAGGCCAGGAAGAAGGCGACGAACAGCAGCACCTGCGCCTTCATCGACAGCGGCACGTCGTACCAGGCGAAGATCGAGAACGTCTCGGAGACGTTGTAGAGGTAGATGAGTGCCACCAGCATCAGTAGCGAACCGAGCAGGGTGTAGAGAAAGAACTTGATCGCCGCATAGACGCGGTTCGGCCCACCCCAGACCCCGATGATGAGGTACATCGGGATGAGCATCGCTTCGAAGAACACGTAGAACAGCATGCCGTCGAGGGACGAGAAGGCGCCGTTGATGAGCCCCGACATGATCAGGAACGCCGCCATGTACTGGGCGACACGCCGCTCGATCACCTCCCATGCGGACCACACCACGAACAGCGTGGTGAGGCTGTTCAGAATGACGAACAGCACCGATAGGCCGTCGACGCCGAGCAGGTAATAGATGTCGAACCGCGGGATCCACTCGGCGCGCTCGACGAACTGGAGGTCGGCGGTGCTGGTGTCGAAGTGGATCCACAGCGGCAGGGTTACCAGGAAACCTACCAGCGCGCCGATGAAGGCGATCCAGCGGGTCGGACCGGGGTCCTCGTCGCGGCCAACGGCCAGTACCGCGAGCCCCGCGACGATCGGGACCCAGATGGCGAGGGAGAGATAAGGCATGCTCAGTGCGCCCCGACCCACCAGGTCAGGAGCGCGAAGAGCCCGATGATCATGGTGAACGCATAGTGGTAGACGTAGCCGGACTGCATGTGCCGCAGGAGCGCGGACGTCCAGCCGATCACCCGCGCCGAGCCGTTCACGAAAAAGCCATCGATGATCGTCCGGTCGCCGACCGTGCTCAGCAAACCGCCGAGACGACGCGCGCCGCCGGCGAAGAACCAGTCGTTGAAGCGGTCGAAGTAGTACTTGTTGTCGAGCACCGTGTAGAGCATCCCCGCCCGGTCGCGGATCTTCGCCGGCAGGGCCGGGTTGCGCAGGTAGAGGTACCAGGCGGAGGCGATGCCCGCCAATGCTAGCCAGAACGGCAGGCTGGTGAGCCCGTGCAGCATGAAAGCGCCGACGCCGTGCCACTCGTTGCGTAGCTCGGCCAGCACGGCGTGCGGCTCGCGCACCACGATGGCATCCCCGAACCAGTTGCCGAACAGCATCGGCTCGATGGTCATGAAGCCGGCCAGCACCGAAGGAATCGCCAGCAGGATCAGCGGCACCGTGACCACCCACGGCGATTCACGCGGTACTTCGCCGGGCGCGAGGCCGTGGTGATCGGCCTCGGGCTCGGCGCCCGCGTGATGCGAGGCCTCATGCGCCAGGTCGGCGTGCGCGTCATGAGCATGGCCAGCCATGGCAGGGACTTCATGACCCTGCAACGTCGGACCGTGGTTGCCGTGGCCCTGCACCGCACGCCCAAGGTCGTCGTGGCCATGGTCGTGGCTTGCCTTGTGGGTCGCATGGAAGCGCTCGGGCCCATGGAAGGCCAGGAACAGCATCCGGAACGAATAGAAGGCGGTGATGAACACCCCGGCGAGCACCGCGACGTACGCGTAGCCGTGGCCAGGCACCTCCGAGAGGTGCGTCGCCTCGATGATCGCGTCCTTCGAGAAGAAGCCGGCGAATGGCGGAATGCCGGCCAGCGCCAGGGAGCCGATCACGGCCGTCCAGTAGGTGATCGGCATGTACTTGCGCAAGCCGCCCATCCGGCGCAGATCCTGGTCGTGGTGGAGGGCGATGATCACCGAACCGGCCCCCAGGAAGAGGAGCGCTTTGAAGAACGCGTGGGTCATGAGGTGAAAGATCGCCGCCGAGTACGCCGACACGCCCAGGGCGACGGTCATGTAGCCAAGCTGCGAGAGGGTGGAGTACGCCACCACGCGCTTGATGTCGTTCTGGACGATGCCCAGGAACGCCATGAACAGTGCCGTCGTCGCGCCGATCACGGTCACGAATCCCAAGGCAGTGGTCGACAGCTCGAACAGCGGACTCATGCGCGCGACCATGAAGATGCCGGCGGTCACCATCGTGGCGGCGTGGATCAGGGCCGAGATCGGAGTCGGGCCTTCCATCGAATCGGGCAGCCACACGTGCAGCGGTACCTGGGCCGACTTACCCATCGCCCCGATGAAAAGGCAGATGCAGATGACGGTCAGCAGCGACCAGGGCGTGGCGCCCCACAGGCTCACCGTGGTCCCCGCGAGCTCGGGCGCGCGGGCGAACACCGGGGCGTAGTCGAGGGTGCCGAAATACGCCAACACCAGCCCGATGCCGAGCACGAAGCCGAAATCGCCCACCCGGTTGACCAGGAACGCCTTGAGATTGGCGTAAATCGCCGTGGGCCGCGTGTACCAGAACCCGATCAGCAGGTACGAGACCAGGCCGACCGCCTCCCAGCCAAAGAAGAGTTGCAGGAAGTTGTTGCTCATCACCAGCATCAGCATGCTGAAGGTGAAGAGCGAGATGTAGCTGAAGAAGCGCGTGTAGCCGGGATCGTCGGCCATGTAGCCGATCGTGTAGACGTGCACCATCAGCGACACGAAGGTGACGACTAGCATCATGGTGGTGGTCAGTGGATCGATCAGGAACCCGACGGCGAGCTTCAGGTCCCCGGAGCGCAGCCAGGTGTACAGGTCGCCGTTGAACACGTTGCCGGCGGCGACGTCGCGCCATATGATCACTGAGGCGACCAGCGCAACCGCGACGCCGAGTATGCACAGCCAGTGGGACACGCCGCGCCCGAGCTTCGGGCCGAACAGCCCGACCACGACCGAAGCCAACAAGGGCGCAAGCGGTACCAGCAGGTAGAGGCTTTGCATCTTCACGGCATCAGCCCTTCAGCTGGTCGAGGTCCTCGACGTCGATCGAGCCGACATTACGGAACAGGAGTACCAGGATCGCCAGGCCAATGGCCGACTCGGCGGCCGCTACGGTGAGGATGAAGAACACGAATACCTGGCCGGCCATGTCGCCCAGATAGCGCGAAAACGCGATGAAGTTGAGGTTCACGGCGAGCAGCATCAGCTCGATCGCCATGAGCAGAATGATCACATTCTTGCGATTGAGGAAGATCCCCGCCATGCTGATGGCGAAGAGAATGGCGCCCAGCACCAGGTAGTGCGACAGCGTCGGCGCGGCGAATATGGACAAGACTTCGCTCCCTCGTTGTTCTTGTTGACGCCCCGAAGGGCCCGTCCCTACACCTTGGTGTCGCGTTCTTCCGCGGGCATCGACACGATGCGCAGGCGATCCTGCGGCCGGACCTTCACCTGCTTGCCCGGATCCTGGTAGCGCGTTTCGCGCCGCTGCCGGTGGGTGAGGGCGATGGCGGCGATGATCGCGACCAGCAGGATCACCGCGGCGATCTCGAACGGGTACACATAGTCCGTGTACAGCACCATCCCCAACGCCCGGGTGTTGCCGCCCTTGGGCGCGTCCACCAGGGGTGCGACCACGGGTTGGGCATAGCTGCTGACCAGCACCAGGGCCATCTCGATGACGATCAGCACGCCGACCGTCGCGCCCAGCGGGATGTAGCTGCGGAACTGGTCGCGCAAGGTATCGAAGTTCACGTCCAGCATCATCACCACGAATAGGAACAGCACCATCACGGCGCCGACGTAGACCAGCACCAGGGCGATCGCCAGGAACTCAGCCTGCAGGAGCAGCCACAGACCCGCCGCCGTGAAGAACGACAGCACCAGCCACAGCGCCGAGTGCACCGGGTTGCGGTTGGTGATCACGCGCAGCGCCGCGAACACCAGGATGGCCGACAGCGCGTAGAAGACGAAGGTTTGCATAGGGTCGGCTTGGGCGCTAGCGGTACCGGGCATCCTGCTCGCGGTCCCGGGCGATCTCCTGCTCGTAGCGATCGCCGATCGCCAGCAGCATCGGCTTGGTGTAGTAGAGATCGCCGCGCTTTTCGCCGTGGTACTCGAGCGTCGCCGTCTCGACGATCGAGTCGACCGGACAGCTCTCCTCGCAGAAGCCGCAGAAGATGCACTTGGTGAGATCGATGTCGTAACGGGTGGTGCGGCGGGTACCGTCTTCGCGCTCTTCCGACTCGATGGTGATGGCCAGCGCCGGGCAGACCGCCTCGCACAGCTTGCAGGCGATGCAGCGCTCCTCGCCGTTGGGGTAGCGGCGCAGCGCGTGCAGGCCCCGGAAGCGCGGACTCTTCGGCGTTTTCTCCTCCGGGAACTGTATCGTGATCTTGCGGGCGAAGAGATGCCGACCGGTGAGCAGAAGGCCGCGGCCGAGCTCGAGCAGCAGCCAGGTGTTGAAGAATTGTCGGACGCGCACGAGCATCGACGGCCTCAGTGAAAGAGATGGGCCCAGCGGGTCTGCATCATCACCCCAAGGAAGATGATCCAGACCAGGGTGACGGGAATGAACACCTTCCAGCCGAGGCGCATGATCTGGTCGTAGCGATAGCGAGGGAACGTGGCGCGGACCCAGAGGAATATCAGCAGGATCGCCGCCATCTTGAGCGCGAACCAGAAAAAGCCGTCGCCGAAGGGCGCGGAGCCACCGACCAGCGGCAGGCCCTCGAGCAGCACGGCATCATTGAGTCCAGGCCACGGCGCGAGCCAGCCGCCCAGGAACATGACCGACGCGAGCGCCGCGATCAGCATCATGTTCATGTACTCGGCCAGGAAGAACACCGCGAACGCGACCCCCGAGTACTCGACGTGGAAGCCGGCGACGATCTCCGATTCGCCTTCCGCGACGTCGAACGGATGGCGGTTGGTCTCGGCGATGCCTGAGACGATGTAGACGACGAACAGCGGCAGCAACGGAATGAAGTACCAATGCGACAGCCCGCCGCCCTGGCCGCGCACGATGTCGCCAAGATTGAGGCTGTTGGCCGCCATCAGCACGCCGACAAGGGCGAAGCCCATGGCGATCTCGTAGCTCACGATCTGCGCGGCGGAGCGCAGGCAACCGAGGAACGCGTACTTGGAATTCGACGCCCAGCCGGCGAGGATGATGCCGTACACGCCGATGGAGGACATCGCCAGGACGTAGAGCAGTCCCGCGTTGATGTCGGCCAGCACCGCACTCCCGGTGAACGGTATGACCGCCCACGCCGCGAGTGCCGGCGCGAGCGCCAGCATCGGCGCGATGAAGAAAAGGTAGTGATTCGCCCCGGTGGGTACCACGATCTCCTTGAAGATCAGCTTAAGCACGTCGGCGAAAGGCTGCAGCAACCCCAGCGGACCGACCCGGTTCGGCCCGATGCGTACCTGCATCCAGCCGATCACCTTTCGCTCGGCGAGGGTGAGATAGGCCACCGACAGGATCAGAGGAATGGCGATGGCCACGATCTTCGCCATGGTGTAGACCAGCGGCCATGCGGGACCGAAAAAGGACTGCATGGAACCGACCATCCCGTTCACGTCGCCTCCGCCGGTTCCGGCTCGCGTGCCCGCTCGACCGTCACGACCCCATGCAGCCCGGGAAGCATCGCCGTCGTCGGATGCGCGGCACTGATGCGCACGGCGCCTTCCGGCACGGCGGGATCGGCCATCGCCACGAGCACGGTTTCGCCGGCGCCCTGGCGGATGCGTACGTCCGCTTCAGGCGCGATACCGAGGCGCGCGAGGGTTGAGGGATGCAACCGGGCCATCGGCGGCCTTGCATCGAGTGTCTTCTGCAGCGACGGCGCGCGACGCACGATCGGATCGGCGGCATAGATCGGCACGTCGGCGATCCGCTCGAGTTGCCCGCGGTCACGGTCATGCCCCCGCGCAGACGCACCGGCCGGCGCGGCGATAGCAGCACGGGTACCGTTGTCCAGCTTAGACGCGATCTCGTCGCGGGTCTTGGGAAGTCCCGTCCGCACCTCGTCGAGATTGTCGAAGTCGAATCCCGCGACGTCGAGCATGGCGCCCAGCACTCGCAGCACCTTCCACGCCGGACGTGCCTCGCCGAACGGACGCACCACGCCCTCGAAGGTCTGGATGCGTCCTTCGCAATTGACGAACGTGCCAGCGGTCTCGGTGAACGGGCCCACCGGCAGGATTACGTCGGCGTAAGGGGTGCCCTGCTCGTACGGGGAAAGCACGACCACGAACTCGGCACCATCGAGCGCGGCTCGGGCCGCGACCGGGTCGGCGCAGTCGAGCTCGGGTTCGGCATGCAGCAGCAGGTAGGCAGCGCGTGGCTCGGTCCACAGCCGCCCGGCATCGCGACCACCCTCGAGCGGCAACGCCTCGGCGACGTAGCCACCGACGCTGTTCGCGGCCTCGGTGAGGCACCCCACCTTCGCCCCGGTGATCTCCGCCAGGCGCTGCGCCAGCGCCGTGAGTTGCGACGCATCGGGATGCTGCGCGGCGATGTTGCCGAGCAGGATGCCACGGCGCTCGCCACCAGCAAGGCTCTCGGCTATCCGCCGGGCCGACTCGCGCGGTTCGATGTCGTCCAGACCCTTCGGCACGTCGCGACCGGCGGCCTTGGCCGCGGCCACCACCACCTCGGCGAGCGCCCGCACGAGCTCCGACGGCAGGACCGCGAGGGTGTTGGCTATCGGCATCAGCCAGTCGTCGGCGACCACGTGCAGCATCGAGATCTGAGCACCTTTCTTTGCCGCCTGGCGCAGACGCTGCGCAAGCAGGGGTTGCTCCTTGCGCAGGAAGCTGCCGACGACCAGCGCGCGGTCGAGATTGCCCGCCTCCACGATGGTCATGCCGAGCCAGGGAATGCTCGACCCTGCACGACCTTCGCGGAAGTCCGTCTGGCGCAAACGGAAATCGATGTTGTCGGAGCCGAGACCTCGGGTGAGCCTGGCCACGATCGCCATCTCTTCCAGGGTGGAATGCGGCGACACCACCGTGCCCAGTCCATCGCCGCCATGTTGATCGAGCGCGGCCCGCAGCCCGCGCACCGTGAACTCCATTGCAGTCTGCCAATCTACCGGCTTCCATGCCCCGTCGTCCCGGATGAGCGGCGTCGCCAGCCGATCGGGGCTATTCAAGCCTTCATACGAGAAACGATCCTTGTCGGAGAGCCAGCACTCGTTGATCGCCTCGTTCTCGTGCGGCAGAACCCGCATCACCTTGTCCTTGGCCACCTGCACGATGAGGTTGCTGCCGAGCGCGTCGTGCGGCGAGATCGAGCGCCGGCGGCTCAACTCCCAGGTGCGGGCCTTGTAGCGGAATGGTTTCGACGTGAGCGCTCCGACCGGGCACAGGTCGATCATGTTGCCCGACAACTCGGAGCCGACCGCGTCGCCCACGAAGGTGACGATCTCCGCATGCTCGCCGCGACCGCGCATGCCGAGTTCCATGATGCCGGCAACCTCGGTGCCGAAGCGCACGCAGCGGGTGCAATGGATGCACCGGGTCATCTCCTCGCCCGCGATCAGCGGGCCGAAGTACTTGTGGAACACCACCCGCTTCGGCTCGGTGTACCGGGAATTCGACGCGCCGTAGCCCATCGCCAGGTCCTGCAACTGGCACTCGCCACCCTGATCGCAGATCGGGCAGTCCAGCGGGTGGTTGATCAGCAGGAACTCCATGACGCCCTTCTGGGCATCGACCGCGACGTCGGAATGGGTCCAGACCTTCATGCCGTCGGTGGCGGGGGTCGCGCAGGCCGGCAGCGGTTTCGGTGCCTTCTCGACTTGCACGAGGCACATGCGGCAGTTCGCGGCGATCGAAAGCTTCTTGTGATAGCAGAAGTGCGGCACGTAGATGCCGAGCTTGTTGGCGGCGTCCATCACCGTGGCGCCACTGTCGACTTCCACCTTCTTGCCGTCGATTTCGAGATTCAGCATGGCATGGGTTCTAGACGTACGACGGCACAAGGCATTGCTTGTGGTCGATGTGATGCTGGAACTCTTCACGGAAATGGCGGATGAAACTCTTCACCGGCAACGCGGCGGCGTCGCCCAGGGCGCAGATCGTGCGTCCGGCGATGTTGTCGGAGACGTCGACCAAGAGATCGAGATCCTCGTTACGGCCCTCCCCGTGCTCGATGCGGTTGACCACGCGCCACAGCCAGCCGGTGCCTTCGCGGCAGGGCGTGCACTGCCCGCACGACTCCTCGTAGTAGAAGTACGACAGCCGCAGCAGCGACTTCACCATGCAACGGGTGTCGTTCATGATGATCACCGCGCCCGAGCCGAGCATCGAGCCGGCCTTGGCGATCGAGTCGTAGTCCATGTCGGTCGCCATCATCACGTCACCCGGCAGCACTGGCATGGACGAGCCCCCCGGGATGCAGGCCTTTAGCGGGCGGCCGTCGCGCATGCCTCCAGCCATTTCCAGCAGCTTGGCGAACGGCGTGCCCAGGCGCACCTCGTAGTTGCCGGGACGCGCGACGTCGCCCGACACCGAAAAGAGCTTGGTGCCGCCGTTGTTTGGCCGGCCGAGATTCAGGAATGCCTCGCCGCCATTCTTGATGATCCACGGCACCGCGGCGAACGTCTCGGTGTTGTTGATGGTCGTCGGCTTGCCATACAGCCCGAAGCTCGCCGGGAACGGCGGCTTGAAGCGCGGCTGGCCCTTCTTGCCCTCGAGCGATTCGAGCAACGCGGTTTCCTCGCCGCAGATGTAGGCACCGTAACCGTGGTGGTTGAAAATATCGAACCCGAACTCCGAGCCGAGGATGTTGCGGCCGAGGTAACCCGCGCGACGCGCCTCATCGACGGCCTCTTCCATGCGCTCGTAGACCGACCAGATCTCGCCGTGAATATAGTTGTAGCCGCGCTCGCAACCCATCGCATATCCCGCGATGATCATGCCCTCGATCAGGGCATGCGGGTTGTAGCGCATGATGTCGCGGTCCTTGAAGGTGCCGGGTTCGCCCTCGTCGGAATTGCAGACCAGGTACTTGGCACCCGGGAACTGCTGCGGCATGAAGCTCCACTTCAGCCCCGTCGGAAAGCCCGCGCCGCCGCGACCGCGCAGGGCTGACTTCTTGACCTCGGCGATCACTGCCGCCGGGGTCATCTTGTCGGTGATGATCTTGCGCAGCGCCTCGTAGCCGCCGCGCGCTTCGTAGTCGGCAAGGCGCCAGTCGGAGCCGGTGAGCCCCGCCATGATGATGGCGTCCGGTCCGTAGTCCAGCAGGGATTCGGTTGCGGCGGCGCTCATCCGATAACCTCCCCCAGGCTTGCGCACTGCGTGGGCTGCGCCAACCCCCTCCCGGGGAGGGGGCGAGCGCCTTGGGACGGCCCCGCGGCGCTCCGGTTAGCCGCCCCCAGGCTTGCCCACTGCGGGGGCTGCGCCAACCCCCTCCGCAGGAGGGGGCGAGCGCCTTGGGACGGCCCCGCGGCGCTCATGTCTCGTCCGCCGCGCCGGCGCCGCGCGCGGGCCGCGGCGCCGGCGCTGTACGCAGTTCGTCGAGGAGGCGGTCGATCTCGGGCGGGCGCATCCAGCTGCACATCCGCTTGTTGTTGACCAGCAGCACGGGCGCGTCGCCGCAGGCACCCATGCATTCCCCCTCCTGCAGGGTGAAGAGGTGGTCCGCGGTCGTGCCGCCGAATTCCACGCCGAGCTTGTCGCGCAGATGCAGCGCGGCATCGCTCGCACCCATCAGGGCGCAGGGAAGGTTGGTGCAGATGGTGATCTTGTAGGCCCCGATCGGCTTCAGGTTGTACATCGCGTAGAAGGTCGCGACCTCATAGACGGCGACCGGCGGCATGCCGAGGTACCGTGCCACGAAATCCATCGCCTCCGCGGACAGCCAGCCCTTCTCGTCCTGGGCAATCGCCAGCGCCGACATCACCGCCGACTGCATCTGGTCGGGCGGGTACTTGGCGACCTCGTGGTCGATCCTTGCGATCGACTCGGCCGACAGGACCGCGTCGCAAGCCTGCTCGGACAACCGGACGGCGGCGTTGTCTGGGCTCATCGATCGATCTCCCCGAACACGATGTCCTGGGTGCCGATGATGGCCACGACGTCGGCGATCATGTGCCCGCGCGACATCTCGTCGAGCGCCGCCAGGTGGGGAAACCCGGCAGCGCGGATCTTGAGACGATACGGCTTGTTGGCGCCGTCGGACACGAGGTAGATGCCGAACTCCCCCTTGGGGTGCTCGACCGCCGCGTAGGCTTCGCCCGGAGGCACGTGCATGCCCTCCGTGAAGAGCTTGAAGTGATGGATCAGCTCTTCCATGTTGGTCTTCATCTCCTCGCGCGAGGGCGGGGCGATCTTGTGGTTGTCGATCATGACCGGACCGGGGTTCACGCGCAGCCAGTCGATGCACTGCTTGACGATACGGTTCGCTTCCCGCATCTCGTGCACCCGCACCAGGTACCGGTCGTAGCAATCGCCCTTGGTACCCACGGGAATGTCGAAGGACATCCGGTCGTAGACAGCATAGGGCTGCTTCTTGCGCAGGTCCCAGGGCACCCCGGAGCCACGCAGCATGGGTCCCGTGAAGCCGAGTGCCATCGCCCGCTCGGGCGTCACCACGCCGATGCCCACGGTGCGCTGCTTCCAGATGCGGTTCTCGGTGAGCAGGGTCTCGTAATCGTCGACACACGCGGGAAATCGACGGGTGAAATCCTCGAGGAAGTCGAGCAGACTGCCCTGGCGGTTCTCGTTCAGCGCTGCGATCTCGCGCTCGTTGCGCACGCTCGATGGCTGGTAGTGCGGCATCGAATCTGGCAGGTCGCGGTACACCCCCCCGGGACGGTAGTACGCCGCGTGCATCCGGGCCCCCGAGACCGCCTCGTAGGCGTCCATCAGGTCCTCGCGCTCGCGGAAGGTATACAGGAAGGTCGTCATCCCGCCGATGTCGAGTGAGTGGGCACCGAGCCAGAGCAGGTGGTTCAGGATGCGCGTGATCTCGTCGAACATCACCCGGATGTACTGCGCGCGCAGGGGCACCTCGATGCCGAGCAGCTTCTCGATCGCGAGGCAGTAGGCGTGCTCGTTGGACATCATCGACACGTAGTCGAGCCGGTCCATATACGGCAGCGCCTGCAGGTACGTACGATGCTCGGCGAGCTTCTCCGTCGCGCGGTGCAGGAGGCCGATGTGGGGATCTGCCCGCTCGATCACCTCGCCGTCGAGCTCCAGCACGAGGCGAAGCACCCCGTGCGCCGCAGGATGCTGCGGCCCGAAGTTCATCGTGTAGTTGCGGATCTCTGCCATGGCCGTTGAGCGAGGTTCAAACGTGGAAGCAAGCAGGCTCGGCGCGAGTCGGTCGCCTGCCGGATTCACCGGTCACAGCGGCACTGGCCGCCTCAACCCTGTCGTCCTCTTGGTTCTGTATGGTTACCGTGTCTGTCACTCGCTTGCGGCGAAGTTGGATTCGCGAATGATCCGCGGCACGATCTCTCGCGGCTCGATGGACACCGGCTGGTAGATCACCCGGCCCTGTTCGGGGTCGTAGCGCATTTCGACGTGGCCGCTGACCGGAAAGTCCTTGCGGAACGGGTGGCCGATGAAGCCGTAGTCAGTCAGGATGCGGCGCAGATCCGGGTGACCGGAAAACACGATGCCGAAAAAATCGAAGGCTTCACGCTCGTACCAGTTGGCGCCCGGCCAGACCTCGATCGCACTCGGCAGCACCGGAAAATCGTCATTCGTCGCGAAGGCCCGCACCCGCAGGCGAACATTGTGAGCAAGCGAGAGCAAGTGGTACACGGCGGCGTAGCGTGGGCCCTGGTAGGCACCGTTGCCGTAGGCCGAATAATCGACCCCGCAGAGGTCCAGCATGGTCGCGAAGGCAAATTCCGAGCGGTCGCGCAGGGCGCGCAGCCCAGCGAGCAGTCCATCCTGCGGCAACTCGAGCGTGACCTCGCCCAAGGCGACGGTGACCTTGGCGGCTTCGGGAAATGCCGCGTCGAGGGCCGCGACGAGCGTATCGATCCGGCTCATCCGCGGGCAATCGTGTTGGTGCGCCAGATCTTGTTCTGGAGTTGCAGGATGCCGTAGAGCAGCGCCTCGGCCGTCGGCGGGCAACCTGGCACGTAGATATCGACCGGCACGATCCGGTCGCAGCCGCGCACCACCGAGTACGAATAGTGGTAATAGCCGCCGCCGTTGGCGCACGAGCCCATCGAGATCACCCACCGCGGCTCGGCCATCTGGTCGTACACCTTGCGCAGCGCCGGTGCCATCTTGTTGCACAGGGTGCCGGCGACGATCATCACGTCGGACTGGCGCGGGCTCGGGCGAAAGACCACGCCGAATCGGTCGAGGTCATAGCGTGCGGCACCGGCGTGCATCATCTCGACCGCGCAGCACGCGAGGCCGAACGTCATCGGCCACATCGACCCGTTGCGCGACCAGTTGATCAGCGCATCGAGCTTGGTGGTGACGAAGCCCTTTTCCAGGACGCCTTCGATGCTCATAGCGATTTCACCTCGGTGAGCCCCGTCGGCCCTGCGCCGCCGGCAGCCGTCGGCCATTCGAGGCGCGGACGCAAGAGGTCGGCAGCGGCCGCGCCGCCGCGAGCGGTCTTACCTGCGGACGAAGGTTCATTCCCATTCCAGGGCGCCCTTCTTCCACTCATAAACGAAACCCACGATGAGGATCAGCAGGAACAGCATCATCGCGGCGAACCCGGCGAACCCGATGTCCGGCAGCACCACCGCCCAGGGAAATAGGAAGGCAATCTCGAGGTCGAACAGGATGAACAGGATCGCGACCAAGTAATAGCGCACGTCGAACTTCATGCGGGCATCCTCGAACGCCTCGAATCCGCATTCGTACGGCGAGAGCTTTTCCGGGTCGGGCCGGTTCGGCGACACCAGTTTGCCGACCGACAACAGCACCGCCGCAAGGAAGAGGCCGAAGAGAATGAAGAGCAGGATGGGGAAATACTGTTCGAGCATGTCGTGCGGCGAGTCAAACCACCAAGGGCCGTCAGTGTTCCGGCGGCGCAGTGCACCTCCGGCAATCGCAAAGCGCCGGCACGATAAGCGTCGCCGGCGCGCGGGTGACATCAACCACTCAAGTCTGGTGCCCACGGGGAGACTCGAACTCCCACGACTTTCGCCACTGCCCCCTCAAGACAGCGTGTCTACCAATTCCACCACGTGGGCGTTGCACGTTCGGGCCGCGCTTCGCGCGACCGCCGGCGATCGCTCGCCGCGATGACAGTTCGGTCAGTCTACTTGGGTACTTCCCCCGCCTTCGACCCGGGAATCGCCGGAGCCGTGCCCACCTCTCCAGCGGGCGCAGTCGCGGGCGCCGCGGGTGCCGTGGGATTGGCCGTCGGCGCGCCAGGCGCCGTCGGGATATCCGCTGCCTTCGAGGGCGGCAGACGATCCATCACGCCTTGCTGAACGCTCGGCCGCGGTGCGGAACGCGTGGTGCCGTACCACGTCAGGCCCAGACTGGTCAGAAAAAACACCGCCGCCAGGACGGAGGTCGTGCGCGACAGGAAATTCGCCGATCCGGAGGCGCCGAACAAGCTGCCGGACGATCCACTCCCGAATGCGGCACCCATGTCCGCGCCCTTGCCGTGCTGCAGCAGCACGAACGCGCAAATAGCGATCGCCACCACGACATGGGCGCCGAGCAGCAGGGTCTCAATCAAGTTCATGCATTCTCCAATCCGCGCGGCGTGCCTGTGGGCACCCACGCCAGCCGCAGGTTAGGCACCCGCGATCGCCAAAAATTCGTCAGCCTTCAGCGAAGCCCCACCTACCAGGCCCCCGTCGATGTCCGGTTGCCCGAAGAGTGCCGCCGCGTTCTCGGCCTTTACGCTGCCGCCATAAAGCAACGAAACATTTCCAGCACCCGCGTCGCGCAGGCGCGCCCGCAGCTGCGCATGCACGGATTGAGCTTGGTCCGGTGTGGCCGTCCTGCCCGTACCGATGGCCCACACGGGCTCATAGGCCACCACCATCGCCGCGGCGCGGTCCTGCACCCGCGCCAGCACGGCGTCGAGCTGCCGCAATACCACCTTGTCGGTCGCGCCGGCGTCTCGCTCGGCAAGGGTCTCGCCGACGCACACGATCGGCGTGATACCCGCGTCGAGCACCGCCACCGCCTTCGCGGCGACCTGGACGTCGGTCTCGCCGTAGAGCTGGCGCCGCTCCGAGTGGCCCACGATGGCGAAGCGACACCCGAAATCGACCAGCATCGACGCCGCCACTTCCCCGGTGAATGCGCCCGATGCCTCGGCATGCACGTTTTGCGCGCCCCAAAGAATGGCCGACTCGGCGCCACCTCCCGCGCTCCCAAGCAGCGACTGGGCCTGCGCAAGGTATGGATAGGGGACGCACACCGCGATGGTTCGGGGCTTGACCCCGGTTCCGCCCTTGGCCGCCCCGCCTACCCCTGCCTTATCCCCATCTGCAGCCCGTGCCCCCTGCCCCGTCAGGTCCTGGCTCCCGCCTCGATCCGCGTGCCGGTCCCAACCCGCGCGCATCCCTTCGAGCAGGCGGGCATTGGCGGTTAGGCCGCCATACATCTTCCAGTTGCCGACCACTAGCTTGTTACGCATTGACAGCCTGATTACGCATTGACAACCCGTTCACGCGTTGACCACGTCTAACGGGACTGTTCGCGGCAGGCACGCGACCTGCGCGCCTGCCCGGAACCCGGGTTGCCGCCAGTCCACGCGCGCTCCACCGGGATGGGGCTCGGGGGGGCGCGCCGGCGCGGAGGCGCGCCGGCTCGGGGGCGCGCCAAATTGCCCCTGCAAAACTCGTCGATTATAGCGCGCCACACAATCCACGGGCAACGTAACCTGACACGTGACTTGCGCGCAGCGCACGCCGCCGGATCACCGGATCGTATCGGCCGATGTTTGCGCGCTCGACGAGACACCGACGAGGGGCCGGATTCGCCCCGCCCGATCAGGGCGCGGCTCCGGGCGGAGCATGCTCCAACCCGCGGAGGCGGCAGGCGCGGGGTATAGCAGCGGATGAGCGTCAGATGCCGGCGAGGCGCCGCAGCCGCCGCAGGATCACCGGCAGGAACCAGGCGGCGAGGGTCATGACCCCCAGCGTGGCCGCGACCGGTCGCTCGAAGAAGGCCAGCAGATGGCCGTCCGACTTGATCATCGACGAAATGAAATTCTCCTCGAGCATGCCGCCCAGGACCACCCCGAGGATGGCGGGCGCGACTGGGAAGCCGTTCTGCTCGAGCATGAACGCGGCGATGCCGGCGACCAGCATCACGGTCACGTCGAACGCGGTGTTATTGATGGCGAACGACCCCACTACGCAGAACAGCATGATGATCGGCATCAGCAGGGTTCGCGGGACCCGCAGCACCTGCTTCGCGACCTTGATGCACCACCACCCGAGCGGGATCATGATCAGGTTCGCGAGGATGAAGAGCAGGTAGACGGCGTAGATGTTCTGCGGGTTGGTGGTGAACAGCGTCGGCCCCGGATTCATGTTCTTCATGTACAGAACGCCGATGATGATCGCCGTGATCGAGTCTCCGGGAATCCCGAACACCAGGGCGGGGATCCACGCACCGGCAAGCGCGCTGTTGTTCGCCGCACCGCTTTCGACGATGCCTTCGACGTGCCCGGTCCCGAACTTCTCCGGTTCCTTCGACATCTTCTTACTCACTGCATAGGACATCCATGCCGCGATGTCGGCGCCAGCACCAGGCAGGGCGCCGACCAAGGTGCCGAGCACACTCCCGCGCAGGATCTGCGCAGGATATCGCTTGGCGAGGCGCCACATGCCCGCGAAGACGTTGCCGATCGGCTTGTCGACGATTTGCAGCGCCGGATTCATGTCCACTGCGTAGCGAAGGATCTCCGAGATCGCGAACATCCCGATCATCATGGGGATCAGGTTAACGCCGCCGAGCAACTCGGTACTGCCGAAGGTGAAACGGGGAAATGCCGCGGGATTGCCGAGGCCGATCTGGGCGACGAAGAGCCCCAGGAGCAGGGTAACGAAACCCTTGAGCGGCCGATCGGACGTAATGAACACCGCGCACGTCAGGCCGAGCAGCACCAGCCAGAAGTACTCGAAGGAGCTGAACTTGAGGGCGAACTCGGCCAGCGCCGGCGCGGCCACCATCAACACTGCAGTACCGAACAACCCGCCGACGGCCGAGAACACGAGGCCCGCCCCGAGTGCCGTTTCGGCCTGTCCCTTGCGGGTCATGGCGTAGGCCTCGTCGGTATACGCGGCCGACGCCGGTGTTCCGGGCATGCGCATGAGGCAGCCCGGAATGTCGCCGGAGAAGATCGCCATCGCGGTCGCCGTCACGATCGCGGCAATCGCCGGAATGGGGGCCATGAAAAACGTCACCGGCACCAGCAGCGCGGTGGCCATCGTCGCGGTGAGGCCGGGAACCGCACCAACGAACAGGCCATAGATCGCGGCCAGCACGATGACGACCAGGTTGTACGGGTCGAACACCATGGCGAACGCCAGCTCCCAGGCCGGATTCATGCGCGGGGACTCTGGGCAGAGGCGGTACGGGGCGGGGCTCGGCTCACCACGCGAAGCGTTCCAGGATGCCCCAGGGGAGTGGCACTTTCAGGAGCTTGTAGAACGCGTAATGGATGAGCAGGGTGACGATGATCGCGTAGGGCAGGATCCTCGCACGCGACACGCCGAACACCAGGAAGAGCGCCGACAAGTAGAGGATGCCGGTGGGAATGAAGCCCAGCGGCCCGGCGAGCAGGATGTAGAAGACGTTGACGCCGATCGCCACCGCAAGGGCAAGGACGTGCGGGCCCGACCGCGTCCAGGGATCGAGGCTGGCCCACGTGTGGGCGCCGCCTTGGCGACGTCGCTCACGCAGGCCGCTCGCGATCAATAGCAGTGCGCAGATGCCGAGACCGCTGGCCACGATCCCGGGAAAGACCGCCGGACCGAATCGTTGCCCGGGCATCGGCGGGAACGCCTGTATATGCCAGAGGATTGCCACCGATAGCAGCAGCAGCACGGCGCCCCAGACGGTATCGCTGAGCTTCACGGGGAGGTCCAGCGTCGGTGGCCACGCGTTCGCGGCGCGTGGCCACGGCGCCTGCGCGCTACCGGCCACGCCCCTGGACTGCGAAGGATTTACTTGACGATGCCCACAGCCTTCATCGTGGCGCCGAGGTCGGTGTCGGATTTGGCCATCATCTTGGCGAAGTCGTCCGGTCCGGCGTAGATAACGCCGAAGCCGCGCTGGTTCATGAAGTCGTTGTATTCCTTGCTGGCGGCGATCTTGCGAATCGCGCCGGCGAGCTTGTCGCGCGCCTCGGCAGGGATGCCCTTCGGTGCGGCGACACCGCGCCAGGCGGCCATCTGCCAGCCGCTGCCCGTCGCGCTCTTGAGGGTCGGCACGTTGGGATAGAGCGATGACGAGTTGTCGGCCATGATGGCAAGGCTCTTGACCTTGCCCGCGTCGATAAGCGAGCGCGCCTCGGGCAGCGAGACCGGGGCGATCTCGACGCCACCGGCGACGAGGTCCTGCAGTCCCGGCGCCGCCCCGTTGGACGGTACCCACGGCACCGAAGCGGGCTCGATCTTCATGTCCTGCAGCATGCCGGCGAGTGCAAGGTGCCAGATGCCGCCCTGCCCCGTCCCCGAGGCCTTGTACTTGCCGGGATTGGCCTTGATCGCGGCCAGGAGGTCGCTAACGCTCTTGTATGGCGCATCGGCGCGGACCTGGATGCCAGCCGGGTCGGCGTTGACGAGGCCGATCGGCGTGAACGACGTGCCGGCGATGTCCGTGAGGTTCTGCCAATGGAGCATGCCGATCTCGACCGTGATGAGGCCGATGGTATAGCCATCGGGCGCCGCGGTCGCAATCGCCTGGTGTCCGACCACGCCGCTGCCGCCAGTGCGGTTGACCACGTTCACGGGCTGGCCGAGTTCCTTCTCGAGCAAGGAGCCAATGATGCGGGCGGTGGCATCGGTACCGCCACCGGCCGCCCAGGGAACGATCAAGGTGATCGGCCGCTCCGGATACGCCGCGGCTGCGACGGACGCGACGAGCAGCAGGGCGAAGCCGAGCGCGAGGCGCTGAATCAATTTCATGTGAATCCTCCGATGGCGCTGCTGCTTGTCGAACAACGCCGGGCGTGCAGCGACAACCCGGCGGCAACGGTTTGGTGGCGCAGTTTGCCGCCCCGCTTCCGACCGGTCAAGCGGCCTGTCCGCTTCCCAACGTGGCGACCGGGGACTGGAGGTGGCACGCCACCGCGTGGTTTACTCCGATGTTGACGAGCACCGGCACGTGCTCACCGCATACCGGCAGCGCGTGCGGGCATTGGCCGCGGAACGCGCAACCGCTGGGTCCATCCGCTCGCGGAAATGTTGCCCGATCTGCGCGGGCGCGGCCCGCTCCCGCGGTCGTCCCGACCGCCCCGCCCATTGCGGCCATCAGCGCGCGGGTATAGGGATGCGCGGGATCTCCGACGAGTTGCCCCGGCCGCCCCCATTCCACGATGCGGCCACGATGCATCACCGCCATACGATCGCTCACGTGCGCCACCACCTTCGGATCCTGGCCGATGAACACGTAGGTGAGATCGAGCGCCGTGCGCACGTCGAGGAACACGTTGATGAGCTGCGCGCGCGCCGCGACGTCCAGATGGGCAAGCGGGTCGTCGTAGACCACGAGCTCGGGACGGACCGCCAGCGCCCGCGCCAACGCGATCCGCACGCGCTCACCCGCGGAAAACTCGTGAGGGAAGCGGCGCATCACCATGGGATCGATGCCGACGCGGTTCAGCTGCAGCGCGACGTACTCGACTTGCTGCTTGGGGCTGATCATGCGCTGCACGCGCGGCGCCTCACCGACGATGTCGACGACGCGGCGATGACCATTGAGCGCCGCTGCCAGCGGGTGGGCGTCCTGGAACAGCATCTGCATCCGCCGCCGTACGTCGAGCGGCGCGCTGTGCCCTGCCGGCAGGACGCGCCCGCGCCAGAGGCGCTCGCCGGACGATAGTGGCAGAAGGCCGACGGCGAGGCGCGCGAGGGTCGACTTTCCTGCCCCCGCGGCACCCAGGATACCCACGATGCGACCCGCAGCCACGCTGAGGTCCAGTTCATGCACCGCAGCCACGATCCGCCCTTCGGCGATGCCGCGCGGCGGCGCATAGCTCGCGCGGCGCAACGCGAGGAGCGGCGCCTCGTGGGTCGCGCTTCCGGGGGGTGCGAGCCTATTCCCGGGGACGAGATCGTTCATGCCGTGAACCGTGGCCGGACCAGCGGATGATGACAGCGCACGGCGCGACCCCCGCCCTCATCCCCAGCGCCGAGAACCGAGAGCGCCGGGGAAGCGACGCAGGCGCGCATGGCGTGACCGCAGCGCTCGCGAAAGGCACAGCCCGATGGCATTGCCTCAGCCATCGGCGGCTTCCCCGTGGTGGGCTTCAAACGTCCGGCGCGAAGACCGAAGTCGGGCAGTGCGTCGACGATGCCCCGTGTGTAGGGATGCGCCGGCTCACACAGGATGGCGTCGATCGGACCTTCCTCGACAATCCGTCCGGCGTAGAGCACCAGGAGTCGCGCCGCGACGTCCTTTAAGAGGGCGGGATCCTCCGACAGCCAGAGCATCGCCGCACCGACCTCGCGCGCCGCTGTCGCGATATCGTGGAGCAGTGCCGCACGGGCCACGGGCTCGAGCGCGCGCGCCGGGTCGTCCGCCATCACCAGCGCGGGTCCGTGCAGGAACGCCAATGCGACGCCGACGCGCTGCGCGACCGGCATTGGCAGCGACATTGGGAAGGCATGCAACACCTCGTCCGGGAACGCGATTCCTCCCCGCAGCAGCGCCGCGCGAATGTGCTCGCGCGCGGCCAGTCGCGGCGTAGTTACATGGACCTGGAGTGCTTCGTCGAGTTGGATCTCGATCGTGCACGCGGGATCGAGCGCGCGCCGCGAATCGCTCGGGATCATGGCAATCCGCCTGCCGCGATCCCTCACGCGCTCCGCCGCGGACATGGCGCCCCTATCCCGGCCGGCGAAAGCGATCCGCCCCGCGACGATCCGTCCAGGAACTTGCACGAGATCCATCAATGCGTCGACCAGGGTCGTCTTGCCGGCGCCCAATTCGCCGATCACGCCGATGCTCTCGCGACGGCGCACCAGCAGAGCGATATCCTCCAACGCCTTGGCCGGCCCGGCCGCGGTGGGAAAGTGCACGCACAAGCCTTCCACTTCGAGGAGGGGGAGGCCCGGCGAAAGCGCGTCTGTCCCGATGTCCACCGAATGTGGCCAATCGGCGCCAGGCTGCGGCGCGTGTGCAGCAGACAATGCGTCGGGGTTCACGGCGCAACCTTCCAGGCATGGCGACCTGCCAACGTATCACCAACGACGTGGAGCGCGAGCAGGAGGACCGCGAGCGTCGCGCCGGGTGCGATCAGCGGCCACGGCACCCCCATGCCGGAAGCCGTGCCGGCACGCATGGCCGTTGCGACCAGACGACCGAGGGAGGGCTCGTCCGTTTCGAGACCCAATCCGAGGAACGACAAGGTCGCTTCGAGCACGATCGCTGCGGCAACCCCGCGCGGCAGGATTGCGCGGAGCGAGCGCATGCAGTTAGGAAGCAGATGCGCGAACAGGATCCGGGCGGGCGCCAGCCCGAGGCCGCGCGCCGCCTCGAGGTAGGGTCGCATCCGCTCCTCGCGCGCAGCGTTGTGCAAGCCGCGGGCGTAATCTGCCCACTGCGTAAGTACGAGCACGAGGATCGTGCTCTGGGTCCCAGGGCCACGCCAGGCAATGATCAGGAAGGCGAGGAAAATCGCCGGCAGGCCACCCTGCAGATCCATGAGCCCCATCGTCAGGATGCGTAGCGGGTGGCGAGCGTAAGCGGATGCAAGCCCAATCGCTCCACCGAGCGTGAGCGCGATCACCGCCGACAGCACGCCCAATCCGACGCTGGTTCGCACGCCGCGCAGCACTGCACCCGCCAGCGTCTTGCCGTCGACGAGCGGCGCAGCGAGTGCCGCGGCGATGGCAACCAACAGTAATGCAAGGGCGGCGGCCGTCTCCGGTCGCAGCCAGAGCCTGCCCACCACCACATGCAGTGGCGGCCCCGGATCGGTCGATGCGGACACCGCACTCACCAAGGGCTCCAGGTCGCCTCCCCCAGGCTTGCCCACTGCGTGGGTTGCGCCAACCCCCTCCCGAGGAGGGGGCGAGCGCCTTGGGGCGGCCCGGCGGCGCTCACGGGGGTGCGCGTCGCGCGGACACCGCGATCGCGACGAGATCGAATCCGAGGCGCAATGCGATCAGGCTCATCGCCAAGAGCAGCAAGCACGCGAGGACCACCGGCCGATCGCTCGCGACCAGGGCTTCGATCAGCAGCAGGCCGATGCCCGGCCTACCGAAAACGCTTTCGACGACGGTCGACAGCACCAGGAGGTTCGCGACGTCGGTGGCAATCCTGGCCCCGGGCGCAGCGGCCAGCACGTTGGGCAGCGCGTGCCGTAACGCCAGTCGCGACCAAGGAACGCCGCGGGCACGGGCCATCCGCACATAGCCCTGATTCGCGTCGACCCGGGTCGATTCACCTACCCGCCGTGTCACCGCGACCACACCGACGAATGCAAGGCAGAGGGTCGGAAGAGTCTCCGCCGACGCGCCCGCTGGCAAGCCCGTCGCCACGGTCAAGGCCAACGCGGCCACCCAGAAGAGCGGGATCGACGCACCGATCCGCGTAACGGCATCGACGAGACGTCCGCCCGGATGTCCCGTTGCAAGACCCGCGCCCAGTCCCAACGGCACCCCCGCCAAGACCGCGAATGCCGCCGCGGGCCAGACCAGCCCGGCCGTCGCACGCAGCGCGATGAGGGCGGGCCCGAGCGCCGGTGCGGCGCTCGAAAACGTGTCGCCACGCAGCGCATGGGCAACTGCGCCGAGGAAATGCCAGAACTGCCCGGGTGGCGCCGCGTCGAGTCCAAGCGCCGCGATCACGCGCCATCGTTCGCTTGTTGGCAGATCGGGACCTACCACGAGGTCTGCGGGATGTCCGCCGAGGAAAAGCCAGCCGAACGTCGCCACGAGTACGACCAGCAAAGCCACGCTGGCCCTCACCAGCCGGCGCAGCACGCGAACGGGGACGGGGACGGGGCGTGCAGGCACCGGATCGCCGATCACCCGCTCGGCAAGGCCCATGTGCACCCGCCCGCCCGACGGTCCCGGCGCGTCAGACCACGAGCACGCGCACGTGCAGGTCTGGAAGACCGTCGATGTGCGTTTCCATGACGTCGGCGGCGGCGGCCGACACGAGGTCGCCACCCGCGCCGCCTGCGAGAAGGGCCGTGGCGCCTTGCAGGACATGCCGTCGTTCCCTGGATTTCATCCGCTGCTCCTTGGTGTCGCGTTTGTATCGGCGCCGCTTCGGGCGGCCCGCTTGTTGTTCGCACTGTCGTTGCAATCCGGTTGATGCTCCGCGATCAGCCGCTCCAGCGCGTCGAGCTCCCGATCGCGCTCGCGCATGACCTCGTCCTCGATCCGCCGCGCGGCCGCCTCCGGGAGCGCACGACCGGCCTCGTCCCAAGCCTGCACCGCGAGCGGGGTGCCACGCTCATACTCCGCCAGGATGCGCAGCTTGCCATTGCGATACCAACTGCGCAGGGTTCCGTGGACCTTGCCGCGCTGCACCGGGGCTTCGAGATTGCGTCCGATCTCGCGTGCAGGCCGGGTACCGATGTGCCAGGTCGCGATCGTGCCGTTGCGCACGTCCTCGTCATAGGGGATCGCAGCAACCCGACCACCGCTTCCGTTCCAGAAGATAAACGTACCGGTGCGCTTGCCGGCGTGAAAAGCGCCCAGCACCCGCAGCAGGCCGTCGGCGGCGCGCAACTCGTAGATGCCGTTCGGCCGTCCATCGCGGCAGGCGCCGTCCGCAACCAATCTCCCCGCCGCAGGCAATCTCGCTTGCGCCGCAGGCAATCTCGCTTGCGCAGCCAATCTCGCCTCCGCAGCTAACCTCCCCTTCGCGACCAATATCCCCTCCGCGGCCAACGCGGTATCGTCGGCCTGCGCCAGCGGCGCGAGGACCACAAGGCAGCAAAGGCCGAAGCGAAATCCTGAGGTGCGCACGACGTGCGCACGGCGCCGGATCAGGACCGCGATCCCAGCGGTCAGCAACATCGTCGGCGGACGATCGCGTTCAATGGCGCGGGTCACCATGCTTGACGGCGCGTGCGAATCGCCGGCGACCATCTCGGCATCGCGATCTCGTCAGGCGCGCCGACGGCGTGACCACCACGCCCCGAGCTCGCCAACGATCCCGCGCCGGAAGGCGAGGACGCAGACCACGAAGATCGTTCCAGTCACGATCGTGACCCACTCGCCGAGGCCCGAAAAGTAGTTCTCGATACTGATGATGGCGAAGGCCCCCACCACCGGCCCGAATACCGTCCCCATCCCGCCCAACAGCGTCATCAGCACGACTTCGCCGGACATCTGCCATTGCACGTCGGTCAGCGATGCAAGCTGGAACACGATCGCCTTGGTCGCCCCCGCGAGCCCCGAAAGCGCCGCCGACAGGATGAAAGCAAGGAGCTTGAAGCGATCGGCGTCGCAGCCTAACGAGATCGCCCTAGGCTCATTGTCCCGGATTGCCTTCAGGACATTACCGAACGGTGAATGGATCACCCGGTGTACAGGCTCGACATGTCGGACAGGACGTCGAGCTTGATGACGTTGTCCGAGACCTGCGCACGGGCGGCGCCGCCACCGAGCGCAGCCGCGAGGCCGATTGCGAGCAGGCTGCGTTTCATCTTAGTCATAGAGTTCAGTTCTTCTCTCCTCAAGCGGGTGGCTATCTCGGTCAGACGCCGAGGTAGTCGTGCAACTTCGCCATATTGGCGTCGAGGTCCGCGTTGGGGATCATGTCCACCACGCGGCCGTGATCCATTACGTAGTGGCGGTCCGCCACGGTCGCTGCGAACCGAAAGTTCTGCTCCACCAAGAGAATCGTGAAGCCCTCCGATTTGAGCCTGGAGATGGTGCGGCCGATCTGCTGCACGATCACCGGCGCGAGGCCCTCCGTCGGCTCGTCGAGCAGCAGCAAGCGCGCACCGGTGCGCAGGATTCGGCCGATGGCGAGCATCTGCTGCTCGCCGCCGGAAAGCTTGGTGCCCTGGCTGCCGAGTCGCTCCTTGAGATTGGGGAAGAGCTCGAAAATCTGGTCGAGCGACAGCCCCCCCGCCTTGACCACCGGCGGCAGCAGCAGGTTCTCCTCCACCGACAGGCTCGCGAAAATGCCTCGCTCCTCGGGGCACCAGGCGATACCACGACGGGCGATGCGGTTGGAGGCGAGCGCAATGATGTCGTCGCCCTCGTAGACGACCGAGCCGGTGCGCCGCGGCACGATCCCCATGATCGACTTCAAGGTGGTGGTCTTGCCCGCGCCGTTGCGCCCGAGCAGGGTCACGACCTCGCCGGTGCGCACCTCGAAGTCGACGCCATGCAGGATATGGGATTCGCCGTACCAGGCGTTGAGGCCCCGCACCTCGAGCAAAGGCGCGGCCGCCATCGCCGGCGCGGCGTCCTGCGCCACCGCGCGCTCGTCAGGCATGCACCTGGCCCAGGTACGCTTCCACGACCCGCGGATGCTTCGACACCGTGGCGTAATCGCCCTGAGCGAGAATCTCGCCGCGGGCCAGCACAGTGATGTGATCGGACAGGTTCGATACCACCGACAGGTTGTGCTCGACCATCACCACGGTGCGATTGGCCGCGACCTGCTTGATGAGCGCGGAAATGCGCTCGACGTCCTCGTGGGTCATGCCGGCAGTCGGTTCGTCGAGCAGCATCATCTCCGGCTCGAGGGCGAGGGTGGTGGCGATCTCGAGTGCCCGCTTGCGGCCGTAGGCGAGCTCGCCGGCCGGCGTGTCGATGAACGCCGTAAGACCCACGGCCTCCACGAGCTCGCGGGCACGCGGGGTCAACGTCTCGAGCACGTCGCGGGAGCGCCAGCAATCATAGGAATGCCCGCGCTTGCGCTACAAGGCCACGCGCACGTTCTCCAGGACGTGAGGTTCGGGAACACGGCGGAGATCTGGAAAGAGCGCACGAGCCCCATCCGGGCAATCGCTGCGGGTCGCGAGCCGGTGATCTCCCGCCCGTTGAAAATGATCTGGCCGCGTGTCGGTGTCAGGAAATGCGACAGCAGGTTGAAGCAGGTGGTTTTGCCAGCCCCGTTGGGGCCGATGAGGGCGTGGATGGTGCCTCGGGTAATCGAGAGATCGACGTCTTTGACGGCGACGAATCCCTTGAATTCCTTGGTGAGCTGCCGGGTTTCCAGGATCGTGTCGTCGGCCATCGCGTGCCGGCGCCGTCTACGCGCGCCTCCTCCTCCCGAGTGTGGCCCGAATTATGCTCAACCGCGGGGTGGTTGGCAATGCGAACGTAGGGCGAACGCAGAGCGGCGATGCACCACGCGAGAGCATGCCCGAAACCGGCGTTCTACACCTCCGTTCTGTCGCACGCGGCGGTTACCCGGGCGGCGCGCCCGGTTCCCGGGTTTCGGGCGGCGGGCGGATGTCCGTCAGAGGTCCCAGCGCGGTGTGCGCTTGGCGACGAACGCAGCGACTCCTTCCTGTGCCTCCGGCGCGAGCATGCCGCGGGTGATCTCATCCGACGCGCATTGGTAGGCATCAACCAGCGGTCGCTCCAGTTGATCGTAGAAGAACCGCTTGCCCGCCGCGACCACCGCAGCGGGCTTGTCCATCATCTGGTGCGCGAGCGCCGCCGTGGTCGCATCCAACGCGTCGCGCGGGGTAACCCTGTTTACGAGACCCCACGCCAGTGCAGTGGGCGCGTCGACGAATGCCCCGGTCAGCAGCATCTCGAAGGCACGCTTCCTGCCGATGTTGCGCGAGACGGGTACGGCGGGCGTCGCGCAGAACAACCCGAAGTTGATGCCGGACGTGGCGAATCGCGCATCGTCGCTGGCGACCGCGAGATCCGCCGCCGCAACGAGCTGGCATCCCGCCGCCGTCGCAATGCCATGGACCTTGGCGATCACCGGCTGCGGCAGCCGCTCGATGGTCATCATCACGTCCGAGCAGCGCGCAAAGAGATCGGCGAGGAACGGCTCGTTGGCATTGGCGAGCATTTCCTTCAAATCATGACCCGGACAGAACGCCCGCCCGGCGCCCGCGAGGATCACGACCCGCACCGTCGTATCTTCGCCGATGGCGACCAGCTCGGCCTTGAGCGTGTCGAGGGTTGCGGAGTCGAGCGCATTGAACTGTGCTGGACGGTTGAGGGTGAGGGTCGCTATACCGCCGTCGTCGACGCGGCGCACACGCGGCTCGACATTGGCTTCGAAGGGTGCGTTCATGTCATCTCCTATTCGATCGCGGTCGTCGATTTGGCGCGCTCGCGAAGGATGAATTTCTGGATCTTGCCCGTCGAGGTCTTTGGCAACTCGCCGAACACAACCCGCTTCGGCGCCTTGAAGCGCGCGAGATGCTGCCGGCAATGCTCGATGATGGCTGCTTCCGACGCCGTCGCGTCCGGCTTGAGCTCCACGAAGGCGCACGGCGTCTCGCCCCACTTTGCGTCGGGCTGCGCCACCACCGCAGCGGCCAGCACCGCCGGGTGGTGGTACAGGGCATCCTCGACCTCCAGTGAGCTGATGTTCTCCCCGCCAGAGATGATCACATCCTTGGAGCGGTCCTTGATTTTCACGTAGCCATCGGGTTGCATCACCGCGAGATCGCCCGAATGGAACCACCCCCCGGCAAAGGCGGCTGCTGTGGCGGCGGGGTTCTTGAGATAGCCCTTCATGGTGATATTGCCGCGGAACATGATTTCGCCCATGGTCTCGCCGTCCCAGGGGACCTCCGTCATGGTGTCGGGATCCATCACCGTCATGTCCTCCTCGCAGGTATAACGCACGCCCTGGCGACCGTTGCGCTCGGTGCGTGCGCCGATGTCGAGCGCGTCCCAGGCGGCGTGCTTGGCGCATACCGCTGCCGGGCCGTAGGTCTCGGTGAGACCGTAAACGTGGGTGATGTCGAAGCCCATTCGTTCCATGCCTTCGATCACAGCCGCGGGCGGCGCCGCGCCCGCGACCAGGCAATGCACCGGGTGATCGATGCCCGTCTTCCACGCCACGGGGGCGTTGATCAAGGCGTTATGCACGATCGGCGCGCCGCAGTAGTGGCTCACGCGGTGCTGGCGAATCGCGTCCAGGATGAGCTTGGCGTCGACCTTGCGCAGGCAGACGTTGGTGCCAGCGTTGGCGGCCATCGTCCAGGGAAAGCACCAGCCGTTGCAATGGAACATCGGCAGGGTCCACAGGTATACAGCGTGACGCGGCATACCCCAGTCGATGATATTGGACAGCGCGTTGAGGTAAGCACCGCGGTGGTGATAGACAACTCCCTTCGGATTGCCCGTGGTGCCCGAGGTGTAGTTGAGCGCGATCGCGGTCCATTCGTCGTCGGGCAGCGACCACGCGAAGGCCGGGTCGCCATCGGCAATGAAAGCCTCGTAGTCCACGGTGCCGAGACGCTCGCCTCCCGGTCCTTCCGCGTCATCGACGTCGATCACCAGGATCGCCGCGTCGAGCGCGGCCAGCGCGGGCTTGATGACCGGGGCGTACTCGGTGTCGGTGATGAGCACCTTCGCCTCGCCATGCTGGAGCATGAACGCGATGGCGTTGGCATCGAGTCGGGTATTGAGAGTATTGAGCACGCCGCCGGACATCGGGACGCCGAAGTGGGCCTCGAACATCTCGGGCGTATTCGCCGTCATCAGCGCCACGGTATCGCCCACTCCGACCCCGGAGCGTGAGAGCGCAGATGCGAGTCGACGGCAGCGCGCGTACGATTCACGCCAGGTGTAGCGGCGCGCCCCATGGATCACCGCCGTGTGGTCCGGGTAGGTGTAGGCGGCACGGGCGATCAGCGACAACGGCGACAGGGACGCGTAGTTGGCGGCGTTGCGGTCGAGGTCCCGTTCGAAGGGGTTCATGGGTGAGGCCTTGGCGTGGATGACCGGCAAGTCGCATCATACTTCCCGGCAAACCCGGTCCGGCGCGGCGCCGGGGACAGGGCGGAGGCGGGCGTAACAGGGTAGAGTGCGGCCCTTGCGCCGCGTCGGCAACGCATCGGACGGACATGGGCCATCGACTCTCCAAGATCGTCACCCGCACCGGGGACGCCGGCACCACGGGCCTGGGCGACGGTACCCGGGTGGCGAAGGACACCCCGCGGATCGCCGCAATCGGCGACGTGGACGAACTCAACTCGAATCTCGGCGTGCTCCTCGCCGAGACGCTGCCCGAGGCCGTGGCCACGTGCCTCCACGAGGTGCAGCACGACCTGTTCGACCTGGGTGGCGAGCTTTCGATTCCCGGTCACACCGCGGTGTCCGAGGAGCACATCGGCCGTCTGGAGGATGCCGTGGAGGCGTTCAATGCCGATCTGCTGCCGCTCAAGGAATTCATCCTCCCCGGCGGCAGTCGTCCGGCCGCGATCGCCCACGTATGCCGCACCGTCTGCCGGCGCGCCGAGCGGGCGGTCGTGGCCCTGGCAGCGACCGAGCCGGTCAGCGAGCCGACACGCCGCTACCTGAACCGGCTCTCCGACCTCCTCTTCGTCCTCGCCCGCACCCTCAACCGCGCCGCCGGTGGGCACGATATCCTGTGGCAACGGCAGCGTAGGGCCGAGTAAGCCTGTTCACACTCGCCGCATCCGAATCCTCTCAGAAACCGTACAACTCTCCATGTCTATCGATCTGGGCGAACGCAGCGCGCGGCTCGCCGACCTCCTCGCCCGCACCGCGCTCGCTGACCAAGGGGCGTTCGCGGAACTCTACCGCGCCACCTCGGCTCGCCTGTTCGGGGTGGCGCTGCGCATCCTGCGTGATTCTCCGGCGGCTGAGGAAGTGCTGCAGGACGTGTTCGTGAGCGTCTGGCATCACGCCGGCTCCTACGCCACTGGCAAGAGCCAGCCGCTGACGTGGCTGACGAGCATCGTCCGTAACCGCTGCCTCGACCGGCTGCGGCGCCGGGAGATCGACACCGTGCCTATCTCGCGTGACGCCAACGACGATGACGGCAGCGGCGGTGCTGATTTCGACATCGCATCCGATGCGCCCTCCCCGGTCGACATGCTGCTCGCCGGTGCCGACAGCCGTTCGGTACGCGCGTGCGTCGATACACTGGAGCGTGGCCAGAAGCAGGCGATCGCCCTGGCCTTCTACCAAGGCATGAGCCACCAGGAGCTCGCCCGGCAGCTGCGCGAGCCACTGGGCACGGTCAAGTCCTGGGTGCGGCGTGGACTGGAACGGCTGCGCCAGTGCCTCGACCGGTCCGGATACGTGCACTGATGGATCTCGGTCGAACCGATCGCATCGGCCGCCTCGAGGCGCTCGCCGCCGAGTACGCGCTCGGCACGCTATCGGCGCGCGTCCGCCGACGTCTTGCCGCCCAAGCCCGCCAGGATGCCAAGGTCGCCGGGGTACTGCGGGCATGGGAGCATCGCCTGGCCGGGCTGGCGGAGGGCATACCCGAAGTCACTCCGGCGCCGCGGGTATGGGAAGGCGTACGCGCCCGCCTGGGCATGGGCGCCGAGCCCGCAACGGCCGGGGGCTGGTGGCAAAGTCTCGGGCTCTGGCGTGGTCTCGCCGCGACCGGGTTTGCCCTTGCCGTGGCGGTGGGCGTTGCACTGACTTCACTGTCTCCGTCCGATCAGGGCGAAGCGCTGGTCGTGGTGCTCGCCGGTCAGGACGCGCGACCGGCCCTGGTGGCCTCCGCCAATCGTGGCAGCCGGACGCTGCTCGTCAAGGTGGTCGGCGCTGCGCCGGTGCCACCGGATCGCACCCTGGAACTGTGGGCGCTTCCCCAGGGCGGCACCCCGGCGTCCCTGGGCGTGCTCACGGCCGAGGGCGTGATGCGCGTGACCCTGACGGCGCCGGCCGAGTCCGCATTCCGTAACGTCCCGGCCCTGGCGGTCAGCCTGGAGCCCACAGGAGGCTCGCCGACCGGCCAGCCCACTGGACCCGTGCTGTACTCGGGCCCGATCCAGCGGTTCTACTGACAGCCTCTGCCTGGCGCCCATGATCGCGCCGGGCGGGCCAGCGATTCGGCCTTGCGGCGGCCTCAGCTCTGCTCGGCGGTCGTTCCGTCGCTGCAGTCCAACGAGTGACCGCTCAGGTCGACACGCGGCGCAGACGCCATTTCTTGAACGGCTGGTCGCTTCGCGAGCGTACCCCGCCCGGCACTGGTCGTGTAGCTGGCCGGCAGGACCACCATGGTGGCGAGCGTAGCGACCGATGCAAGCGCGGCCGCGATGCCGCCGAAGGTCGAGAACATCGAGGGGGTGTCGTAGCGCTTCATCGCCGGCTCCTTGAGGGTGGGGTACGGCCCTTGGATGCGGTCAGGCGGCAATCCGGATTCAACCGACTCACGCAACGACGCCGACGATGCATCGTATGGCGAGCGGCCTGTCGGCCACGACGTCGAGACGAACGCCGCCGAGCGCGGCGCGAGGCACCACCGGAGGCGATGAAACGGGCGCGGGCGCGCCGACCGGCGACGCGCCGTGGTGGATGGGTGGCCGCGCCACCCAGCGACAATCTCTTGACGCTTCCGACTAGCGCCGCTTCAGGTCGTAGCCATCGGCGCGGTCGCTCATCTCCCAGCCGGCGGCCTGCAATGCCGCACGCAGCCGATCCGCTTCGGCCCAGTCGCGAACCTTGCGCGCAGTGGCGCGCGCCTCGGCCAGCGTACGCACCTCGCGGGGGACGTCTTCCTGGACCGGTCGCCACGCCGCGAGCCCGAGGCCGAATATGCGGTCGAAGCCGGCCAGGGTCGTGCGCTTCACTCCGGCAGCGGACTCGCCGCGAAGCATGTCCCAGGCGACCGCCAGCGCCCGCGGCACGTTGAGGTCGTCGTGGACGTGGGCGTTAAAGCGCGCCACGGCATCCGCATCGGCGTCGCTGCCGTCGTCGACCAAGGCATGGAAGCCATGGCGCAAACGGGCGAGCCCGGTGGCGGCCGCGTCGAGCGCATCCCACGTGAAATTGAGCTGCGTGCGGTAGTGCGCCGTGAGACAGAGATAGCGAAATGCCAGGGGATCGTAGCCGCGGTCTAGCAGTGCTTGCACCCGCAGGAATTCACCCGCCGACTTCGCCATCTTGGTGTCGTTCTGCAACAGGAAATAACCGTGCATCCAGAAATTCGCAAGCCGCGTCCCGGCCCGAGCCTCGGTTTGCGCGATCTCGTTGGTGTGATGCACCGGGATGTGATCCTCGCCGCCGCAATGGATGTCGAAGAAATCACCCAGATACTTCTGTGCCATCGCCGAGCACTCGATGTGCCAGCCGGGGAAGCCGCGTCCCCAGGGACTGTCCCATTCCATCTGCCGGGTCTCCCCGGGGGCCGAGAATTTCCAGAGCGCGAAGTCGGTGGGGCTGTGCTTCTCTCCCAGATCGACGCGACGACCGGCATCGAGGCCCTTGACGTCCAGGCGGGCGAGGTGCCCGTAATCGGGCTGCCGTGCGGTATCGAAATAGATGCCGTCGCTGGTGCGGTAGGTGAACCCGTTGTGCTCGATCGCCGCAATGAATGCGATCTGCTCGGCAATGTGATCCGTCGCCCGGCAAAGCACCGCCGGCTCCTCGATATTGAGTCGACGCATGTCGGCAAGGAAGGCGTCGGTGTAGAGCGCGGCGATTTCCCACGCGGTCTTGCCGGTGCGCCGCGCCCCCTTTTCCATCTTGTCCTCGCCCGTATCGGCATCGGAGGTGAGATGGCCCACGTCGGTGATGTTCATCACGTGGCGGACGCGATGGCCGCTCCATTCCAGCACGCGCTTCAGCACGTCCTCGAACAGAAAGGTGCGGAAATTGCCGATGTGCTGAAAGTCGTACACCGTCGGGCCGCAGGTGTACAGGCCGACCTCTCCGCCTGGCGTAAGGGGCTCGAACGCGCGGAGCGACCGGGTGTAGTTGTCGTAGAGATGCAGAGTCGCAGTCATGGCTGGAGAGACAGGGCAAACACCGCGTGTGACCGGCGGTCTGCAGGGGAGATGGGCCCAACGGCATTACGCCGTCGTCGCGACGCCTCCGCGGGCGACATTATTGCCTACACCGCCGCATCGGGCGGAAACGGCCTTGCTATCGCGGTGTTGGCGCCATAGGGGTCCGGCGTCCACGCCTGCGGCGCGACGCTGCATCCCGCAGGGCCCATGCGGCCCGACGACTGCCGCAATCCCCAAGGTTCGAGGGCTGGCATCTTTAAGCAAGCTTGTGCCGGAGGCAAGCACGCGGCGCGGCCCCGCAAGTATCCTAACCGTGGGGTGACCTGGCCGGCGATGCTCGTGCCGTCGCCTCGCCAGCGACCTGCGAGCACGGCCATCGGTGCCCGGCCGATGCGACGGATCACGGATCGCACGGATCACACGGATCGCGTCATGACGTAATCATCCATGACAAAACCGTCACCGATATCGACGAGCACCGACTCGCGGACCACGAAGCCAACGCGGCGATAGGCCGCCTGGGCGCCGGTGTTGTGCTTGTTGACGTTCAGCACCACCGCGTTTGCACCAACGTCGCGCGCATGACCGACGACGCGCTCGACCAAGGCGCGACCGACGCCGGCGCGCTGATGGAGGACATCCACGTAGAGCTTGTCGAGCTTGACCGCCGAGCGGTCATCCAACGTCATCCACGCTGCGAAGCCCAGCAGCCCGGTGTCGGATTCGGCAAGATCGATCCCGCCGTCCGGCGAGTCGACCAAGCGCTGCAGCGCGTCGTTCGCATAGCCGCGTGCCAGCATGTAAGCGATCTGCTCCGTGCTAATGATGGCCGGATAATGGGCGTACCAAACGGCCTCGGCCAGGTTCTGCACCGCGGGGATGCCGGCCGCGTCGGCGGCGCGTAGCGTGAAGCCGGGCATGGGTGGCGACGCGGACGACCGCGTGGAGAGGGCAGAAGGAAGTGCCAACCCGATAGGGGGGGCCGGAGGAAGGGCCGAGCCGATTAGGCTAGCACGTCGTCGGGGCCGTCCACCCGTTAGAATTGCCGCCTGGCATTGCACGTCGCGTGCGGTGCGCCCGGCCTTCGCATGCCCTCCGACTCCGCCTCGTACCTTCCCCACCGCGCCATTCTGTTCGTGCTCGCCGCGCTGGTCGGTGCCCTCTGGTTCGCCAATGTCGAGCACCGTGTGCTGCAGCACCCCGACGAAGGCCGCTACGCCGAGATCGCCCGGGAAATGGCGGCAACGGGCGACTGGCTCACGCCGCGCTTGAACGGGCTCAAGTACTTCGAGAAGCCGCCGCTGCAATACTGGTTGACCGCGGCAACGTTCGACGCCTTCGGTGTGCACGCCTGGAGTGCGCGGCTGTGGCCGGTGCTGGCGGGCTTGATCGCCGTCGGTGCCATCGGCGTCGCCGGATTGCTGCTCGGCGGTGCCGCGCTGGGGGTCACGGCTGCCCTGGTGCTGGCCGGCACCCTCTGGCAGGTGGCTCTCTCGCAGATCATCACCCTCGATGCATTGCTTTCGGGCCTGCTGGCGGTGGGCTTCGCCGCGTTCGTCATCGCCCAGCGCGCCGAAGCGACGCCGGTCGCCAGGCGTCACTGGATGTGGCTCGCCTGGGCCGCTATGGCCGGTGCCAGCCTGACCAAGGGGCTCATCGGCGTCGTCATTCCCGCCGGGGCCCTGGTGCTCTATAGCCTCGCGGCCCGCGATTTCGGGTTGTGGCGGCGGCTGTCGATCAGCAGCGGGATGCTCGTGTATCTCGCGGTCGCCGCACCCTGGTTCGTGGCGGTTTCGTTGGCGAATCCGGAGTTCGCGTCGTTCTTCTTCGTGCACGAGCACTTCCAGCGCTTCCTCACGACCGAGCATCGGCGCACCGGCAGTCTCTGGTACTTCGTACCGCTTTTCATCGCCGGGGTAATCCCGTGGATCGCCGTGCTGCTGTGGAGCCTGCCGCGGGCTTGGCGCGAAGGCACACCCAACGGCCTCGGCTTCTCCTGGCAGCGATTCGCCCTGGTGTGGGCGGGCTTCGTGTTGGTGTTCTTCAGCGTGTCGGGGTCGAAGCTTCCGTCTTACATCCTCCCCATGTTTCCGCCGCTCGCGCTGGTCCTGGGCTGGGTGCTATTGCGGCTCGACGCGCGCACGCTGGCGCGGTTGACGCTGCCGATGGCCGCGGCGGCGATCGTGCTGGCGCTCGCCGCGTGGTTTGCGTACCCCCGTCTGGCGGCCCCGTTCGCGGATGACCGCCAGCCAGTCGACGCATTATTGGCGTTCGGGACCTGGGTCAAGCTCGCCCTGACGGCCGCAGCGGTCGGCGGGATCATCGCCCTGGCCGCCTTCCACCGATCCTCGGCGCGTGCCCGATTCACCGGGATCGCAGCGCTCGCCGTCGCCACCCTCGCGACCACCCAGCTCGTGGTGGGCGGGCTCGACAGTTTTCGCCTGACCCGCTCGGCCTACGATATTCTCCAGCAGGCCGAGGCTCGCGTGACCGCCGGTCCGGCGCTCGATTCACCTGCGGTGCCCTTTTTCCAGGTGCGCATGTACGACCAGACGATTCCCTTCTACCTTCGCCGCACGACCACCGTGGTGGAGTTCGCGGACGAGTTGGCACTGGGGGTCAAGGCCGAGCCGGATCGGGCCATCGCCACGGTGGACAACTGGATTACGGTGTGGAGCGCGCTTGCCGATGGCTATGCCGTCGTGCCGCCAGCCGATCTGGCTGCACTTGCGGCACGAGGTGTGCCGATGCGCGTCCTCGCCGAGGACACGCGCCGTGCGATCGTGAGCCGCCGATGACCGCGGCGGCCTTGGGATACCTGATGATTGGGGTGCTGCTCAACGCCGCAGCCCAGCTGCTGCTGAAAGCGGGCACCAACGCCACCGGCGTGCTCTCCTTCACCGACAGCGCACCGCTCGATCTCGCCTGGAAGATGGCCACCCAGATTCATTTCGTGCTGGGCATTGCGTGCTACGCCGTCTCGGTGGTGGTGTGGATTTTCGGGCTGTCTCGCGTGCCGGTGTCGGTGGCCTATCCGCTCCTGTCCGTGGGTTACGTCGTCAATGCGATCGCAGCGCATTACCTGCTTGGCGAGGCGGTCACGCTCAGCCGCTGGCTCGGCATCGGCCTGATCATCGCCGGGGTCTATCTCGTGGCCCGCAGCGCATGAGCGGCCGCCTCTTTCGTCTCGACCACGCGTCCCGCCCGGGCCGGTAACGACGTCCCAGTCTGATCACACTCCGTCTGCCCTGACCTTTCGATGAGCTCCCCGCCCTACCTGCCATTCGCCCGTCCCTCCCTTGACGACGACACCATCAATGGGGTCGGCGACGTGCTCCGCTCGGGCTGGATCACCAGTGGTCCCCAGGTCAAGGCCTTCGAAGCCGCATTGGCGGCCTACCACGGCGGTCGCCCGACGCGGGTCGTGTCGTCGGCGACGGCCGCGCTGGAAGTCGCGTTGCAGCTTTGCGGGATCGGCCCCGGCGACGAGGTCATCACGCCGGCCCAAACGTTCTTTGCCGCACCCAACATGATCCTCAAGGTCGGGGCAACGCCGGTGTTCGTCGATGTCGAGCCGGGTACGCGCAACCTCGACCTGGCCGCCGCAGCGGCGCGGATCACGCCGCGCACCCGGGCCATCATGCCCACCCACTTCGCCGGCCTGCCGGTGGACATGGATGCGCTCTATGCCCTGGCGCAGCGACACGGCTTGCGTGTCATCGAGGATGCGGCGCTGGCGATCGGCTCGACCTGGCGCGGCAAGCGCATTGGCAGCTTCGGCGATATCTGTGTCTTCAGCTTCCACCCCAACAAGAACATCACCAGCATCGAAGGCGGTGCGCTGGTGGTCGGCTCGGAGGAGGAAGCCCACCGCATCGAGACACTGCGCTTCCACGGCATCGAGCGCCTGCCCGACGGCACGCGCGACTGTCTCGTCCCGAGTGGCAAGTTCAACCTGCCCGACGTCAATGCCCGGATCGGCATCGCCCAGCTCGCCAGGCTGGACGCCTTCAACGCCCGCCGCCGCGCACTCGTCGATCATTACTTCGCACGCTGGCACACCGATCCGGCCTGCGAGCTCCCGCATCGCGGCCGCGCCGGCGAAGCCGCGGGCCATAGCTGGAACATGTTCGCGCCGCTGCTGCCGCTCGATCGACTGCGCTTGGATCGCCACGCTATCCGCGCCGAACTGGACGCACGCGGCATCGGCACCGGGGTCTCCTACGAGGCGGCCCACCTCACCACGGCCTGCCGCCATCTCGGCTATCGGCCCGGCGACCTGCCGGAGACCGAGCGCATCGCCGCCAGCACGGTAACCTTGCCGCTCTTTCCGACGATGGACGAGTCCGATGTCGAGCGCGTCGCCACAACCTGCGCGGAGGTCATCGGTGCCGCCCGGCGTTAGCGAGTCTCCGCCCATGCAGCTACCGCAGCTGTCGGTGGTCGTCCCGGTCTACAACGAGGAAGCGGGCCTGCCCGCCCTGTTCGACCGGCTCTACCCGGCGCTCGATGCCATCGGCGCGCCCTACGAGATCATCTTCGTCAACGACGGCAGCCGCGACCGCTCGGCAGCGGTGCTGCGCGAGCAGTTCCAGCGCCGTCCCGACGTCACCCGGGTGGTGCTCTTCAACGCCAACTATGGGCAGCACCTCGCGATCATCGCCGGCTTCGAGCGCTGCCGGGGTGAGCGCATCGTCACACTGGACGCCGACCTGCAGAACCCGCCCGAGGAGATCGGCAAGCTGCTGGCGGCAATGGATGCCGGCCACGACTACGTGGGAGGGGTCCGCCTGTTGCGCGAGGACTCCTGGTGGCGACGCCTGGCGTCGCGCCTGATGAACCGGTTGCGCGAGCGGACCACCCGTATCCGCATGACCGACCAGGGCTGCATGCTGCGCGCCTACAGCCGCGACATCGTCGAGGCCGTGGCGGCGAGCCGCGAGGTGAGCACGTTCATCCCCGCGCTCGCCTTTACGTTCGCGAATCGCCCTACCGAGGTCGAGGTCGCGCACGAAGAGCGCGCGGCCGGGGAGTCGAAGTACTCGCTCTACAAGCTCATCCGGCTCAACTTCGATCTCGTCACCGGTTTCTCGCTCGTTCCCTTGCAGCTCTTCTCGATGTTCGGCATGGCGGTGTCGGCCGTCGCGCTGGTCCTCTACATCGCGGTGATGCTCTACCGATTGTTCTTTGCCGAGTGGCAGGGCGCGCTCAACGTGATCTGGGACCGCGACATCCTGGCGTTCTTCCTCATCGGCATGGTGCTCTTCGGACTGGGCCTCGTCGGCGAGTACGTCGGGCGGATCTATCAGCAAGTGCGCGAACGCCCCCGCTTCACGATCCGCGCCGTGCTGGAGCAGCTACCGGAGGATACGAGCGTGCCGGTTGCTACGCGACCTCCGGTCTCGCAGGAAATGCGCCGCTGACGGCGCATGCCGTGCGCCGCGATGGTCGTGGTTGAAGCAGACATCCTGGACGCCGTGAACCGGGCCTTGCGCAGCCCTGAGGAGGCCGCGCTGGCGGAGGCACGGCAACGGCTCGCAGCCGCGGCCGCGCCGATCGGCGCCCTGCAAGCGCTGGACGGCGAGATCCTGCGGCGTCGGGGTGCAATCCAGCAAGCGGCCATCCTGCTCGAGCAGGCGATCGCCGCCCTGCCCGAGCTCCATGCGGCCTACCACGCGGCAGCATTGGCCGCAGTGGCGGCAGGCAAGGGGGAGCGCGCCCGCGCGATATGGCTCGCGCTGCTGCAGCGCGACGGCGACGATCCCATCGCCCGCTACCAGATCGGACTGACTTTGCACGACGCCGGCGCGCTCGGCGAGGCGGCGCACTGGTACGACGAGCAGGTGAGGCGCCGACCTGACTTCCTGCCCGCCTGGTACAACCTCGGCCTCGCGGCGCTTGCGCTCCGCGACGCGCCGCGCGCGTGGGCGGCGTTCGAGGTGGTGACGGCCGGCGACCCACGGCACCGCAAGGGCTGGATCGCACTCGGCAAGGCGCGCCACGCCGACGGTGATGCGCACCGGGCGGTCGACGCGTGGCTTGCCGCGGATCGCCTCCCTGGACAGGACGCCGAGCCGCTGACGCTTGCCGCGGCGGCGCTGGTCGAGCTGCACGAACTGCCTGCAGCGGTCGATCTGCTCGACCGCGCCATCGCCATCGAGCCACGCAATGTCCGGCTCCTCTGGGCGCGCGGTTCTCACCTCAGCAATCTCGGCCAGCACGCCGCGGCGCTTACGGACTTCCGCGCCGCGTTGGCGCTCGACCCTGACGATTGGCGCGGCGAGAGCCGCCTCCTGCTCGAGTTGCACTACGACGACGCGCTGGTCGCGCCGGCCGCGTTGGCGGCGGCCCACCATGCGTGGAGTGCCCGACACTTGCACCGCGTCGTGCGTTACGCGCCTGCAGTTTCGACGCTTCCCGAAGCGACGACGCGCACCGCCGGCGCTACCCGCGCTGCCGCCGCGGTGCGCCTGCGCATCGGCTATCTGTCCCCACGCTTCGGTGCAGGTCCGCTCGCCAACCTGTTCATGCCCGTGCTCGCCGCCCGCGACCGCCACGCCACCCACGTCACGCTGTATTCCGCATGGGCTCATCACGATCCCCTCGCCGCACGCATGCGCGCCGCGGCCGACGCCTGGCGCGAGTTGCCACTCGATGACGACGCCGCGGCCGCGCTGATCGCCGCCGACCACCTCGATGTCCTGATCGACCTGGCCGGTCACGCGCCCGGTCATCGCCTGCATGTCCTTGCACGCAAGCCGGCGCCCGTGCAGGTGAGCTGGCTCGATTACTTCGATACGACCGGCGTCGACGCGGTCGACTACCTCCTCTCCGATCCGGTGCACACGCCGGCGAGCGACGCCTCGCGCTTTTGCGAACGGCTAGTGCTGCTGCCGGGCTGCCGATTCGTCTATGCCCCAGTCGTGGAGGCACCGCCATCCCCCGCCCCGCGCGTGCGCAACGGTCATGTCACCTTCGGCTCGTTCAACCGCCACGCCAAGATCACGCCGGCCATGCTCGATGCGTGGCGAGCCATCCTTGAGCGCGTCCCCGACGCGCGTCTGCGCTTGCGCTCCTCTGCCTACCGAGGCCCGGGTACCGTACGCTGGACACGCGAGCGATGGCAGTCCATGGGCCTGCCGATCGAGCGGATCCACTTCGAGCCTTACGTGCCGCTGGAGGACGCCATTCGTGCCTACGAGCAGATTGACGTCGCCCTGGATACCGCCCCCTACAACGGCGGCATCACCACATGTGACGCCCTGGCCGCCGGCGTGCCGGTCGTCACGACCCTCGGCGATCGGATGATTGCCCGCCAGAGCGCCGCCCTCCTGCAAGCCGCGGGTCGTCCGGAGTGGATTGCCGCAACGCTGGAGGGCTACGTGAACCTCGCCGTCGACCTCGCGCAAAGTCCGCAGCTGCCCGCGATTCGCGCGGCGCTGCTCGCCGACCTGCCGTGCTCACCGCTGATGGACGTCGTGCGCTTCACCAAGACGTTCGAGCATGCGCTGCGAACCCTGGCGACGCTGGGCCCCCGCACCGGGTCGGCCGCGCCGCCGCTGGTCATCGCGCCATGAGCCCTGGCACGGCACCCTCGGCGGTGGTGTTCGCCTATCACAACGTCGGCGTACGCTGCCTGCGCGTCCTGCTCGCGCACGGTATCGACGTGCGCACGGTGGTCACGCATCGCGACAACGCTGCCGAGACCATCTGGTTCGAATCGGTCGCCAGCGTCGCCGCGGATTACGGCATTCCGGTACTGACGCCGGACGATCCGAACGGCGCGAGCGTGTTGAGCCGGATCGCGGCGCGCAAGCCCGATTTCCTGTTCTCGTTCTACTACCGCAAGTTGCTCAAGGCGCCGCTGCTCACGCTGGCCGCGCGCGGCGCGCTCAACATGCACGGCTCGCTGCTGCCGCGCTACCGGGGGCGGGCGCCGGTCAACTGGGCGGTGCTCCATGGCGAGTGCGAAACCGGCGCGACCCTGCACTACATGACCGAAAAGCCCGACAACGGCGATATCGTCGCCCAGACCGCGGTGCCGATTCTTCCGGACGATACCGCGCAGGAGGTGTTCGACAAGGTGACTCTCGCCGCCGAACTCGCGCTGCACGGCGTGCTACCGGCGCTGGTGGCGGGCACCGCCCCCCGACGGCCGCAGAACCTCGCCGATGGCGCCTATTTCGGCGGACGTCGTCCGGCGGACGGCTGCATCGACTGGCGGCAAGATGCGCAAGCCATTCACAACCTGGTTCGCGCCGTGGCACCGCCCTATCCCGGCGCATTCACCGCGATCGGACCGATGCAAGGCCGCATCCTGCGCACCCGAATCCTCGATCCGGGCTCGCCCCCGACGCTTGCCCCCACCCTGCAGACCGTTGGCGATCGTCTGGTCGCGCACTGCGGGGGTGGGGGCACCTTGCAAGTGCTGCGACTCGAGATCGAGGGCGCGCCGGTGACGGCGGCGGATTTTCGCGCCGACCTGGGCGCCGCTCCGGTGCTGCTGGGCGCAGCCAAGCTCGCCCTGTGAGATCGTCGCAGCCACGCGCGCGCCAGCACGTGGCACCGTCGTCGCGGCGCTGTCGAATGGCAACCCGGCGAGTCCGTATACTGTGCGCCTGCCCGCGCGGTGATGGCGCCATCCCCGCCCCCGCCGTACCCCACTCGTCTCAGCCATGCGCAAAATCCTGATCCTCGGCGTCAACGGCTTTATCGGCCACCACCTTTCCCAGCGCATCCTCGCCGAGACCGACTGGGACATCTACGGCATGGACATGCAGGACGAACGCGTGGCGGAGCTGCTGGCGGATCGCCGCTTCCACTTCTTCGAAGGCGACATCACCATCAACAAGGAGTGGATCGAGTACCACATCAAGAAATGCGACACCGTGCTGCCGCTGGTGGCGATCGCGACCCCCGCGACCTACGTGCGCGAGCCGCTGCGGGTGTTCGAGCTCGACTTCGAGGCCAACTTGCCGATCGTCCGGCAATGCGTGCGGCACAGGAAGCGCATCATCTTCCCCTCCACCTCCGAGGTGTACGGCATGTGCCGCGATGAGGCGTTCGATCCCGAGGCTTCCGAGCTGGTGCTCGGCCCGATCAACAAGCCGCGCTGGATCTATTCGTGTGCGAAGCAGCTCATGGACCGGGTGATCCATGCGTATGGAATGGAGCAGGGTCTCGACTACACGCTGTTCCGGCCGTTCAACTGGATAGGCTCGGGCCTCGACTCGATCAACACCGCGAAGGAAGGCAGCTCCCGGGTCATCACCCAGTTCCTTGGCCACATCCTGCGCGGCGAAGACATCAAGCTCGTTGACGGCGGCACCCAGAAACGGGCGTTCACGTACATCGATGACGGCATCGACGCCCTCCTCAAGATCATCCGCAACGATGCCAGCATTGCAAGCGGCAAGATCTACAACATCGGCAATCCGGCCAACAATTACTCCGTGCGCGAGGTCGCGACAATGATGCTCGAGCTCGCGAAGCAGTACCCGGAGTACCGCGACAGCGCGCAGCAGGTGCGGTTGGTCGACACCACGGCGGCCGAGTACTACGGGGTGGGCTACCAGGACGTGCAGAACCGCGTCCCCAAGATCGACAATACTTGCACCGACCTCGACTGGCAGCCGCGCTACCCCATGGAAGACGCGCTGGCGCGGATCTTCGACGCCTATCGCGGGCTCGTGAACGAGGCGCGACTCCTCGTCGACTGATGCGGCGCGCCCCGGCATCGTCCGCGCTCGCGCGCCAGGCGCGTTGAACCTCGCACTCAAGATCGACGTCGACACCCTGCGCGGCACGCGCGAGGGAGTGCCGACGCTCATGGCGTTGCTGCGCAAGCACGGCGCCGACGCCACCTTTCTCTGGAGCCTCGGACCGGACCACACCGGGCGCGCCATCAAGCGGGTATTCCGGCCGGGATTCGTCGGCAAGGTGCAGCGCACCTCGGTGCTCAAGCACTATGGCATCCGCACGCTGCTGTACGGCACCGTGCTTCCCGGACCCGACATCGGCCGGCGCGGCCGGGACATCATGCGCAGCGTCAGAGACGGCGGCTTCGAGGTCGGCGTGCACTGCTGGGATCATGTCCGCTGGCAGGACGGCGTTGCCCACGCCAACGCCGCGTGGACGCATGCCGAGATGCAACGTGCATGCGATCGCTTCAACGACATCTTCGGCGAGCCACCGCGCACCCACGGCGCTGCGGGGTGGCAGATGAACCTGCACGCGCTGCGCCTGACGCAGCGCCTGGGGTTCGACTATTGCTCGGACGGCCGAGGCATTACCCCCCACCTCCCGGTATGGAACGCCGAGCTGGTGCGCTGCCCCCAGCTGCCAACTACCCTGCCTACGCTCGACGAGCTCATCGGTCGCGATGGAATCGACCCGAGCAACGTCGCGAGCCACGTGCTGGCACGCACCCAGCAGCCGCGCGAGACCGGGCACGTATTCACGCTGCACGCGGAGCTCGAGGGCATGCGCCTCGCAGGCGCGTTCGAGGCGCTGCTCGCAGGTTGGCGCGACCAGGGTTGGCGCCTGGTCTCCATGCGCACGCTTTTCGAGAGCGTGCAGGCCTGGCCCATTCCACGCTGCATGGTCGGCCTCGCCTGCGTCCCGGGCCGATCCGGCTCACTCCTTGTGCAGGGGGAGGAGTTCCTCGGCGACATCCAGCCCCACCGCGCGGCGTAAGCAGCTGCTGCCGCGACGCCGTTGAGACCAGGGAAACGACGATGCTCGGACAAGCGGTTCAGGACTTTCGCGTGGCCACCCCCGGCGGCACGTCGTTCAGCCTTGCCGATGGTGCCGGCAGGCCGCGGTGCTCTATTTTCTCTCCCAACGACGACATCCCCGGCTGCACCACCGAGGGCCACCGGTTCCGCGACGCTCATGAGGACTTCCCCGTTGCCGGAGCGGTGCTCGCCGGCGTATCACCCGACAGCATGAAGTCGCACGAGAGCTTTGGGGCCAGGATGGGCTTCCCGTTCGTGATGCTCGCATGTCGACGAGCGGCTTAGCGAGCCGTTCGGCGTGTTAAAGGCGAAGACCATGTACTTTAAGATGGTGCGCAGCATCGAGTGCAGCACGTTCCTGATCGACCGCAGCGGTATCCTGGGCCGGGCGTGGCGCGGCTTGAAGGTTGCCGACCACGTTGAGGACGTGCTCGCGGCCATCAAAGCACTGCCGCACCCGTGAACCCGATGCTGGATGCGCAGCGCGAGGCGCTCGTGGCCGCCGAGCGTGCCCTCGCCGCCGATCCGCGCCACGATGCCGCGCGCGAAGCGCAGCTCGACCTGCTCCTCGCCGGCCTGCCAGCGGATATGCCCGGCACGTCCCTACCCTGGGCGCACGGCGTCCCGCCACGCGTGGCGGTGATCACACCATACTGGCGCGAATCGTCCGACATCCTCGCGCGCTGCGCGGCCAGCGTGCGTGCCCAGACGATTCCACCGGCGCTGCACATCTTCGTGGCGGACGGCCATGCCCAGGACGTGGTCGACGGTTGGAACGTCACCCACCTCCGGCTTCCAAGCCGCACCGCCAATTCCGGCGACACGCCGCGCGCCGTCGGGGGGCGCGTGGCGGTCGACGCCGGGTGCGCAGTTGTGGCGTATCTCGACGCCGACAACGCCTGGCGCCCACGACACCTCGAGTCCCTGCTGGTGCGCCACGCCCAAACCGGCGCGCCGATATGTCACGCCGGCCGCACCTTACACGAAGCAGACGGCGCCTTAATGCCACTTCTCGAGGCCGGGGACAGCGTCGGGCATGTCGATACGAATTGCATCCTGGTCACCGGCGCGGCACTGCCGTTCGTGCATCGCTGGGGCACCTGGCCCCCTGCGCTCTCGCTCATCGGCGACCGGATGTTCTGGACCGCGCTGGTCACGAGCGGCCTCGCGACGGCGTGCAGCGGCGCGCTCACTGCCCTTTATACGGCCGATCGCGCCGCCTACTACCGCGCGCTGCGCAGGCCTGCGCCACCACGGGTCCGCGCCGACCTCGACTTCACTGGAATGTTCGGGTTCTACGATGCGCTCGATGCCGAGGCCCGCGCGCGCCTCGACAGGGACATGGGATTCGCGGTCGGCCCGGTTGTCGACGCACGCCGCCCGGCAGCCGACCATGGGTCCGACTGACCTGCCCGCGACAGCGCCGCCATGGTCGATGGCTTTCAACACGGGCATTGCTTGTCTTTGCAAAATGCCCGGACTACGATAGTCGCGGGCCCAGCACTGGCTGCAAACCCAACTTCGCCAAGGAGTCCCATGGTCGAGCGCAAGATCCGCCCCGCGCCCCTCACTCTCGTAGCCCGCAAGATCGCTAAAACTCAGAGCAAACTTGGCCAGACCACTCGCCTGCAGACGGCCAACAAGCTTTTCGTGCTCGACACCAATGTCCTGATGCACGATCCGACCAGCCTTTTCCGTTTCGAAGAACACGACATCTACCTGCCCATCCTCACGCTCGAGGAGCTCGACAACAACAAGAAGGGCATGACCGAGGTCGCGCGCAACGCCCGCCAGGTGTCGCGCTTCCTTGACGACCTGGTCACGGCGATGCCCAACGGGATCGGAGACGGGATCGACCTCGATGCGAAATCGGGGGGTGCCGCCACCGGCCGGCTCTTCCTGCAGACGGAGGCGATCACCACCGAGCTGCCGGCGTCGCTCGCGAACGGTAAGGCCGACAATCAGATCCTTGCCGTGGTCATGCATCTCCAGCGCGCCCACCCGAAGCGAAGCGTCATTCTGGTGTCGAAGGACATCAACATGCGCATCAAGGCGCGGGCGCTGGGCATTGCCGCCGAGGACTACACCAACGACAAGGTGCTCGAGGACACGGAGCTCCTGTACAGCGGGATGCGCGAGCTCGAGGCCGATTTCTGGGAGCGGCACGGCAAGGGCATGGAATCCTGGCAGCAGGGCGGGCACACGTTCTATCGCATCGCCGGCCCACTCGTACCGTCGCTGCTGGTCAACGAGTTCGTGTATCAGGAGACGCCCGGCGAGACGCCGTTCTACGCGACCGTGCGCGAGCTCACGGGCCGGACGGCGGTGTTGCATACCCTCAAGGACTATACCCACCAGAAGAACAACGTCTGGGGCATCACCGCGCGCAACCGCGAGCAGAACTTCGCGCTCAATCTACTGATGAATCCGGAGATTGACTTCGTCTCGCTGCTGGGGCAGGCAGGCACCGGCAAGACGCTGCTGACTCTCGCCGCTGGACTTATGCTGACCCTCGAGTTCAAGGTCTACTCGGAGATCATCATGACCCGCGTGACCGTACCCGTCGGCGAAGACATCGGCTTCCTGCCTGGCACGGAGGAAGAGAAGATGAACCCGTGGATGGGCGCGCTGGAGGATAACCTCGACGTGCTCAACAAGACGGACGACGAAGCCGGCGAGTGGGGACGCGCAGCGACCCGCGACCTCATCCGCTCGCGGATCAAGGTAAAGTCCCTCAACTTCATGCGGGGCCGGACTTTCATCAACAAGTTCCTCATTATCGACGAGGCGCAGAACCTGACCCCCAAGCAGATGAAGACCCTCGTCACCCGCGCGGGGCCTGGCACCAAGGTAGTCTGCCTCGGCAACATTGCCCAGATCGACACGCCCTACCTCACCGAAGGCAGCTCTGGTATCACCTATGTGGTCGATCGGTTCAAGGGCTGGGAGCACTCGGGACACGTCACCCTGCAGCGCGGCGAGCGCTCGCGCCTCGCGGACCACGCGGCGGATATCCTGTAGCGCGCCGCGATCCACGCAACACCGGCGCCTCACCCGCGCGGCGGCTTGAACGTGTAGGAAAAGTCGTAGGTGATCGACGCCGCTGGGGCGGGCGCGAGTAGCGTTTGGGCGCGTACGGCACGGGCACGGCATTTCGCTACATTGGCCGACCCGGGCTCGACAAGGCCGGCGAGCCGGACCACCTCGCGCAAAGCGGCGCCGTCCCCGGACGCCGGGCCTGCCCGCCAGGCATCGCGAAGCCCCTGGGCCCACACCGGGAGCAGCGGATCGCCCGGAAGCGGCGCGCCCGCAGCGAACGCACGCTCGATACCCGCAACCGTGCACAGCTCCGGCCCGTAGCGCGCGGTGACGTAATCGCAATACGACTGCGCGACCTCCAGCGCAAGATCGCGCTGGCCGGCATCGGTGAGCACGTCCAGCGCAGGCGGTAGCGCCTGCTCGACCAGTGCCGGCGCGGCCAGGGAAAAGGCGTGGTCCGCTTCGAGGTGATTGGTCGATTGCGCGAGACCGATGATCAGGCTCGACGCTTGTCGCCAGGCACCGCGCGCAAGAAGCAGGCGCGCCTCCGCGACCCGCGCCGGCCAGACGAGCGAGACCGCTTCCAGGAAGTGAATGGTGCCGAGCCGCCCTACTGCCGCAACCGTCGCGGCGTGGCTGCCTGCATAGAAATTCCGCGCTTTCTCTGCATCGCGCGCCGCATGCTCGGCGATGGCCCCGAGCAAGAAGTACAGGCACGGCAGGAAATATGGCCCAATCTCGCCCACCTCGGCAAGCGTGCGAGCTACCGCCAGGCGAGGTACGACCACCGTTGGATCGAGCGCAGCCTCGCCATACACGTCGGTGATGGCGTCGCACAGGCGCTTCGCCATCACCGCCGCGCCGCCGACGTCCCCTGCATTCAGCAGATCGCGGACGGCGCGATAGGCAAATCCCTGCCAGAGCGGACTCCGCACATCGACGCCGCTGCGCGAGCGGTCGGCGATGTAGCGCAAATATCGGGTCCGCGCACCATCGAGACTGTCGTCGACATCGAGTGGCCGCCGCGATGCCCAGACCACCTGCCGCTCGCCGAAGCTCTGTACCTTGACATGCGCGAAGCCGGCGCCACGCACCGCGACCTCGAGGGCGCGCGGTGATAGCAGGAATGCGTGAAAGCCGGGAGCCAGGGCCGCGAGCAGCGTCGCCGATGCATTCTCGCAGCGTACGAAATCGGCGCTCGGTGTCGTCAGGACGAGGGTCCCGTCGGGTGCGAGCCAGCGCGCCAGAAGGCGCACGAACGCTTGCGGATCCGGGACGTGCTCGATCACCTCGGACGCGTAGACGAGATCGAACGTACGCCCGGCGAGTTCCGGGCAAGCTTCTAGATAGTACGGAAACACTTCCACTCCGAGCATGTCCCGCCCGCGACTTCCGTACGCGGCGACCTCCACCCCACACGCCGCACCGAGTTGCGAGCGCTGCCAGAAGTCCAGGCTGAATCCGAACCCGCAGCCGACCTCGAGCAGCCGGCGCGGGGCCACCCCGCGAACGACCGCGATCGGCCAGATCATTTCCCAGATGCCGGCCTGGACTTCGACGTAGCTGCGCCAGAAGTCCGACCCGGCGTGGCCCAGGTCGCTGAAATCGAGGATGTCCTGGCACTCGTAGAAAACGCTCGCGCACCCGCTGCAGCGCAGCAGCCGATGCAGGCCTTGCGTCGGCGACAGGCTAGGCACATCCAGCACGTCGGCGTGCCCGCGCCGCGCCCCGCAGACCGGGCACGTCGCATCATCGCGTCGAAGTGGGGCCCGCCAGGCAATCTGGGCCGGACTCACCGCTCCAAGGTCTGCCAGCGCAACCATCTCAGCTGTCCGCCGCGTCGGTCCTGGCCGCGAGGCCCGCGAACCCGTCCGCCAACGCCCGAAGTCGATTGGGATCGAGCACACTGGCCATGCCGCTCTCCAGCACCGTCACGATGAAGTGCGAGCCCCACCGGAGTCCGGATGGGGCATGCGGGGAAGGGAAAGGAACGGCGCTCGAAGCCCGCTCGAGAAACTCGCCGAGAATACGATCAGCCTCGGCGCGCGCGGCGGCGCTCGATTCGTCGATGGTGTTTCGTGCGTGAAGTCGGTACCGGTAGGTTTCGACTGGCACCAACGCGGGCTCGGTCAACGCCACGGCGCGTAGCGCGAAATCCCAGTCATGATTGTAGCGAAAGTCCCGGAATCCCCCCAGTGCATCGAAGATGCGCCGCGAGAAGAACAGGTTACCCGACGTGACCGCGACATTGTTGGTCAGCAGCGCAAAGCCGGGCGTCTCCGCCAGGGAAATCGCCCCCTGCGCGCAGGCGATGGCGTAGCCCCGCGCGTGCTGCAGTACGTCGATGGGCCGATCATGCTCGTCCATGAGGGCAACCGACGAAAAGCCCCATTCTGTCCGCCCGGCCACCGCCGCGGTCATGCGTGCGAGTCGATCGGGCTCGAAGGCGTCGTCGGAGTTCAGCACGTTCACGAACTCGCTGGAGGTCATCGCCACCGCCTCGTTGATCGTCGCCGGCGCGCCACGGTTCTCCCGCACGATGATGCGCGCTGGGAACGGCACATCCGCGAGCACGCGTGCGATGATCGCCGCGGAACCATCCGACGAGCCGTCGTCGATGACCACTAGCTCCGCCGGAAGCTGCGTCTGCGCGAAGAGCGAGGCCAGGGCGTGCTCCACGAACGCCGCGTGGTTGTAATTGGGCACGACGACGGCGACGCTTGCCAAGCGGGCGGGTTGCGTGCCGAGTTCCGCGAGCCACTGCCGATAGCTCGCCCGCGCCATCCGGCGCCGGCTGTCGTCGCGGTCGCGGCAGAGCGCCGCAAGCACGAGGCCGAAGTTATGGCGTATCGCCGGAAAGCGCCATTCGGTGAGATCGAGGGCGTGACGAATCAGCGCGAGCGCCTCCGCGGGATCTTGCCGCTCGTACCGAATCACACCGAGCATGTGCAGGACGTCCGGCTCATTAGGATTGAGCGCAAGCGCTTCGCGGTAGAACCGTTCCGCATCGTCGAGCCGGCGCGCCTGCTGCATCCCCAGCGCGTGCCGCATCAGGCTGCGCACCCGGTTGCCGGCTACCTGCGCGGCAATGCCTCCGCAGCAATCCTTGTAGCGTCGTCCGCTGCCGCAGGCGCAGCGCGCATTGCGTCCGATAGACTGCCCGGACGCGGCATCGATGGCGCTATCACCCATGCGCGGCATCCCCCTCAGCCGGCGGCGTCCCACGCTCCACCGTCGTTTCCCCCGTGAGCTCCGCCCCGATCGCGGCGAGCTCGCGCGCGGTATCGATCTGGTTGTGGTGGCGCACCACGTCCTGATGCGCAGCCGCCCCGATGTGCATGCGCGCCTGCGCATCGGCGACCAGGAAGTCAATGCCGGTGATCCAACTCTCCACTACATTGTCCACCAAGACACCGGTTTCGCGGTCGCGAACGTAGTCGACGTACGGCGCCAGCTTCGTGTACACCCCCGCGATCCTGCAGCCCCCGTACTCGCGATACTTGACCTGGGTCTTGAAGCTCTCGAAGTGCTGCCCAGCCAGCGGGGCGATGCCGATGTCCCACTGTCGGTCGACGGCGAACCGAAGGTACGCCTCGTAGCCATCGATGTGGGGATAAAGGCGGACACCGGGCAACCCGAGCACCGCATCGGGCGCCCAGCCGACGAATTCCACCTCGATGCGTGGTCCATGGCGCTCGATGAGTGCGCTGAAGACTTTTACCAGCAGCTCCGTCACTCCCGGCCGGCGGCTGGTCGGATAGGCAACCCGAACCACGCCGTCGCCACGTCCCCGTGCCGGTTGAGCCCGCAGCAAGGGATCGACTGCAGCCACGTCGAAACCCGGCACGACATAACGAACCTGCGCCGTGGGATGCCGTGCCGCGATGTACGCGCCGAGCCGGCGCGACATCACCACAACCACCTGGGCGTGCTGCACGTAGTCGTCGAGCACGCGGAGCACTGCCGGGTTCTGATAGAAGGTCGCGAGGCCCGGGTCGACGTCCGCTGTGAGCTCCCAGAAGTTGTCGTCCAAAAAATAGGCATAGCGCACGCCGCGGCTGCGCAGGTAGCGCGGCAGCCATGCATAGGCCGGATGGCAGACGCGGGAGATGAACACCGGTCGGGCGTCGACGATGGCGCCGAAGAGCTGATGTAAGGCACGTTGCTCGACCGCGCCATAGCCTTGCATCAGGGCGCGGGCGAGAATGCTCGTGGTGGCGATGTCGCCGTCGGCAATGATCAGCGGGGTCATGTCGGACGCATCGTTGTCCGGCTCATTGGCTTACCTCCGCCAGGCTCGCCCACTGCGTGGGCCGCGCCCACCCCCTCCCAAGGGGGGATGATCGTTTTTGTTCGCAACGCATCGCACGCCCTGTAGTGTGAATAGGCCCTAGTAGCTGCCGGGCGTCGCGAAATTCTCGAAGCGCGTGTATTCGCCCAGGAACGTGAGCCGTATCGTGCCGATGGGGCCATTGCGCTGCTTGCCGATGATGATCTCCGCCGTGCCCTTGTCCTGCGTATCCGGGTTGTAGACTTCGTCACGGTAGATGAACAAAATCACGTCGGCATCCTGCTCGATGGCCCCGGAGTTGTGGCTCAAGATGCCATCGGCGAGCCAGCTCGCTGGACCGGGCACGGTGAGATCGAATACCTCCTCGTGTCCTGCGGCCTCGATGGCGACGACGCGATCCCACTCGAGATCCGATCCCGATGTCGGATCGAGATCAGAGTCCGAGCCCGCGCGGCCAAGCGCCTCCGGCGCCGTCCATCCGGCCGGTATCTCGACGACGCCAACGTGGTCGGGCGTGTCTCCGCCCGCAATCGAATCCTGTGCGCTTGCGCGCTGCCCGATGGCACTGCGGACCCGCTCGAATATCTCGTGCGGTACGGTGTCAACCGCGCCGCGATGGCTCACATCGCGCAACAGGGTATGCAAGCGTTGCGCGGCGGCGACGTGTGGCCCGAAGGCACCGATGGCGCCGAGGAAACGGCGCTGCCCGTCGACGGTGCCGATGTCGACGCGGTGCATCGGCACCGCATCACGGGCAACCGTGGTCGAGAGCCGCGCGACGATCGCGAGCTTCAGGAGCAACGCGGCAACATCGGCTGCCAGGACGGGGCTCGCCGTCACGAAACGCACCCGCGGCAGTCGCTGCCGCTTTGATGGACACGCGATGATGCCACCTGCCGCCCACAGGTGGCGCATTAGCAACCCGACCTGGCGGCGGCGCAAGCGGAACACGTGCGGCGGCAATCGCTTCGCCTGTGCCGACTGGCCGAAAATGCCGAGACGCTCGAGCCAAGCACGCACCCCCGGGCCCGTCGCAGCCTGCGGGTGCGCTGTCATGACCAGATGGTGGCGAGCGCGAGGCGACGAGCGTTCCGCCAGTGTGCCGAGCTTCGCCGCCGCCGCGCGCACGGCCTCGCTATTTTCCTCCGTCGCCGCGGCATAGCGCACCGGCGCGTCGCCGTCGTATTGGCCACTCGCGGCGAGATGAGCGAGCAGCATCACCTCGTGATCCGGCCATTCGAGCGGCGCGAGGGATTCCGGGATGGTGCGGGCAAGGGCGACACGGGCACCGCGCTCGAGCTCGTCGATTCGCCGCCAGCCCTCGAGCGCGCGCAGCCGATGCTCGCCCGTGGCTCGCAGCGTCCGGCCGGTGCCAAGCGATACCCGGAAGACTGGCTTGACACCCTTCGACCACACCAGATCGGCACGCGCGGCACGCACGCGCTGGCGCTCGTCCACCGCCCATACCTGGGGCACCCTGCCGACGAGATCCCTGATCGGCACGCGCGATCCATCAGTGAGGCAGACCAGCGTATCTCCGGTGACGCACTCGCGCAGGTCGGACATCACCGGCCGCTTGTTGGGGCGCTGCTCGAGGGAGCGATTGAGCTGCGACAACGCCATGACCGGAACCTTGAGCTCCTTGGCCAGCGATTTCATCGACCGGGAGATCTCGGAGATCTCGGTAGCGCGATTCTCGCCGGTCGACGAAGCCTGCATGAGCTGCAAGTAGTCGACGATCACCAGACCGAGCTTGCCGTATTGCTTCATCAGGCGCCGCGCCCGTGACCGCACCTCGATCGAGTTGAGCGCGGGCGTCTCGTCGATCAGTATGGGCGCCTCGTTGAGACGACCAAGGGCCGAGGAAAGGCGTTCCCAATCGTCGCTCGCGAGACGTCCGGTTCGAAGCTTGTGCTGATCGAGCCGGCCGACGGACCCGATCATGCGCAGCGCCAGCTGGGAAGCCCCCATTTCCATCGAGAACACGGCGACCGGCAAACCCGCAGCCAAGGCAACGTGCTCGCCGATGTTGAGCGCAAAGGCGGTCTTGCCCATCGACGGCCGGCCGGCCACGACGATCAGGTCTCCCGGCTGAAGGCCCGACGTCATCCTGTCAAGGTCGCTGAAGCCCGTCGGAACGCCCGTGACGTCGGACGGATCGTCGCGGTTGAACAGCGTCTCGATCCGCTCCACCACACCGATCAGGAGTTCACCGATGGGCGCGAACACCTGCTGCCCTCGCGCGCCCTGCTCAGCGATGTGCAGGACCTTGGCCTCGGCCTGGTCGAGCACTTCCTTGGCACTTCGCCCCAGCGGATTGTAGGCGCTGTCGGCGATGTCCCCGGCGGTGGCCGCCAGCTGCCGCAGTATCGAGCGCTCGCGGACGATCGCCGCGTAGTGGCGAATGTTGGCGGCAGTCGGCACGTTTTGGACGAGCGCGCCGAGATAGGCGAGTCCGCCGATGTAGTCGAGCTTCTTGACCGAGCCGAGCGCCTCGGAGACGGTCACCACGTCCGCGGGCTTGCCGTCGGCGATGAGTGCTATGGCGTGCTCGAACACCAGCCGATGCGCCTCGCTATAGAAATCGGCGGGCGAGATGGCATCGCCGATCCGGTCGGCTGCTTCGTTGTCGAGCATGAGGCCGCCGAGCACCGACTGCTCCGCCTCGAGGGAGTGCGGAGGCAGCTTGAGGGCATCGACTTGAGGATCGTCGGGCATGGCGCAACTCGAGCGATGATTCTACCGCCGCCGACGCCGGCACTGGCAACAAAAATGGGGTGCGCAACAGCGCACCCCAATGCAATGATTACCGACCGCGGGACACCGCCCGAACAACTCCCACATACCAAGGTCCGCGCTCGCAAGAGCCGCACTGCCGCGAACGGATCGGCACCGCTAACGTGCGCCGCGCCACGTCGTGCGACGCGACTGCGGGTCAGACGAAGATGGTCTCCGCCTGTACGGTCACCGTGACGTTGGCGTGCGCATCGGTGTGCAGATTGACCACCAGCGGATGGTCGCCGATATGCTTGAGCGGTCCGTTCGGCATCTGCACCGCGGATTTTTCTACCTCGAAGCCCTGTGCCTTCAGCGCCTCGGCAATGTCGGCGTTGGTGACCGACCCGAACAGACGGCCATCGACGCCGGCCTTCTGCTTGATCGTGATGGTCGTGCCTTCCATTTTGGCGGCCTGGGCTTGCGCCGCCTCGAGCTTCGCACCGGCCGCTTTCTCCAGTTCCGCGCGCCGCGCCTCAATGGCCTTGATGTTGTCGGGGGTGGCGCGCTTAGCCTTGCCCTGCGGGATAAGGAAATTGCGAGCGTAGCCGTCCTTGACCTTCACGACGTCGCCGAGGTTGCCGACGTTGACCAGTTTCTCGAGCAGGATAATTTGCATGCTTATTTCTCTTCCGTCGCGATCAGTGGAGGTCGGTATACGGCAACAGCGCGAGGAAGCGGGCCCGCTTGATGGCCGTCGACAGCTGGCGCTGGTAGCGCGCCTTGGTTCCTGTGATGCGCGCCGGCATGATTTTACCGTTCTCCTGGACGAAGTCCTTCAGGATGTCGATGTCCTTGTAGTCGATTTCCTTGACGCCTTCAGCCGTGAAGCGACAAAACTTCTTGCGCTTGAAGAGGGCATTGCCGCGCTCGCGTTTCTTGCCATCCTTCTTCTTGCCGAATCTTCCTTGTGGACGGGGCATTTCAGTTTCCTAGAGTGTGAGGTTCGATCCGTTCGGATCGATCAGTTCGAAAGCATGTACGTGGAGCGCGAGGGTCACGCCGGTGCGCCAGCGGCGAGCGATGAATCCCTTGCATCGCAGGGCGCTCCCGAGCGCGACTGCGGCAAGGTCACGGGCAGGGTCGCCAAACGCCACGCCAGCGAGCTCGCAGTCAACCGCCCGTTCGCTCCCCGCCTCGTGCTGCCGCGACGCATGACGCAGAACGAAGTCGAGAGCGGGCACCCCGGTCGGGGTATAGCGAAGGTCGCCACGTTGGGTGAGCGTTGCATCGAGCAGCACCCGGTTCGCTTGCACCGCGAGGCCCGGATGAACGCGGAATCAGCTCGCGGTCGGTGCCGTCGGCGCGGTGACTGCAGCCGGCGCGGGGCGTTCGCCACGGTCACCACGATCGCTGCGGTCGCCACGATCACCTCGGTCGCCGCGATCACCTCGGTCGCCACGCTCACCATCTCGCGTCGAGCGGGGCTTTTCTTCCCGCATCATCGGTGACGGCGCCACGACCGCCTCGCGCATCGACACGATCAAATGACGTAGCACGGCGTCATTGAACTTGAAGGCGTGCTCGAGCTCGGCCAGAGTCTCGAGATCGCACTCGATGTTCATGAGCACGTAGTGCGCCTTGTGGATCTTGGCAATGGGATAGGCGAGCTGGCGTCGACCCCAGTCCTCGTGACGGTGAATCTGTCCTTGACGGGCGGTCACCAGGGCACGATAGCGATCGACCATGCCCGGCACCTGCTCGCTCTGGTCGGGATGGACGATGAATACCACTTCGTAATGACGCATGCAGAGCACTCCTTCTGGTCAGTTGGACGGCGGACGTGGAAGCCGATGCGGATCTGCATCGGCCACGGCGCGACGCGGTCGCGCACCAAAGTGCCGTCGATGGCCTCACCGTCTGCGGCGGATGAGGCAAGGGAACCCGTGATTATAGCGGGTTTTCGCTTCAGAACCAAAGGCCAAGGCGTGACAGGGCAAGGCGGGCAACCGAACCCCCGGATGCACGTGGCCGGGAGGCCCCACTGGCGGGAGCCGGCGGCCCCGGCTGCCGGCAAAAACGCGACGAGGCGCTCGAGCAGGCGCTAGGGCACGAGAATGTTGGCGATGCCACCCGTCCCGGCAAGGCCGGGAGTTTCCGGAGCGTCGCCAGGACCCGCCCCCCGGCCAACTGCAGCGGTGGGATCGGTCGCGGCGATCGTGGCCGGGCGGGCCAACTCCGCGAGACGAATCGCGCGCCGCTCCTTGGGAAGATCGGCGAGGGTCTTGACGTCGGCGTAAAAGCGCTCGAGGTCGAAGCGATTGGCGGCGATCAGGGCGCTGAATTGCGGCACCAGGTCGGCGTACAGGCCGATGCCGGCGATGGCGGCATTGTTCGCATCGCGATGGAACCAGCGATCGTAGGCTGCCAGGCCGCCCCAGCCAGCCTTGGCGTGCTCGTATTGCAGGCGCATCTCCGCGAAGATCGCAGCCTTACGGGCGCGCTTCTCCGCGGTTGGCAGCCTGCTGGCGTACAACGCTCGCAGGCGGTCGCGGGTGGCGCTCACGATCGCGCGAAACTCCTTCTTCAAGCGACGCGAGCGGTTGACATCCTCGGCGAGTTGCGCGGCGTCGGGCCGGCCGGCCTGGGCCTTCAACCAGCGCCGCATGCCCTCCTCTTCCACCGCCACCGCGAATGACTCATTGAACGCCGTGTCGTCCTTGACGTACACCACCTGGTGGGCGAGTTCGTGGAACAGCAGCCGCGCAAGCTCGGTCTCGCGATAGCGCACGAAGGTCGAAAGCACCGGATCGTCGAACCAACCCAGGGTCGAATAGGCGGAGACACCGCCCAGGCTGACGTCGTCGCCGAGTGAAACGAGGCGCGCCGCCTCGAGCTTGGCCTGGTCCTCGCTGAAGTAGCCCCGGTACGACACGCAACCGACGACCGCGAAGCACCACTGGCGCGGGGTGAGCGATAGCTCGGGTGTCGCCACCACGTTCCACACCACGTAAGGCCGGCCGATCTCCGTGTAGCGCGTGTAGCTCCGGTTGTCCGGAAGCCCGAGCTCACGGGTGGCGAAAGCGCGAATCCCCTGCACTTGGAGCAAACGCTTCTTGAGCTGAGGGTCGTCGGTCGTCTCGAGCACCTCGGTGATCGGCCGTGCACCGGCGATGAGGTTCATCTGGCCGGTCATGCCCTGCCAGTAGAAATCGATCGCGGAGCACCCGGCGACGGTAAGCGCCAGAGCCGCAGGCAACCAGGCACGCAAGATATCTAGTCTCATGAGGAGGAGTCGGCGGAAATTGGTGCGGGGATTGGGGATTGCTCCGCGCGCGGCAAGAGAAGGGCGCCGAGCCGCGCGACGCCTTCCTCGAGCTTGTCACGCCCGATGGTATAGGCAAAACGCACGTGGTCGTGGGCGCGATGACTGCCAAAGTCCATGCCCGGGGTGATCGCGACACCGGTCTGGGCAAGCACATTGCGACAAAAGGCTTCGCTGTCGGGGCCGAACTTCGAGCTGTCGGCGTAGACGAAAAAGCCACCCGTGGGGGTGATCGGAATATTGAATCCAAGCGCCCTCAGCGCCGGCACAAGAACGTCGCGCCGGTCGCGAAACGCCACGCGGCGTGTCTCGAGCAGCGCAAGGGTTTCAGGCGCGAAGCACGCGAGCGCCGCATGCTGGGAAAGCGTCGGCGGTGAGATGTAGAGGTTCTGGGCGAGCTTCTCGAGGTTGCGGACGTGCGCCTCAGGGGCCACGATCCATCCCAGGCGCCAGCCGGTCATGTTGAAGTACTTGGAGAAGCTCGACACGATGAAGATGTCCTCGATCTCGCCGGCCGTGGTCGCCAGCGCCGAGGCGATGCGCCCGACGCCATCAGCCTCATAGGACAGGCCGAGATAGATCTCGTCGACGATGAGCGCTCCGCCCCGCCGGGCCACGACTGCCGCGATCCGGCGCATCTCGTCGGGCGTCACCGTGGTTCCGGTGGGATTCGAGGGCGAGGCGAGCAGCACAGCGCGCGTGCGAGTGGTCCAGTGGGCATCGATGGCAGCCGCGGTCAGCTGGTACGACGTCGCCGGTCCCACCGGGATCGGACGGGGTCTGCCCTCCAGCACACGTACGAAGTGCCGGTTGCATGGATAGCCCGGATCCGCCAGCAACACTTCGTCGTCGCGGTCCAGTATCAGACCCATCAGCAGAAGCAGCGCGGCCGACGACCCGGCCGTCACCACCACCCGATCCGGTGCGACCGCGACCCCGAACTGAGCGCGATAATGCCCCGCAATCGCTTGGCGCAACGCTGGTATGCCCACCGCCGAGGTGTAAAAAATACCGCCTCCCGCGAGCGCGCGCTGGCCCGCGGCGATCACCTCCGGTGGTGTGGCGAAATCGGGCTCCCCGATCTCCATGTGGATAACGGATCGTCCCGCTGCTTCGAGCGCCCTGGCCGCCGTCTGCACTTCCATCACGTGAAAGGGGGCGATGTCCCGGATTCGCGCGGCAATGTCGATGGCGATGACGATTCCCTCTCTTGGCCTAGCGACAACGTTTCCAAAAGCAGCTAACGTGCACCTACATTTCCGCATATTTTTCGATTGAGATCAAATGCGCGATTGCATTCCTGACGAAAATACGCGAAGTTCCGCGGACCAACCCCTGAGCACGGGGGCCGAGAATCGAGATCTGCAGGAGGGGCGACGGGCCGACCGGGCCTTCCCGGCCTGGTTCGCGCTGATCGTCAGCCTGGGGATGGGACCCGCCGTGGCGGCTGTGCACAAATGCGCCGCGGTGGACGGGTCCCCGGTCTATCAGCAGACGCCCTGCGCACCGGGCGCAGAACTGCGCAATTTCGACAGGGACCCACCCCCGCTTTCCGTGGTTCCCGGCCTGGCCGCCGATGCGCCCCGAGCGGACCCCACGGCGACAGCGCCGGCCGGCCGGCCCCCGCGGTTGCCCGGGACCACCGCCCGCCCACCAGCACGCAGCAGTTCGCGTCAGTTCCGGGCTGCGGCGGATGGCAGCATGCGTCGCCACGTCCACGGCGGGATGTCCGAAGCCGAGGTGCTGGCACGACTCGGCCGTCCGGATGCCCGCGGTAGCGGCTCGCGCAAAGGCCGAATGAGCTGGACCTACCTGCCGGCACGTGGCGACCCGCAGACCGTCACGGTCGTTCACTTCGAGCGCGGGGTGGTGGCCGAGGTCGATCGTCGCGTGCTACGGCCCTGAGGCATGCGCGCTCTCGTTCAACGGGTGAGCCGGGCAGCGGTCGCGGTGGATGGCCATACCGTCAGCGCCATTGGCCCCGGGCTGCTGGTACTCGCCGCGGTGGCGCGCGACGACGGCCCGGACGACCGCGCCTGGCTAGCCAGCAAGATCGTCTATCTGCGGGTGTGCAACGACGCAGAAGGCGTCATGAATTGCTCGGTGCGCGAGGTTGGGGGCAGCATCCTCGCGGTAAGCCAGTTCACCCTGTTCGCCTCGACGCGCAAGGGCAACCGTCCGTCGTGGTCGGGCGCGGCACCGCCGCACGTCGCCGCGCCCGCGTTCGCCGACTTCGTCTCGCGATTGGCCTTCGGACTGGGGCGAAGCGTGCCCAGCGGTGTCTTCGGCGCCGACATGGCGGTCGAGTCGATCAACGATGGACCGGTCACGATCTGGATGGACTCGCGGATCCGGGAATGATGCCGCGGGCGCGCGACACTGCGCGCCCAACGGTTCTGCCGCGCGCCGCGTCACCGCTCTGCTCTCGCGCAGCGCGCCCTACTAGCCTCGTCCACCGTCCACACTGTAGCGCCCGGGACCGAAGGCCATCAGGATCAACATGCCTCCGAAGATGGACACGTTCTTCATGAAATTGATCTGTTGCATCATGGCCTCCTCGGCAGGCACCGACCAGAAGTTGTGGAAGAGCAGCGTCGTCGGAATGAGCCACAGCGCAATCAACAGCGCAGCGATCCGGGCCTTGAATCCGATCACGATGGCGAGTCCAAGCGCGAACTCGATGAAAATGGTCAGCGCCGTGAGCACTTCCGCAAATGGCAACCCCTTGCTGGCGATATAAGCCGCCGTGCCGCTGAATCCGCTGATCTTGCCGAAGCCCGACCACACGAAGATCGCGGCCAATGCGATCCGGCCGAGAAGGGCCAGGGAATCTTCGAATCGATTCATGGTGGTTCCTTGGCAGTGATTTCAGGGAAGATCGAACAGCAGCACCTCGGCGCCCGCGGCGCGATCGATGCGGATGGCACTCTGGCCGGCGATCTTCACGGCATCACCGGCCGCGAGCGGCAGATCGTTGACATGAAGGGCTCCACGCGCGACGTGTACGTACGCGCGACGACCCGGTGGGAGGATGTACTCCACGGCATCGTCCCCGTCGAGAAGGGCGGCATGGACGCGAGCGTCCTGGTTGAGCTGAACAGCCCCGTCGCCGCCCTCCGGACACGCGATGACACGCAGGGTATTGCGCCTCGCCTCCTCAGTAGCATGCTGCTGCTCGTAGCCCGGTTGGGCGCCTCGTATGGCTGGCTCGATCCAGATCTGCAGGAAATGCACCGGCTCGACGCGTGACGGATTGTATTCGCTGTGCTGCACGCCGGTGCCTGCGCTCATCCGCTGCACGTCGCCGGGAACGATGACCGAGCCGTTGCCCAGGCTGTCGCGGTGCTCGAGCTGGCCGTCCAGCACGTAGCTCAAGATTTCCATGTCGCGATGGCCGTGGGTACCGAAGCCCTTGCCCGGCGCGACGCGATCCTCGTTGATCACCCGTAGCGGACCGAAGCCCATGTGCGCGGGGTCGTGGTAGTCGGCGAACGAGAAGCTGTGACGCGAGTCGAGCCAGCCGTGCCGGGCGTGACCGCGATCGCCGCCTTTGCGGATTTCAATCATCGATTGTCCTCCTAGGGAAGTTCAATGCGGGTTGGCGCTGCCTGCCCGGTTGGTTACCAGCGGAATGTCATGCCGCCGAGCACGATGGCCTGCGCGGACCCGGCGCCGAGACGCTGCTCCCCTCCAGCGTCGAGCCGAATCAGGCGTGGCATCGCCGATCGCGCCCACCCGGCTTGACAACGGCCAACGATGCTTGGCGCGGTCGCGTCGGCATTGGCGATGAGCTCGACGCTGAGATGCAGAACCTCGCGGGGCGACCACACGAGCGCCGTCGACGCGAAGGTCTGGTAGCGACGCGTGTCCGACCCCGGCGGCAACCGCAGGACGCCAAGGTTGCCGTTCAATGCCCAGGGACCCTGCTCCATGCTGCCAATAAGCATCACCGGGTCGCGGTTCCGCCACCACCGAGGCTGCGTCCCGAGTGGCCGGTGGGGGGCAGAACGTCTGCTCGAATGGCCGCGCTCCCCGCGTCGCCTTCGCCGAATCGCCACTTGAAGCCGATGTCAGTATCGCCGAAGCCGCGGGTGCGCGTGGGCGTTGTTTTCCCGATATGCGATACGTCCAGGACCACGGGCCGCACCAGGACATCGAACGCCGCGGTGACGCCATACGTGGCCTGCAAGCCGATCTAGACAATCCGCGCCTCCTTGGAGTGGACACGCTGCGCACCGATCTCGAGTTCGACATGTCCGATGCCCTGGGTGCCGGTGTCATCGGCCGCGAGGGGATGTGCCGCCCACCCCACGCCCGCGACCGCGGCCAGGATGCAGCACGCGACCGCCTGGCCGCCGAGGACATCGAGGCGTCGGGCGGCGCCACGTAGGCGACGGAGCATCGACCACGTGTTCGAACGGAGAAACGGCGGCGCGTAAGAAGCCATAGGGAGGCGAGCATAACAAACGGGCCCGCACGGAAAGCATGGCCAGGGCGCCGCACACGGGATGTACGCGCGCCCGCGCCATAAAACGGCCGACATAGCATTTCACGTTGCCGGCTCCATCCAACGCCACATTTCTTTTGATTGGCCAGACCTGTCCGAACCGTGAAGAAATCCGCGGCATGGTTGCGGCGAGCCAAGTCGCCGACGGCGGCGATTGTGCGGCCCGATTTCCGGCTGCGGCAGAATTTCAACCGTTCGCCAGCCTCCGCAACGGCAATGTCAGCGAAGCGCTTTCGCCGCGGCGGGAGACGTCATCGCCTTGGCGCGGACCGCTTCGCCTCGCCGTCCCGCCGCGGCATAGTAGCTGAGCGCCACGCCGACGAGCGACCACACGATGACCGGCCCGGAAGGTAGGTCCATGCCCGTCGAGATCGCAAGGCCCAAGGCATAGCCCGCCACCGCAATACCCCACCCAACGAACAGCCGATGCCGGTGTCGGAAACGCGTGGCGAGCGGCGGCACGATCAGCGTCGCGAAGACAAGGTAGAGTCCGACAAGCTGGACCGACAGGGTGACCGTGCACGCAAAGAGCACGTAGAACCCGACCCGGCCGAGCTTCGCGCCGATCCCGAACCAGAGGGCGAGGATCACGGCATACGCGAGCGCCGTTGCCGCGAGCTGCTGAGGTCGCGCCCATAGGATTTGGCCCACCAGCAGATCCTGCAGATGCTCCCCGCCGTGCACGTTGCTCGCCAGCAGCAGGATGCCGCCGGTGGCCGCGAGAACGAACACCACGCCGATCACCGCTTCCTGCACGTCCGGCCACCAGCGCTCCGTCAAGTTCAGCGCCAGCGCGCCCGCGAGCGCTGCCGCCAGCGCGGCCATCTGTACGCCCAGCCCCTGGGGCTCGAAGCCGAACCGGTCAGCCAGGAGCACGCCCGCACCGGCGATCTGGGCAATCGCGAGATCGATGAACACAATGCCCCGCGCGAGGACTTGGGTACCGAGGGGCACGTGGGTCGCGGCGACGAGCATGCCCGCTGCCAGCGCCGGCAGGAGAATGCTCCACTCCCACGCCGCCGCGGTCATTGCGCCCCCTTCAGGAGCCGTGCGAGGGTATCGTCGAATACGCTGAAGAGATCGCGCGCCTCGGGATCGCCGCCGACCGTGAATGGCAAGGTCACGACGTTGATCTTGACCCGCTGCGCAATCCATTGCGAAGCGCGATCGCTCTGGTAGGCCCCGCGCAACACCATCCTCGCAGGGTCGCGCTCGAGGGTTGCAAGCACCTGGGAGAGATAGTTCACCGTCGGCTCGACCCCGGGCTTGGGCTCCAGGGTCGCGACCTCCTTCATGCCGAGCCATGCGACGAGATAGCTGAAGCTCTTGTGCTGGACGACGATCGGCATGCCGCGCAAGACGGAGCCCTGCGCATTCCACTTGCCGAGCGCCGCCTGCCAGCGCTCGTCGAAGTTGCGCACACGCGCCTCGTAGTACGCCGCGTTCGGTGGGTCGAGGGCGGCGAGGCGCGCCGCCAGCGGCCCCGCGACCCGGGCAATGTTGCGGGGGTCGGTGTGCACGTGCGGATTACCCAGTGGATGCACGTCGCCATCGGCACGATCGAGGCGCGCCGGCTTTTCGATCATCGGGACGTTGGGCGCGGCCTCGAAATAGCCGGGCTGCCCGGGGCGCACTCTCGGGTTCCCGGCTTGCTGCAGCACGAGCGGAAGCCACCCGATCTCGAGCTCCGCACCGGTCGCGATCACCAGGTCGGCATTCCGCGCCCGGGCGATGAGACTCGGCTTCGCCTCCACGTGGTGCGGATCCTGCAATGCATTGGTGGCGGTGTAGACGCCGACCTTGTCGCCACCGAGCTCAGTCGCGAGCGAACCCCATTCGGGGGTAGTCGCAAACACGTTGAGCACCGCGTGTGCGCTGCCCGCGACAAGTGCCAGTGCAGCACAAGCCGCCAGAAACATTCGCTTCTTCATGGCTGTCCTTCAGTACTTGTGGCCGCCGTGAGCGCCCAGTGTGAGGATGTATTGCAGGTAGAGCTGATGGTCGGTGACATCCGGCCGGGTGCGGCTCTGCGCGTACTGCAGGCGCCAGCGGGTGAACTCCGACGGCGAGTAGTCGAGCATCACCGTGCCGCGATCCGGGTGGAAGGTACCGATGTCTAGCAAGTCGGCGTTGGCACCATAGTCGGGACGTCCCGGATCGAGCCGGTCGTAACGGAGCCCCGCGCGCCACGCCGGCATGAACTGGTAGACGCCCTGGAGGTACCAGCCGCTCTGCCCACTGCGGTAGGCTCCTACGCTCGCCCCGCCGCTGGGATCGTAGGTGAGATCACCGGTCTCGCGGCGCCACAGGTATTCACCCTGCAGCTTGAAGCTTTGCTCGCGGGTGTTGCCGTTGGGCGCGTACTTCCACACGAAATCGGCGATCGCCACCCGGCTCTTGCCGGTGTACGCGACGTCGGCCAAGCTGCCGCTCGCGTCGAGCTGCGTCGCGGCGCGGTCGCGGGCGCGGGTTTGCAGGTACGAAAGGCCGGCACGCCAGCTATGGCTCGTGCCGAGATCGCCGCCGACGTGGCCGAAGATGCTCGCTGCACCGGCGCCGTTGGCGCTGCGCGAACTGCCGGGAAAGGCGTCGCCGTTGCCGAGTTCAGCCCCAAGCTCGACGAACTGGTCGAGCGGAGCGATCCACTTGACCTGCGCCCCGTCCTGGGTGAACTGGCCGCCGAGCAGCGCCTGGTAGGCAAGTGGCGCATCGTAGAAATCCCAGGCGTGCTGGTGCTGCTCGTTCAGATACCCGATCCCGGAGAAGAACCGTCCGAACTTCGGCACCACGCCATTGCCCAGCGAGGGCATGAAGCCGTATGCCTCCTCGACCGAGACGGTGTTCTCGGGGGTGAGCGAGAGGGTCAGGTTGCCGGCGAACCGGTCGTCGACGTTGGCGCTGAACGTCAATTCGGATTCGCCAAGTGCCAGGCCGCGCCCCCCCGGCGAGACGTCGTCGGTCTTGGCGAATCCCGCGAGTGCATAGACGAGGGGGTCCTGGCGCAGGTTGGCATAGGTTCCCTGCAGCACCAGCGAGATTGCCGGATTGAATGCGGCGATACCCGCGCTCGCGGCGGCAGGCGGCGGCGTGGCTGCAGAAGACCTCGGGTGGGCTAGAGCGGCGAAAGCTGCTTCCGCGGCGCGGAGCTTGTCTTCCAACGCCCTGATGCGGGCTTCGTATTGCGACTTGAGGGAGCGGATCTCCTCGCGAATCTCGGTGAGCTCGCTGTCGGTCGCGGCGTGAGCCAACGACGTTGCGAGCACCGCGGACGTGAGGAGCATCCGCACCATGGAGGATGGGCGCATGCGTTGCTCCGGTGGTCATCGAAGATCTCCAGCGACAGGACTGGAGACCGATAGGTCACGAGAGCAGCAGGGGTGGAGCGCGACTCGAGTAGAAGCTCGGGGCCCGCCCGGGGGTCGAGCGGTCCTGCATAGGCAGCGCCGCCAAGCAGACGCCCGCCGCCGTGAGTGTCTGGGGTTCCGACGTGACGCCGTGTGTACCGCTTGCAAACAAAGCGCAAACCGCGCACGGCCCGTCCGCCGGCATGTGCAACGCCGCCCCGTTGTCGGCGAGGCGCGCACGATCGTGCTCCAGGGCATGCCAAAGGGTGCCCTGCTGCATCGACAGCATGATGAAAGCCAGCAGAGCAACCCGGACAATCGCGAACATGCGCCAGGGTAATCGACGCCGGCGACGCCGGCAATAGGTCATGCAGCCAGGGACCGCAGGCAATCCGGCAACCAGGACCCGCCAACCTCACGCGATCGTCGCACCCCGGCCGATCACAACTTGTAGGCCGCCTTGGCGAAGTGATAGGCGAGCTTGGGCGCGAGCTCGAACGCTTCCGCCTCGTCGATCCGATGCTCGACCGCCAGGGTGGCGAGAAAACGGCAATCGATCCGGCGCGCGACATCGTGGCGCGCGGGGATCGACAGGAATGCACGGGTATCGTCGTTGAAGCCCACCGTGTTATAGAAGCCCGCGGTCTCGGTCGCTTGCTCGCGAAATCGCAGCATGCCCTCGGGACTGTCGTGGAACCACCACGGCGGACCCAGCTTCAGCACCGGGTAGTGCCCAGCCAGCGGCGCCAATTCGCGCGCATAGACCGTTTCGTCGAGCGTGAACAGGATGATGGCAAGCCCCGCCGCATTGCCATAACGATCCAGCAGCGGCTTCAATGCCCTGACGTAATCGGTGGGCATCGGCATGTCCGCACCCTTGTCCCGACCGTACGTCGCGAACACCTGGGGGTTGTGGTTGCGGAACGAGCCCGGATGGATCTGCATCACCAGGCCGTCGTCGATGCTCATCCCGGCCATCTCGGTCAGGACCTGGCCACGAAAAGACTCGGCCTCGTCCCGGCTGATACTGCCCGCCAGCGCCCGGTCGAGCAATCGCTGACACTGCTCGGCAGTCAAGTCGGCGGTGGCGGCCGTCGGGTGACCGTGATCGGTGGAGGTCGCCCCCATGCTGCGGAAGTACGCGCGGCGCGTGCGGTGGGCGGCAAGATAGCCTTGCCAGCGGGCCGTATCCTCACCGGTGATCTCGGCCAGTCGCTGCACGTTGGCGGCGAAGCCATCGAACTCGGGATCGGCCACCGGATCGGGCCGGTACGCGGTGATGACGCGCCCGCTCCAGCCGCTTTCCCGGATCTTGCGATGGTGGTCGAGCGGATCGAGCGGCGACTCGGTCGTCGCGATCACCTCGATGTTGAAGCGCTCGAACAGAGCGCGGGGCCGAAATGCGGGCTTGGTGAGCGCCTCCGCGACACGGTCGTATAGCCGCATCGCCGAGGATTCGTTCAGCCGTTCGCCGATGCCGAACACCTCCTGAATGGCATGATCGAACCACAAGCGCGTGGGCGTGCCGCGAAATAGATGATAGTTCGCGGCAAAAACGCTCCAGATCTTGCGGGGATCGCGCTCCCCTGCCGTGCCATCGCGCCGCGGGATTCCGAGGGCATCGAGCGCGATCCCCTGGCTATATAGCATCCGGAACACGTAGTGGTCGGGCGTGATGAGCAGCGCCGCCGGGTCGGGAAACGGCGCATCGTCGGCGAACCATTGGGGATCGGTGTGGCCATGCGGGCTTACGATCGGGAGATCGCGAACCTCAGCGTAGAGCCTTCGTGCGAGATCGCGGGTGGCGGGCTCCGCGGGAAACAGGCGGTCGGGATGGAGCAGACTATCGGACATGATCATTCACGGGTCTTGGCAAGATGCGCGCGCACGGTGGAGCCTGCACCGCGATTGAAGAGCGACACCACGTTCGCCGTCACCGCCGACCGGAACTCACCATGGGAGGCAAGATCCTCGCCGAAGACGGCAGTGATGTCGAGAAAGCCGTTCGCGATCGCCGTGGCATCCCCGGCGGCAGCGGCAGCAATAGATTTGAACCGCGCCGCGAGGGGATCCGCGACCGCGATGGGACGACCGGCCTCGTCGGTGCCGCTGGCGTAGCGAATCCACCCCGCGACGGCAAGCGCGAGGTGCGCGACGCTTGCGTCGCGCGCGAGGCGCTCGCGCACCGGGTTGAGCAGCCGTTGTGGCAGTTTCTGCGAGCCGTCCATCGCAATCTGCTGGGTGCGATGCGGCAACACTGGATTGCGAAAGCGTGCAAGGAGTTGCACCTGGTAGCGCACCAAGTCGATGCCCGGCGGAGGCGGCACCGTCGGCGCCACCTCGCCGGCCATCAGTCGCTCGATCAGGCGCCCCAGATCGGGATCGCTCGATGCCTGCCAGATGAACGCGTGGCCCATCAGAAAGCCGAGATAGGCAAGGGTCGAATGGCTACCATTCAAGAACCGCAGCTTCATGGTCTCGAACAGGCCGACGTCGTCGGTGAACTGCACGCCCGCCTCCTCCCATGCGGGGCGGCCACCCGCGAAGCGGTCTTCCATGACCCACTGGAAGTAGGGCTCGCAAACCACCGGCGCGGCGTCGGTCATGCCGAGCAGGGATGCCGCCTCGACAATGTCGTGGTCGGTGGTGGCCGGCACGATCCGATCGACCATCGTGCTGGGAAAGGTGACGTGCTCGGCGATCCAATCCGCCAGACCGCGATCGCGGGACTGCGCGAGCGCGAGGACAATGCCTTCGACGATCCGACCGTTGTGCGGCAGGTTGTCACAGCAGAGCACCGTGATCGGCTCGCTGGTCACGCCCCGCCGCGCAGCGAGTCCAGCGACCAGCAGGCCTGGTGCGCTCATTGGCACTTCGGGATGGGCGAGATCATGAACGATCTCTGCATGATCGAAATCGATTCGGCCGCTCGCCGGGTCGTGGCAATAACCCTTCTCGGTGACGGTGAGTGAAACGATGCGCACGCGCGGATCCATGAATCTCGCCATGACCTCGGCACGGTCGCTGCCGAGGAAGATCACCTCCCGTACCGCGCCGATCACCCGCGCCGCCGTCCCCTCGGCGCTTTTCTGCAGCACCGTGTAGAGCCCGTCCTGCGGTCCGAGCAAGCGCGCAGCGGTGGGCGATTTGAGACTGACGCCGGTGATCCCCCAGCGGAGGTCGTGCGCGAGCATCGTGTCCACCACCGTGGCCTGGTGTGCCCGGTGGAACGCGCCGATTCCCAGGTGCAGGATGCCGACTTGCGCCTGGCGCGGATCGTAGCCGGGGCGCACGACTACGGAAGGTAGCTCGGGCAGAGTCGCTAGCGAAAGAAGGGTCATGGTCGATGCGGGCTCGTTCAAGGTCTCGCGCTCCGTCGGGAGCACGCGTCGCGGATATTGTGGATATGGCCCCGCCCCCGAGCTCGGGTACCACCGGCGCTGACGCTGGGTGGCGCCTGCCCTGCTCCGGGCTCGGGCCGTCTGCGGTGCTCCTTGACGCGCGCCACCAGTTGGGTCGGATTGACAAAGCGCAACGCGATCAGCAGCCGCACCAGGGTAATGCCCATGTACCCATCGCTATGGCGTCCACCGACTGTGGCGCCCGCACCCTGCCGCGAACACCGCGTAGTATAGGGTGACCACCAGGGTCTGCGAATCTGAGCCGCGCGGGGATGAATCCTGTGGACAACTGCGCTCGCCGTGAGGATCGTCAGCTCGAACATGGCGATGGTGCGCATCAGCACTAGAACGGGCAGCAGCATCAGCACGGATGCCGCCAGCATACCGGGTCCGAGCAGCCCGATCAGCATATGCCAGAACATCTTGCGCGTGCCGGCACCGAGCCCGTACCGGCTCGGCCATCGGGTAGCTGCCTGCCCCCGCGCGCGCGTGCAGCCGCGCTCCGCCCCGGGTGACGACTCCAGCAATGAATCCCTGCCGCCGTGCTCCATGTTGTCGACGGTTCCGTCGACCACGTTGATGCCGCCACTGTCGCGGCGGCAGCGACGATCGACAGCTCGATCGGACGCATCGCCGCGGTGTCGCGGCGATCCTTGCACGGCTGCTGACGCATCCCCAAGACCACGCCGGCTCGCTCGGCGACGCCCTTCGGAGAGGCTGGCCAGACGGCCAGCTAGGGACGCAGGAACCCTGCGTGTATCGAGACAGGAAATGCCATGCGCTCACCGGCGGCAGCGTTGAGTGACGACATGACTGCGTTGCGATCATCAGCTGCGCCAGGCGCCGACGCGTCACCGTTCTGCACGCAGGAAGCCTGAACGTAACCGATAACACCCCGCACCACGTTGGTGGCCTCGATGTGATATTCGAGCAAGTCGTTGTCGAACCTTAGCTGGTTGTCGACAGGGCCGACATCGAAGGGATTGAGGGGCAGGCAAGTTGTTTGCTGGTATAGAAGCGCTTTTTCGACGGTTCGCTTTCCCGCGGCTTCACCAAGCGGCAGGGTGGCGGTAAGGCGAGGCCGGGGGACGAGCTCTTCGTCGGTGTCCGCCTTGGCCATCGATCTCTCCTTTGCCGTGCCGCGATCGCTGTTCATCAGGACCGCGACGCGGAAGAAGCGACGGCTTGGCAAGTCGACGACCCGTATGGAAGGATCAGACAGGTTTCCGAAACTTAGCTGCAATGACAAGGTGAACGGCGTGAAGCACCCCGCGTTGAGCTTGCGGCTGCCCAAGGCTCCTGACAAGCAGGTACGTGGCTGAACCTGTTCGAGCAGCGCCTGGCTTTGTGTCACCTGCGAGCGGGTGTAAACCTTGCTCCCGATGTGAACGTAATCACTCGCGTTGTAGTAGCTGAAGTAGCTGGGTTCGGAGATGTCCCGGGTTCCTACCGCGACGACGTCACGCTCGGCAGACGCCACGTCGCGACCAAGCGCACCGCGATAGACGACCTGCAGGTAAAGGTCACTCGCACCAAGGGGTACGGGCGACGCCGAAAAATCGAAGGCCAGCGGCATCGACTGGCCTGCATTCAGCGCGAGCTTGATCGGCTTCGAGACCACGATCTCCTCGGCACTGTCGTCGACGTCCAGCTGCCCCGGTGCTGCGGAGTTGCTTACGCGGCACTTGTTCGGGCCGTTGCCCGGTGCGCCATATTCCCCGGAAAGATCGGTCCGATAACACACATTCCGGTGGAACTTGACCACGGCCACGGCCACGCCATCCAGCATGTGCTGAGGATGCTCTACCCCCTCGTCCATGAGTGGCGGCGTGGCGTTGGTGAGCTTGAGGCGAATCACCGGAAATCCGCTTCCGACGGCTGCGTCGGCCAGGCCGTAGACGCCCTCCGCGGGCGGATCGATGCGCAGGCGGGGATTGAAGAAGTAGTCCAATAGCCCCGCTGAATATGCGACCGCGCGGGGAACGAGCAAGGATGCGCGGTCGTCGAATGTGGCGATGTCCAGCGAGAACGACGAACCCTTTCCGGCGCCGGCCGCCGCGAGGGCATCGTCCCATTGACTGCTCCTGGTCATCCGGACCGGCATCGAGTCGGCCTTGGCGTAGGCGTCGTACACCGGAGCCATCCAATACTCTTCCTTGACTCCATTCGCTCCCGAGATTATCCGGCGGGCATACGCCGTTGGATCACTGGGAGGCGATGGATACTTGCCATCGCCGTAGTTCGCGCCTGGCGTGAAAAAGCCGCGACTGCTGTAATCCGCGAGCCCCCTGCCCTTGAGGGACGCGGGACCGGTACCCGTGCTCCAATACTTGCTGTAATGGGCGAACTGAGGCGCCGCATACCCCCCATAGTCGAGCGCCGTGAAGGGTGTCACGTCCACCGACTGCGAGCCGATGCCGAGAAGGCCACCCAGCCTGATGCGTCGCTCCCCCTTGGCACGCGCGTCGATGTATTTTTCGTAGTAGGCGGCGTGGCCGATCCCGTGTGCCTCGTTGCGCGTGTGCTGCGGCTGCGCCATGTCCTGGATCAGATGCAGCACGTCTCCGAGCGCTCGAAAGGTCGTTGCCCAATAGGCCTTCCGGTCCAGAGGTGTCAGCGTGACATAGTTGAACGACTTGTCGCGACCGGTTAACGCCCGCCACATCGCCTCGCGCGCATCGTAGACCGTGAAGTGGTTCCTGCGCGCCGGATCCTCCTGAACACCCGCCGCCGCGAACGGGTCCACTGCACCGCTCGCCCATACCGGTGCCGTGGCGAACGTATCCTGGGTTATGCAGATACCCGCAGCGCGCGGGTCGGTCAGGCGCTGGTTGTTGAGCGGGTCGAAGAAGTGGTTGCAAAAGCGATTGAAGTTTTCGTAAGGGTCGTCGAGGGGCTG
>JBDSND010000199.1:0-16915 GCA_039915505.1 Casimicrobiaceae bacterium
TACTGCACCAGGCACTTGACCACGTGCTCGACCGGCCACGTCGCGAGCGCCGCGCCGATGCCGCGACCGCGATCGAACTCCAGCGGGTTCGAGCCGGGCAACTCGATCGGGCGGCCGATCCACCAGCCGCGGCCGGTGGCGGCGTTGAGCGCGCGTTGGCCGTAGCGATCGTCGCAGAGGAGCCCGACGCGGCCGGCGAGCTCGGGCCGGTCCGCGATCTCGTCCAGCGCGTCGACGAACAGCTTCTTGAGTCGTGCGATGCGCGTCTCGTCGGCACCAGTCTCCTGCGCCAGCGCGAAGAACTGCGGCCGATGGTCGAAGGCGAACGCGTAGACCTCGTCGTGCTTCGGCCGCGGCGCCGTGACCCGATGCAGCCGGGTGAGCGTCGCGTCCTGGTCGGGACGCGGGATATCGTCGGCATGGGCGAGGTAATGATCGAGTTCAATCCGGGTCGGCATCGCCGGCGCGCAGCCGTGGCGGGACACGACCAACGCCCCGCAGGCGTTGGCGTAGCGCGTGCAGCGGCCATAGTCCTCGCCGCGGACCCATCCCGATAGAAATCCTGCCGAGAACGCGTCGCCGGCGCCCAGCACGTTCAGCACCTCGACCTCGACGCCTTCGCCATTGAACGCCACATCGAGACTTGCCGGGATCCGGTCGGGAATGACCGCGCAGCCCAGTGGGCCGCGCTTGACCACCAGCACCGCATCGGTGTGCCGGCGCACCTGCGTGAGGGCGGTCATGATGTCGGGACTGCCGCCGGCGATCGCGAATTCCTCGAGGGTGCCGATGACCAGATCGAAGCGCGGCAGGATGCCCTGCAGGTGCGTCGTCACGCTGTCGGAGCGGATATATCGCGTCTCACCGTCGCCGCGCTTAGTGAGACCCCAGAGCACCGGCCGGTAATCGATGTCGAGCACCGTGCGCACGTCGTGCGCGCGGGCGTGATCGAGCGCCAGGGTGCTGATGCGCTGGACATGCTCGGTGGAGAAGTGCGTACCGGTGATGAGCAGCGCCCGGCTCCGGGCGATGAACGCTTCGTCGACGTCGGGCTCGGCAATTGCCATGTCGGCGCAGTTTTCGCGCAGGAAGATGAGCGGAAACGTGTCCTGGTCCTTGATGCCCAGCACCACCGCGCCGGTGAGGCGCTCGGGATCGATACCGACGTGGCTGACGTCGCAGCCTTCCTTCACCATCGTCTCGGTGAGGAAGCGGCCGAGCGCGTCGTCGCCGACGCGGGAAATCAGCGCTGCGGAAAGACCCAGCCGGGCGCAGCCGAACGCCGTGTTCGCGGAGGATCCGCCCAGGTATTTCGAGAAGCTCGTGACATCCTCGAGCCGGGCGCCGATCTGCTGGGCATAGAAATCGACGGCGAACCGGCCGAGGCAGATGACGTCGAGGGGGCGGTCGGCAGCAAAGCGCGTAGTGTTATGCATCGTGGCGGCGATCTGATCCGGGGAGCGATTGTCGCAGAGGCGGGCAAGCGGGGACAAGCCTGGCGGCCAGGGATCGAGCCGCACACCGCATTTTCTCGTTCATCCTTGCGTTCATCTTCCGCCCATCGTTCCGCCCGTCCGCCTGTGTGACTGGCTCCCGTTCGCTCGCCCGCAGTCGCCAGCGGTCGCGCCGGATGTGGGCCGTTGTCGCCCTGCGTAGAATGGCACGATGCAGGCGCGGCTCTCCGGGCGAGATCTCGTACTCATTCTCGCGGTCGTCGCACTCTGGGGCTATTCGTTCGTCCTGATCAAGGTGGCCCTCCGGGAAGTCCCGCCCTTCGCCCTGGCCGCCCTGCGCTTCCTGTTCGCGGCGATTCCGGTCTGCTTCGTCGTGCGCCCCCCGGCGATGCCGGCGTGGGGTGTGATCGGCTACGGCCTCGCCATCGGGGTGATGCAATTCGGGCTGCTGTTCCTCGGCATGCAGCTCGGCATGCCGGCGGGCATCTCGTCGCTGGTCATTCAGGTGCAGGTCTTTTTCACCATGGGCCTCGCCGCGCTGGTGCTGCACGACCGACCGGCGCGGCACAACGTGGTCGGCTCGGTGATCGCCGCTGGAGGGATCGTGGTCCTGGGCGTGTACAAGGTCGCCTCGGGCGCCACGACCACCTTCGCCGGATTCCTGATCGTGCTGGTGGCGGCGATGGGCTGGGCGATCGGCAACGTCATCGCCAAGCGCGCGGCGGGTAGCCATGCTGCGGACATGTTCGCGCTGGTCGTGTGGTCGAGCCTCGCGCCGGTGCTCCCGCTCGCCGCGATGTCGTATGCGCTGGAAGGCGGCGACGCGGCCTGGCACGCCGTGCGCACCATGAGTGCGACGGCCTGGGTCTGCGTGCTGGCCATGGCGTATGCCGCGACGCTGTTCGGCTTCGGAACGTGGAACCGGATGCTGCATCGCTATCCCACCGGGCTCATCTCGCCCTTTGCCCTGCTCGTTCCCGTCACGGGGCTCGCCAGCGGCGTGCTGTTCCTGGACGAGACCGTGGCGCCGGCGCAGGCCATTGGTGCTCTGCTGGTGCTCGCAGGCCTGCTGGTCAACATCTACGGCGCGGGCTGGCCCGCACCGCGTCGTGGCACGCTCAGCGAAAGACCACCGTCTTCGCGCCATTGAGGAAGACGCGATGCTCCAGGTGGTACTTGACCGCCCGGGCGAGTACCAGGCATTCGACGTCGCGGCCGAGCGCCACCAGGTCTTCGGCACCCATCTTGTAGTCGACGCGTGCCACGTCCTGCTCGATGATCGGCCCTTCGTCGAGGTCGGCCGTCACGTAATGCGCCGTTGCGCCGATGAGCTTCACCCCGCGCACGTACGCTTGGTGGTACGGCTTTGCGCCCTTGAAGCTCGGCAGGAACGAGTGGTGAATGTTGATCGCCCGGCCCTGCAGCGTCCGGCACAGCCCGTCGGACAGGATCTGCATGTAGCGTGCCAGCACCACCAGCTCCGCCTGGCTTTCCTGCACAACTCCCAACAGCTTGGCCTCCTGCGCGGCCCTGGTCGCCGGGGTCACGGGCAGGTGGAAGAACGGCACGTTGTAGGAGGCGGCGAGCTGGTACGTGTCGCGGTGATTGGACACGATCCCCACCGGGTCCATCGGCAAGGCGCGGATCTTGTACCGATACAGGAGATCGTTGAGGCAGTGGTCGAGCTTCGAGACCATGATGAGCACCCGCGGGCGGTGACTCGTGTCGTGCATCTGCCATTGCATGCCGAAGCGGCGTGCGGCGGCCTCGAATCCATCGGCAAGGCCATCGCCTGCGGCGGACGGCTCGAGGGCCTCGAACAGCACCCGCATCATGAACCGGCCGGTATCGAGGTCGCCGAACTGGGCGCTGTCGATGATGTTGCAGCGCTGTTCGGCGAGAAAGGTGCCGACGGCGCCGACGATGCCGGGCTGGTCGCTGCAGGAAAGGGTGAGGATGCGTTGCGGACCAGCCATGCGCCAAGGGGGCGCGCGCACGCGCCGGGCAAAGACGCGCATTCTACCCGCCAGCTCGAACGCACCGTGGTCCAGTCCCGACCGCGGGAGGCACGCGCCCGACTTTCTACCGGCTGGCCCGGCCGGCCCGACCGCCCCGTGGTCCGGGCGAGACCGCGGGCGGCACACACGACTTCGAAGCTCGGTCGTGCGCGGGGCGGTCCGGTGGGCTTGCGCTGCTTGGGTGCGTTGCGCTCGACTTACGCGCCGCGACTCCGCCCAAGGCGCCGGTCGTTCGCATGCGCCCGGCGCGCTACCGGTGCGAGACCGGCCGCCATCATCCCGGGAAGCGCGGCCGTGAACATCGAGGTCGCGGTCCGCGTTGCACGCAAGGCGTGCGGGGTGGGCACGAAGCCCGTCCCGCCAGGCGCGACGGCAAACCAAGGACGCGTCATAGACTGCATCCAGGCGGCGGCGAGCCGCGCCTGGAATGACGCAACGGCGAGCCCACTCGCCTGCATCGCCTCCGCGGCCGCGAACACCTTTTCCGTGACCATCCCGGTGAACTCAGCCTGGTCGCGGCGGCTCATCGCGCCGGGGGTCGAGGCGGCGGCGCGCGCCAGTCGATGGTCGATAACCCGTTGCGATGCGAGTGCCATGGCGCCATAACGCATCGCAAGACGAGTCCATTGTATAGGGTCGAGCATCCGGTTCTCCAGGTGACGCCCCGAAGCGTGGGGCGAGGGCGGATGATGCCTGTTGCGCTGCACCAGCGCTGTAGGACGGCGGCATTCGTGTCGTAGGAGGGGTGCGTCTCGCCTCCGAAGAAGCCCCAGAAACGGTCGAACCCGCGCGAAAGAGCCATGATGGGCGATCGGCGGACGGCAGAACGTTATGCTCGGCGGTGGGCGGGGGTTGTGCCACTTGCCGACTGCGTAGGTGGAGTATCCCGCCCCGCGCAGCAGCTCGGCCAAGGTCGGCGTCCTGCGCGATCTCGCCGGCACGGTACCCGGGAGAGCGGGGGTCGTTGCCGTCAGCCAGTCACACCCGAGAGCGGGCGGGTCCGGCGAGGAGCGCGGCGCGCGCCGGCGTGCACATCGAGACGGTGGTCCCTCAAATGCGCTGCTAGCATACGACTAAGATCTTGCCAGTCCCCCAGAAGCTCTCGTAACCGGAGAGATAGCCCGTGGGCTCTCTGAAGCGCTTCCTCGCGTCGTTGTTGGTCGGCCTGTACCTGCTTACGTCGGCGCTCGCGCACGCGCATGCGCAGCCGCTGTGCGTGGCGCTGCCCTCCGGTGCGGAGAACGCCTCCTTCTTCGACCTGCATCGCGAGAGACGATGAGTCAGCCGAACCTGTTGTTCCTGTTCTCGGACCAGCACGCACGGCGCGTGGCCGGCTGCTACGGCGATCCGGCGCGGCCCACGCCGGCGCTCGATCGCCTCGCCGCCGAGGGAGTGGTGTTCGACAACGTCTATTGCCCGTCGCCGCTGTGCGTCCCCAGCCGGATGTCGATGCTGACCGGCCGCCATCCGTTCGAGCAGGAATGCTGGACTAACGACGATCACCTGCGCACCGACGCGCCGACATGGCTGCACGCGGCGGGAGCGGCAGGCTACCGACCCGTGCTCGCCGGTCGCCTGCACGCGATGGGGCCCGACCAGCTCCATGGCTACGCCGAGCGCCGCGTGGGTGATCACAGCCCGAACTGGGGCGGCGTTGCCCGGCACGATCTGGGGGTGCTCGACAAGGCCAACGATCCCTGGCGGGAGAGCCTCGATCGGTCGGGAAGTGGGCAGTCGGCCTACCAGGTCAAGGATGCGGACACCGTGGCGTCGGCCTGCGATCACCTGCGCGAGGTCGGGCGCGCGCGCCGCGAAGGACAGGCGAGTCCGTTCTGTCTGACCGTCGGATTCCTGCTACCGCATCCGCCGTATGTGGCCTGGCGCGAGGACTACGTGCGCTTCGACGGCCGCGTGCCGTTCCCCGCCCACTCGACCCCCCCTTCGGTCGTGCATCCATGGGAAGCGTGGTGGCGCGAGAACCGGGGCATCGCCGATGTGGACGACGACACGGTGCGTCGCGCCCGCACCGCCTACTACGCATTGGTTCATCGCCTCGACGCCATGATCGAGGCCGTGCTGAGTTGTCTTGCCAGCGAGGGCCTCGCCGACGACACGTTGGTGGTCTACTCCACCGATCACGGCGACCAGCTCGGCGAGCGGGGACTGTGGTGGAAGCACACGCTCTACGAGGATTCGGTGCGCGTGCCGCTCATCATGCGCTGGCCGGGCCGTCTCCCGCGCGGCGAGCGTCGGGCGCACGTCGCTGATCTGCTCGACGTCGCCGCAACCATGGTCGACGCCCTTGGTGGCCCCGCCCTCCCCCACAGTCATGGCCGGTCCCTCCTGCCGATCGCTGCGGATCCGCAGACGCCGTGGCGGGACGAAGTCTTCTCGGAGCACTGCACCGATCGTGTTCCGGCGTGGACCGGAGGGCGTGCCACGCAACAGCGCATGGTGCGCAGCGGTGCGTGGAAGCTCATCTACACCCACCAGCATCCGGTGCAGCTCTTCGACCTCGCGACCGATCCGCACGAACGCAACGATCTCGCCGGCGACGATCGGTACGCCGCGGGACGCGAGCAGTTGACGGCACGGGTGCTCGAAGGATGGGACCCGGAAACGGTCGCGGTGCGCATTCGCGAGCGGCGCCGCGACAAGGAAATCCTCGATGCCTGGGCGCGGCACGTCGGCCCGCCGGACACGTATCGCTGGCATCTCCTGCCCGAGCACAATCGCCTGGACACGATGCAACGTTGAGCGGCGTCTCCACGCGATGGCGGAGCCTGGACCTTTGCTGTGCAACGATCGGCACCCGGCACCGGCGCTTGCCCACCCTGCCGTGGAGGCGGTGATCGAGGCCGCCATCGATGCCGGCCAGGGCCCGATTCTGTAGCAAAGTCGGCGTCAGCAACCCGAATTTGCCGGGGCCGAGTTTCGGCACCGGGGTGGGTCGGCCTGGGCGTCAGATCCCAGGCTAAGAAACAGTCTCACCGCAGGGGCTCGACCGGAGGCGTGGGCTTCTCGGAGGCCACGTAGATCACCGCGTCCTCGAGCGCGACCACGTCGTGCTCCTCGCCAGGCTCGGTGAACAGGTAATCGTTGCGCTCGAGCTCGACCTCGCCGATGCGCACCCGCCCTTCGATCACCAGTACTTCCTCGTGGCCTTCATGGCGATGGGTCGGGAAACGCGTTCCCGCGCGCAGGCGAACGAGCGATGTGCGTCCCCCCGCCGGATTGTTGCGCAAGAGCCAGCGGTCGATGCCGTCATGGCCCGTGGATTGCCACGTGGCTTCGCGAGAACGTTGCAGCACGATCGGATCTCCTAAAAGTGCGATCAAGCAAGCATAGCGCGTCCGCGAGCCATAGCGCGTTCGCGAGCCGGCGGGGTTGGCTATGGCAGCGTTGGGTCCGGGAGGCCTGGGTCAGGCGCGGCATCGAGATGGGTGATCAGCGCGCGAAATCAAGACGCACGAACGGTCCGGATCGACCAGAGGAGTGGCGATCAAGGCACCCAATGCCAATCGGTCCCGCTACCCATCCGAACGATGTTGCGGGGGCTACGGGTTCAAAGCCCAGGGTGCCGCCCACGACGCTGCAAAAGCCGTCCCGCGCCCGGCCGCGCGGCCAGCGCGCCGCGTTCCAGAGGGAGGGCCGCTTCGATGATACTGCGCAGGCGGCGGACCTCCACCGGCTTCTGGATAAAGCCGAAATCGCCCTCGATAAGTGCCCGCACGCGCTCTTCCGGCATGCTGCTCATGAATACCACCGGAGTCGCCGCGTTGACTGGGGATGCATGGATGGCGTCGAGCAAGGCCGTACCGACGAGTCCCTCCATGACTACGTCACTCAAGACCAAGTCTAAAGGGCGCGCGCGCGCCACCCGTGCCGCGTCGTCGCCGTTGCTGCAGCGGACCAGATCCCATCCGAGCGGCATGAGCAGGTTGGCGATCGACTCGAGCATCGCGCTGTCGTCGTCGACCAGGAGCATGGTGCTCATGATTTCTCCTTCGATTCTCTGAAGGAAGTCTAGCCTCGAAGGTGCGCCGCGACCGTCGTCCGATAGGGCGAGGGACTGTGGGACGATCCGACCACCACGCGTCGTCCGGACACCTCGCCGGGCGCCCAGTGACTGCGAGGGTTTGCCGCGCCGCACCAGATCGCGCATCCGAGCCCCGAGGGCTGACCGAGCGCCCGCCGGAACCGAATGAGCCCGACGCCCACGCTCTCGCGTTGCCAGCCGCGAACGCCAGTTGCGCGAAGTCCTTTCCTCCGTGAGCTGCATCCGACGCTCGCGCAGCGTCATTGCGAGCACATGCTCTCGTCGGCGCCCGCCAAGGCCTCGAAAGCGGACAGAACGTCGAAACCTTCGACCGCAGCGCACGAACAGCGGCGAAAATCGCAGCTTTTCGTTGGCGAGAAAGCGCGAATCGCAATCTTCTTGACGCGCTAAACAATCTCTTCGTGGGCGAGCGCTACGGCGGCATAGGTCAAGGCAGCGCGGATATCCTCACGCTTCAGATGTGGATACGCGTCGAGCAATTCCTGCGCGGTCGCGCCCTCGCCCAGCTTGCGCGGTATCGGCTGGACGGGATCCGCGTACCGCGGATCTGGTCGGCGGCCTCGAGGCACCGACGCGTCGACAGAAAACCTCCGCCGTGTCCCCACTGCGCCATGTTGTGCGCGTCATCGACCGCCAGCAGGCAGCGCACGCAGTCTGCACCGCGGTGATGGCCTGCTCATCAATCCCCGTGGCCGCACGAAGACGGCGCCCCCGGTCGGCGTCGACTCGAACCCGCCATTGAGCACCCGCCCGAACGAGGCTGATAGACTGGTTCGGATGACCGAGCACTGAATGGGCCACCAACTTGTTCCAAACGCGGTGACTGGCCCGACGACGTCCGTGCACGAAGGCGAACCAATCTCGAAACGGCGTCAATAGCTTCTTGATCGCCTCGCGCGCAAGATGATTTTTCGGTTGGCCATGAACACCGTCTCCCGCAATAGCCTTTGCCCATGCGGCAGCGGCAAAAGGTCCAAACACTGCTGCCAGCGGATCGTTACAGGTGCGGCGTTGACATCGAGTTCAGCCGGTGGCACGCCGCAGCCCGTGCAGCCGGTATCGCCCACGTCGGCAATGACGGCCGACGCGCGGTACAGGCATGCAAGCTCCCTCCTCGAGCAAGGCCGGCTGCAAGAGGCGATCGACGGTCTCACGACCGTGCTGTCCCTGCAACCGAATTTCGCGCCGGCGTCGTTCACGCTCGCGCAGGCGCTTTGGATGCAGGGCACGCTGGAGCCGGCAGTGGAGAGGCTCCGCCACGGACTCAGTTTGATGCCGCAGGTGGCCGAAGCCCACAACAACCTCGGGCTTCTCTATAAGACCCTAGGCAAGTACGAGTTGGCGGTCGAGAGTTTCCGGAGGGCACTCGCGATCAAACCGGACTTCCCTTGGGCGCACTGCAATTTGGGCAATGCGCTGCACGATCAGCGCGAGCCCGACGCTGCGATCGCGAGTTACCTCCGGGCCCTTGCGATCGATCCCGCCCATGTCGAGTCCTACTGCAGTCTCGGGAACATCTACAGCGAACAGAATGACCTGGAAGCTGCCCTGACCGCCTATCGTAAGGCGCTTTCGTTGCGCCCCGGTTATGCCCTGGCGGAGTTGGGCCTGGGGAGGGCGTTACAAGCGCGAGGTGAGGTCGATGCCGCAATCGACTGCTTTCGCAGCGCGTTGGCGCTCGCGCCGGAGCAGTTGGATTCCTATAGCGGCCTGCTCTTCTCGATGAACATCCACCCGTCGATCACGCCGGCGGAACGGCTGGCGGAGGCCATTCGTTTTGGCCGCGTCGTCGCGGCCCGGGCAAGGCCGATCGAGCGCTGGGCAGTCGACCCGAAGGATCGGTCCGCCGGTCGCGGGACACCGCTGCGCGTCGGCCTCGTCTCTGGCGATCTGCGGACGCACCCGGTCGGGTTCTTCATTGAAAGCATTCTTGCGCATCTGGATCCAGCTCGTCTCGAACTGGTCGCCTACTCGACGTTGCCGCACGAAGATGCGCTTACCGCACGCATCAAGCCGCGCTTCGCTGCATGGACCGGCATCTCCGGCCGCAGCGACGAAGCCGCGGCAGCCAGGATCCGCGAGGATGGCGTGCACATTCTGATCGACCTGTCCGGCCACACCGCGCACAACCGCCTCTCACTACTGGCCTGGAAGCCTGCGCCGCTGCAGGCGACATGGCTCGGTTACTTCGCGACGACCGGCGTCGCCGCAATCGACTACCTCCTCGCCGATCGCGTTTCGGTTCCCGAATCCCTGCAGGATCAGTTCACCGAAGCCATCTGGTACCTGCCCGATGGCCGTTTCTGCTTCACGCCCCCTGCTGACGGCGCGCAGTTCCCCATGTCCCCGCCGCCGGCGCTTCGGGATGGCAGCGTCACCTTCGGTTGCTTCCAGAACTTCCTCAAACTGAACAACGCCGTCCTAGCCTCGTGGGGGCGGATACTGCGCGCGCTGCCACACGCGCGGCTGCGGATCCAGAACCCGTCGATGCAGTTCGCCAACACCCGAGGAGCGTTTCTCAAGCGGCTCGGCCGGGCAGGCATCGACCTGGACCGAGTATCGTTGTTCGGCCACGCTCCTCGCGATGACTACCTCCGCGCCCACGCCGACGTCGACATCATCCTCGACACGTTTCCCTATACCGGCGCCACGACCACCTGCGAGGCGCTGTGGATGGGAGTCCCGACACTGACCGTGGCGGGCAACACGCTCGTTTCCCGTCAGGGCGCGAGCCTTCTCGTGTGCTCAGGACTGAAAGAATGGGTGGCCGCGGACGAAGACGACTTCGTAGCTCGGGCCATCGCGCTCGCCTCCAACGTGGACGGCCTGGCGCGGCTGCGATCGGGCTTGCGCGAGCAGGTGCTCGCTTCCCCGCTGTTCGACGCTGCGCGCTTCGCGCGCAACCTCGAGGAAACGCTGGTCAAGATGTGGCAGCGGAAGACGGATTTGCGTTGAGGACGTTGGTGCCCGCAGAAGCGCGGGATACTCGCCGCCCGTTGGGATCGGATGGTCTGGGTCAACCGGCAGATTCCTGCGGCAACCGTCTTGTTGGAGCATCGGCCATGGCCTGTTCGTGGCGATGGCGCGGGGCGGGAAGCGGCCAAGTGGGCAGTTGCATCTCGCGCCCGACCTCTCGCGAAGGCAGCCAACAGGCTCGATGCGGTACTCGGCGGTTACGATGTGGCTACGGCAGAGAAAGAAAAGGGGCTCTAGCGGTTAAGCTAACCCCTTGAGTGTTTGTAGGCCGTGTAGGGATCGAACCTACGACCGACTCACATTTCACATCAGGCTCTTGCAGCACATGCCAAATTTCAAGAGCAGCCTTGCACCGCCTGGAGCGAACGATACTAAGTCACGAAAAGTTACGAAATGGCTACGCTGGCATCCGTCCCACAGGGGCGGCCTCTGTAATGATCGAGCAACACTTCCGCGAGTCGGGCACGGTCGTGTGGCGGGAGCGCGCGCGCCTGTTGTTCAAGCTCCATCAGCGAGTCCCATGGTGCTTCCTTCGCGAGTCGCGTTACTGCGATTTACGGGTTACGAGGTGATAGATGAAGAGCAGCAGCACGGCGCCCACGATCGACGGGATAAAACCGCGGGATGGCCCTTTGGTCCACCCTCATCTGGTTATTGACGACCTCTACTCCATGGACTTAGCGGCCACGCTGTCGCGAATCTGCCGCAGCAGGACCACTTCCTCGGGCGGCGCAACTGGCGGCGCAGGCGGCGCTTCACGCTTCATGCGGTTCATCTGCTTGACCATCAGGAAGATGATGAATGCCAGGATGATGAAGTTGATTGCGACGGTGATGAAATTACCGTAAGCGAACAATGGGACACCGGCCTTAGTTAGTGCTTCATAGGTCATCGGGCCGTTGTAACCGACGGGCGTATTGGCGAGCATGATGAACCAGTTCGAGAAGTCGAGCCCTCCGAAGATTCGTCCGACGATCGGCATGATGAGATCCTTGACCATCGAATCCACAATCCTGCCGAAGGCGGCACCAATGATGACGCCGACCGCCAAGTCCATCACGTTGCCCTTGAGTGCAAATTCTTTGAACTCGGATGCAAAGCTCATCGTGTTGTCCTTACCTTAGATTGAGCGATTCAATCGGCACGACGCTCTCAGCGGCGCACGCGATCGCCTCCGGCGTTTACGGGCGATCGGCAGTCGATCGACACCGCGTACGTTTGCGCCACGAACCCGTTACATCTTGCGCGTCGGTAATAGTACCCGCCTTAGAAGAACGGCAAGCCGATATCCGTGCCGATCAACGCAACCGCGCTGGAAATATTGCGACGTCGGCAAGCATCGCGAGCGGGTTTTTACCGTCCATGGGAAGCCGCTGGGGTGGGCCAACACGAAGGCGTGGAGGAATGCCTTGAAGCGTGCCGCATTGAGAATTTCCGCTGGCCGATTTGCGGCACACTTGGGCAACGTGGCACCGCCAAGCAGGTACGCCAACGCACGAGCTGCAGCGGCTTGGTGGCTGGCGGTCCTCGGTGATGGTCGAACGCTACGCGCATCTGGCGCCCGACCTCTCGCGAAGGCAGCCAACGGGCTCGATGCGGTACTCGGTGGTAACGATATAGCGAGGGCAGAGAAAGAAAAGGGGCTAGCGGTTAAGCTAACCCCTTGAGTGGTTGGTAGGCCGTGTAGGGATCGAACCTACGACCAACGGATTAAGAGTCCGCTGCTCTACCAGCTGAGCTAACGGCCCAACGTCCAGCGAAACGAGCCCGTCATTTTAACCAAAAGTCTCGGGTCGTGCTACGCGGCGGTGGCCCGGACGATCCTCGCCTGAAACGGGCTCTTTCGCCACGGTAGAATCGAGGCGCTGAAAACCTCGCCCCTGACTGATCGGACCGCCTGGCGGCAAATCGGTCTGCTAGCCCACGCGACAAGGGAAATCTCCGTGCCCCCGTCCACACATCTCGATCTCCTCGAGGCCGAGGGCATCGACATCATCCGCGAGGCCGTTGCGGAGGCGGAGCGTCCGGTGATGCTGTACTCGATCGGCAAGGACAGCTCGGTCATGCTGCACCTCGCGCGCAAGGCCTTCCATCCCTCACCCCCGCCGTTGCCGCTGCTGCACGTCGACACCACCTGGAAGTTCCGGGAGATGATCGCCTTCCGCGATGCCACGGCACACCGGCTTGCCCTTGAGCTCATCGTGCACGTGAATCCGGAGGCGCAGACTCAGAGCATCAATCCCTTCACCCACGGCTCGGCGGTGCACACCGACGCGTGGAAGACCCAGGGACTGAGGCAGGCTCTGGAAAAATTCGGCTTCGACCTGGCCCTCGGCGGAGCCCGGCGCGACGAGGAGAAGTCGCGCGCCAAGGAGCGCATCTTCTCCCTGCGCTCGTCCCGGCACGGCTGGGAACCGAAGGCTCAGCGGCCCGAGCTCTGGCGGCTCTACAACGTGAAGAAGCGCCCCGGCGAGAGCCTGCGCGTCTTTCCCCTGTCGAACTGGACCGAGCTCGATGTCTGGCAGTACATCGCGCGCGAGGGAATCGACGTCGTCCCACTCTATTTCGCCCGGCAGCGTGCCGTGGTCGCGCGCCAGGGCACGTGGATCATGGTCGACGACGACCGCATGCCTCTCGAGCCGGGCGAACGGGCCCAGTTGCGCATGGTGCGCTTCCGCACCCTCGGCTGTTATCCCTTGACCGGCGCGATCGAGAGCGAGGCGCGCACGGTGGACGACATCGTCGCCGAGCTCGTGGGGGCCCGGCACTCGGAGCGACAGGGTCGGCTCATCGACCAGGACGGCACGGGGTCGATGGAGCGCAAGAAGCAGGAGGGGTACTTCTGATGGGGCCGACCGCAGACGCGCGCGCGCCCGCCCGCCCCACCGACTCCGCTGACTCTGCTGACTCTGCCGGCACCGCCGAAGCCAGGACGCTCCTGCGCTTCATCACCTGCGGGAGCGTCGACGACGGCAAGAGCACGCTCCTCGGACGTCTGCTTTGGGAGGCAGGTGCGGTGCGTGACGACGAGCTCGCCGCATTGGCGGCGGACTCGCGGCGCTTCGGCTCGCAAGGCGAGGCCCTGGATTTCGCCCTGCTTCTCGATGGCCTCACCGCGGAGCGAGAGCAGGCCATCACCATCGACGTCGCCTATCGCTTCTTCTCCACCGCCCGGCGTGCCTTCATCGTCGCCGACACGCCCGGACACGAGCAGTACACCCGCAACATGGCGACCGGTGCCTCGACGGCCGACGCCGCCGTGATCCTGGTCGATGCGAGCAAGGGGCTGCTTACCCAGACTCGCCGCCACAGTTACCTCGTCAGTCTATTCGGCATCCGGCACGTGGTACTGGCGGTGAACAAGCTCGACAAGGTGGGCTACGCGCAGGCGGCCTTCAATGCCATCGCCGACGCCTTCCGCGCATTCGCCGCGTCCATCGGCCTCACCGACGTGACCTCGATCCCGGTGTCCGGCCTCGGCGGCGACAACGTCCGCACCCCGAGTTCGCACACGCCCTGGTACCGCGGCCCCACCCTGATGCAATGGCTGGAGGACGTGCCGGTGGACGATGCGCTCGCCGGCGCGCCGTTGCGAATGCTCGTGCAATGGGTGAACCGGCCGCGCGCGGAGTTTCGCGGCTATTCCGGCCGAATCGTGAGCGGCGCGATGCGGCCCGGGCAGCGTGTGCGGGTTGTGCCCTCGGGGCGCGAGTCACAGGTGGCGCGCATCGTCGCGATGGAGGGCGATCTGCCGGAAGCGTCGGCGGGGAGCTCAGTGACGCTGACCCTCACCGACGAGATCGACGTCAGCCGCGGTGACGTGCTGTGCGATGCGAACGCTCCAGCGGGCACGGCCGACCAGTTCGAGGTGGACGTCCTGTGGCTCAATGATGCCGAGCTCCTGCCGGGACGCTCGTACTTCCTGAAGATTGGCGCACGCACGGTTGGGGCGACGTTTGCGCCACCCAAGTACCGGATCAACGTCGACACCCTCGAGCACGTCGCCGCCTCGACCCTGCACCTGAACGAGATCGGGGTGTGCAACGTGCGTCTCGACCGCACTGTCGCATTCGACCCCTACGTCGAGAACCGCGACATGGGGTCGTTCATCGTCATCGACCGGCTCTCTAGCGAGACGGTAGGTGCCGGCATGCTGCGCTTCGCCTTGCGCCGAGCGCACAACGTACACTGGCAGGCCATCGAGGTCAGCAAGGCCGCGCACGCAGCCCTGAAGGGCCATCGGCCGTGCATCGTGTGGTTTACGGGCCTGTCCGGCGCGGGCAAGTCCACGATCGCGAACCTCGTCGAGAAGAGGCTCCACGCCGCGGGCTGCCACACCACCCTGCTCGACGGCGATAACGTGCGGCACGGCCTCAACCAGGATCTCGGGTTTACCGATGCCGATCGCGTCGAGAACATCCGCCGGGTGACCGAGGTCGCGCGACTTATGGTCGACGCCGGGCTGATCGTGCTGGTGGCGTTTATCTCCCCCTTCGCCGCCGAGCGCAGGATGGCCCGGCAATTGGTGGCCGAGGGCGAGTTTCTCGAAATCTTCCTGGACGTGCCCCTCGCGGTAGCCGAAACCCGCGACCCAAAGGGCCTGTACGGCAAGGCGCGCCGGGGCGAGCTCAAGAACTTCACCGGCATCGACTCGCCTTACGAGCGGCCGGAGCAGCCCGACCTCGCGATCGATACCAGTCGCGAGGTCGCGCCAGAGGCCGCCGATCGCATCGTGGCGCTGCTGGCGGAGCGCGGCATCGTCCGTTTGCGATAGCGGTCGCTGGCTGCTGCCCGGAGCTCGGGGGCGATCGCCCGCGCCTGAACAACCGGCTGGCGTCCTGGTCCGAGCGCCCCAAAGAGGTGGCCACAGCCGTCAGTCACCCCGTGCTCGGCGAGGGTACGCGGGGCGATGACGAGATCCTGGAGGAGGCTCATGGCGGCTCCTATTCGCCCGGGACGCCGGCCGCAGTGACCACGTGCTTCCAGCGCCGGTCTTCACGGCCAGCAGCGGTGGCGGGTAGATTCTCACGTTGCCGGGGAACCTTTCGATGGGGATGGCTGCCGATCCGAGGCACGCCAATGTGCAATCAGGAGGGGTCATGGGTGGACGCAACTTCAGGACATGGGTCGCCGCGGCGGTATTCGCGGCCTTGGCGGCGCTTTCTTCCGGTGCCGGGGCCAAGGACGTTCAACTGAAGACCTCGGCCTCCACCGACTGGTCCGATATCTGGTGGAATCCCGCGGAGTCGGGTTGGGGGATACAACTCGTCCAGGAAGGTGGCACCGTCTTCGCGACCTTGTTCGTCTACGGCGCAGACGGCCGCCCGACCTGGTTCATCGCCGTCCTGACGTTGAGCGGCGGCAACATGTTGAGCGGTCCGCTGTTCGCCACCACGGGCCCCTACTTCGGCAGTGACTTCAATCCTGCGGCCACCACGGTGCGGCAGGTTGGCACGATGACCTTCGTCGCGTCGTCGATTGCGAACGCGGCGCTCACCTACGTCGTCGATGGCGTGGTCGTCACCAAGGCCATCGAGCGTCAGACCCTCAGTGTCGACAACTACAACGGAAGCTATCTCGTGCTGTTGAATTCCACGACATCGGCTTGCAACGACCCTACCTTAAGCGGGTCTTCGACCAACGCCCTCGCAATCAGCGTGGCGCAAACTGCGTCTACCATGCGCATGGTCTGGGACTTCGGCGGCGGTTCGGTGTGTACCTACAGTGGAGTCTATGCACAGAGCGGGAAATTCGGCCGCTTCTCGGGACCGTACAGCTGCAACAATGGCGATGCCGGCACGGTATCGTTCATCGAGATGACCAACCGCGTCGGCATACTTAGCGGCCGGCTGAGCGGGGCCTCCAGCGCCACGGGTTGCGCACTGACGGGTAGGTTTACCGGCCTCAATCCCTCGGTGCCCTGAAAACCGGCAGGGTCCAACCCGGGGCCGTGACCAGGCGGCGAGGCAGTGCGCGGACCATCCGAGCGCGCAGCCTCGAGTGGCGCACGCATCTCGCCGCCATTGGCTGACGAACACAACGGCGATTTGGAGTCGGCAAGCCGTCGTAGCGGTGCCGATGGACGCGCGGCCGCGCCTACGGCGGCGCGACGCCGCCGCGAGAAGTCGGTTGGTTCGTCGCTAACGCCGCGAGGCCTGCAACGCTCTACGGCGCCTGCGGCGTGTTGCCTAAATTCGAGGTGGCTGCGAGAATCGCTGCGCGCGCGCTCAATGCGTCCGCCAGCCGCTCACCGTAGCGGTCGACGATGGTGGTGTCCCTGACCTCGTTGTAGCTCTCGTTCGCCGCGAACACCCAATCGCGATCCTCCTCGTGGTCGGCGCGTGCTTTCCCGGAATCGGCGCGCTTTCGGTACAGCTTCTTCTTCCACTCGGCTTCCGACTTCGTGA
>JBDSND010000040.1:0-25709 GCA_039915505.1 Casimicrobiaceae bacterium
GCGAGCTTCTCGGCGCGACGCAGTCCGGCATAAAGAGCAATCGCGCCGCCTTGCGAAAATCCTGCCAGCACGATGCGCGATGCGGGGATACCCCGCCGCATCTCGTTAGCGATGAACGCTTCGACATGCGCTTGGGATTCGCGAACGCCAGCGAGATCTGCGCGACTCGCTAGGTCGGCGTCCACAATGTCGTACCACGCGCGCATGGGGTATCCCCCGTTGACAGTCACCCTGCGTACTGGTGCATGCGGGAATATGAAACGAACGGCGAGCGTCTTTGGAAGTTGCAGTTGCTGAACGATCGGCACGAAGTCGTTGCCGTCGGCGCCCAATCCGTGCAGAACGATAACGGACGCGTCTGGTTGCGCAGCGCTTTCGAGCTCGATCGCAGGAAGAAGAGAATCTGCCATCTATCAATCGCCTTTCATTTTTGGATTGTCTACGTTTGCTGACACTTGTTCCCAGTCATCCCATCAGCGATGGGCTACGTGGATGCCAACAAAGGAATGATCCCGCTGGTACGCGCATCTGCGCTCATGAACTCCGGCTCGCAAGCTAACAAGTCTGGCAGGCGGCTATCCCGCATCCTGCACTCCGCGGTGCGCGAACGCGCTTTCGGCACGCGCACTCCGACCGGCCCCAAGCCCGTCAACACCTCGCGCCGCAGCTGCCAGCCGTTACCCACCACGGCCTGTCGATCCTGGCCATCACGGCGCTCGGCGAATTGCGTCAAACTCCTCAAACTCGGATTGCAGCGCCTCGGCAATCGGCCGCTGAGCTCCTTCCCGCAGTATCGTACTCAACAGATCCTGCCCCTCTGGTTGACGCAGTGGAACTACCGTATCCTTTTTCATGGTGGCGTGGCCCCTTGTAGGTCGCCGAAATCCGACTTCGACACTCGAATTCCAGCAGGTCACGCCGCCTTCTTGAACTCATCGTCGTACACCAGATTCGGTTATAGCTCTTGCAATTTCGCGTACCTGGTCCCGTACCCCATAGCCGGTGCCTCCACCGATCACCATCTTCTAATCGCCGGGCTGGTCGTGGCGACGATGATCGTTCCCGCTTGCGCCTACCGCGATTCCCTTTGAGCCGACGCGAGTACGGCAAAGGCACACCATACCCCGGCAAGATTTCGCAACAACTACGCGCAGATTCGGTCCGGCGGATTCTGGAAGTGGCAATGGGAACGCTGGAGGCGGGGATTACCGGTGATACCTCCAGCCGGATGGTAGTTTCGATTGCGCCAGCCGGATCTCAACTTCTTGACCGTTAATCGGGATGAGCACTGTCACCTGGATCGGTCATGCCACCGTGCTTTTTGCATCGCAGGACTCAACATCCTTACCGATCCGCATTTTTCGGAACGCGCCTCTCCGGTTTCGTTCGCTGGACCCAAGCGTCGGTACCGCCAGCGATCGCGCTCAAAAACTTGCCCCCCATTGACGTCGTGCTCGTGTCGCACAATCGGTATTATCATCTCGACGATGTCACCATATGCGCGCTTGCCCAGCAACCCGGCGGTCCGCCGCGGTCCTATGTGCCGGAAGATGACAGCTCCGAATGGCAACGCGCGGCACGCCGCGGTATTCTGGTGGATCTCGCATGCGTTCTGCTCCGGATGAGCACTCTGCCTCCATGACGACCAACGTTTCTTCCCAGCGTCTAGTCCCGCCGCGTCGAGGCCGCTCGACTGGCAAACCCGGCGCGATGCCCGGCCAAGTGCAAAGCCTGACCCGCGGCCTGCAGATCTTGGACGTCCTCGGTCGCGCCGAGGGCGGCCTCACGCTCACAGATTTGAGCCACCGCGTCGCATTGCCAGCCTCCACTACGCATCGTTTGCTGGGTACCCTGGAGCGCATGGGCTACGTCTACCAGACTGATGATCTATCGCTCTGGTATGTTGGCCTCCAGGCTTTCACCGTGGGCTCGAGCTTCCTTGGCAATCGCGATTTCGTCGCCGGAAGCCATCTTTACATGCGACGCCTGATGGAGCAGTCCGGGGAAACCGCAAACCTCGCGGTGCTCGACGGAGTCGACGCCGTATTCATCGCGCAGGTTCAGTGCCGCGAGATCATGCGCCTCCTCGTGAAGCTCGGCAGCCGGGCGCCCTTGCACGCCTCGGGTGTCGGCAAGGCGATCTTCGCGGCCCTGCCAGACGAGCAAATCGACGCCATCCTGAAGGTTCGCGGGCTGCCCCGCATTACCGAAAGCACCATCGTTGCACCCGAGACCATGTGGGCTGCGCTTCGCGTCATCCGCCAGCGAGGTTGGTCCTTCGACGACGAGGAGCACCTGCTCGGCACCCGATGCGTTGCAGCGTCGATCTACGACGAACACGCCGAGCCTCTATGTGCGATCTCCCTTGCAGGGCCCGCCACACGCCTCCCTGACGAGCGCATCAAGCAGCTCGGCATGCTAGTCGCGCACACCGCCGAGGAGATCACCCGCAAACTCGGAGGACGCTGGCCGCATCCCTACACCTGAGCGCAACGCGGAGCGGCGCTTCGTTCAGGGCGACTTCCTTGTCGAACCTGACAGCGGCTTGGACAAACGGCGGAACGCTCGACATTACCCGCCTTCCCGCGGCTGCGCGGCTTCGCGGCCCAACGCCACGTTGCGAGATTTCGCAGGCGCCGCTTGCTGAAGCAATTAACTTCGGGTGAAACGTTGGGCGATCAATGCCTGAAGTGATCGATGGGCTTGACGAGGCGCGCATCGAATTCCCGCATCGCGGGTGCGTGCGCCCTCCACGGCCTTGCCCCAACCCGTCAGGGCAACCAACGTGGCTGACTCTGCCCATGCCCGCGTTCGAAACGCGTGTGCAGTACCACTGCCGTCCAGGCGCCGCGTCCCGATGTCGAACTGTCGAGCGACAGCACGTCGGGTCGGACCTTCTGCGACCTCGATCGCCTCCAGTCCGTCCCAACCAAGGATGCTTGATGCCTACGGTAGGCAACTACGCGTCGTTGCAAGAGACCGTCAGTTCCGGGCCCCACGCCATTCACATGGCGTACCGCGAGTCGAGCATTACCCGCACCACCGTCTTGAGATTTTGTGGCCCTGCCGCGGGCTCACAGAGCACAGCGGTGGGTCGCGCCCCAATCCAGAGCGGGCATGCGCGCGCCCATCTGGCCACCCCGCCTAAAGAACCCAAGGCGCCCGGTAATCGTTCTGCAGAGCCAAGCTTCCTCTTGCAGCGTTCGTGGCGCACACGCTGGCACGCCTACGTCACGGCGTTCCGCCTGATGTTGTGGCTCTAGTCTGAGGGGTGGGCGGGAAGACGGCCACGAAGTGGCCCCTCGAGACTCTGGGCGCGGCTGAGCTAACCGGGCATCAAATATCGGAGCCGCGGCAACCGGGCTGTAGGACAGAGCCCGAACCCTTCGCATCGAACGGGGTGGGCGCAGCCACGGGCAAACTGGTACATGGCGTGGGGGACAGTTATCGCGTCTCATGGGCGGGCGGCGGTGCAACGCGGGGAGCCGTGCCGCATAATGGCGAACGCAGGTCGCGTACGCTTACGCAGCCTTCCTTTTTCCAACAGCGGTGCGGTTCAGACGTGATCGACCAATTCTTTTCCATCCATCGCCACGGCTTCGTTCGGATCGCCGCCTGCACGCCGCGGGTCAGTGTGGGCGACCCAGCAACCAATGCTGAGGAAACGCTCGCGTTGCTCCGCCAGGGCGACGCGGAGGGTGCCGATCTCATGCTGTTCCCAGAACTCGGCATGAGCTCCTATGCGATCGATGACCTGCTCTTGCAGGACGCGCTCCTCGTCGCCGTGGAGACGGCGCTTGGGCGCATCATCGACGCCTCGCGGTCGCTGCGCTCGGTCGCGATCGTGGGCGCCCCCGTGCGTCACAACGGTCGCCTCTACAACTGCGGCGTCGTGATCGCCCGGGGTGCCATCCTGGGGGTAGTCCCCAAGTCGTTCCTGCCCAACTACCGGGAGTACTACGAGAACCGCTGGTTTGCGCCCGGCGCGGGGGTTATAAGGTTGGAGGTCGCCCTGGCCGGGCAGCGTGCACCTTTCGGCACCGATCTCGTATTCGCGGCTTCGGACCTTCCGGACTTTGTGTTTCATGTCGAGCTTTGCGAGGACTTCTGGTCCGCCTTACCACCGTCCACCCAGGGAGCACTTGCCGGGGCGCTCATCCTGTGTAACCTCTCCGCCTCCAATATCGTGATCGGCAAGGCGGATGAACGAGCGATGCTGTGTCGGGCTCAATCGGTACGCTGCCATGCGGCTTATGTGTACTCCGCGGCGGGCCCCGGTGAGAGCACCACCGACCTTGCGTGGGACGGCCAGGCAAGCATCCATGAGCTAGGGGTGTTACTCGCGCAGAGCGCGAGGTTCCCTGTCGCTCGGCAGATGACAATCGCCGACGTGGACGTGGAGCGCCTGCGGCTCGAACGCATGCGCACCCCTACATTCAACGCCGCGGCGGTCGCGGCAAGCCATCCCGAGCGCGCTTTCCGCCGCGTAGCCTTCGAGCATCAGCCGAGCTTCGACGACCGCGGTCTCGTCCGTTGCGTCGAGCGCTTTCCTTTCGTGCCGAACGACGCCCGTCGCCTCGACCAGGATTGCTACGAAGCCTTCAACATTCAGGTCCAGGGACTCGCCAAGCGTCTGCAGGTGACCAATGGGGAGCGGGTCGTCATCGGCGTTTCCGGCGGATTGGATTCCACGCACGCACTCATCGTCGCGGCCAAAGCGTTTGATCTCCTTGGCCTGCCGCGCGCGAATATTTTGGGCTTCACTCTCCCGGGGTTTGCCACTACTGGACGCACCAAGGCAAACGCCTGGGCGCTCATGAATGCCCTGGGCGTGACCGCGGAGGAGATCGACATACGGCCAGCGGCGACGCGCATGCTGCAGGATCTCGGACATCCTTACGCCCGCGGCGAGCCGGTCTATGACGTGACCTTCGAGAACGTGCAGGCGGGGCTACGCACGGACTACCTGTTCCGCCTTGCCAACCAGCGCGGCGCTTTCGTCGTCGGCACGGGCGATCTGTCGGAACTCGCGCTCGGCTGGTGCACGTACGGCGTCGGCGACCAGATGAGCCACTACAACGTAAACGCGTCGGTCGCCAAGACTCTCATCCAGTATCTCGTGCGCTGGGTGGCCCAGACCGGTCAATTCGATCCCGCCGCTTCGGCGACGCTGCTCGCGGTGCTCGACACCGAAATTTCGCCGGAGCTCGTGCCGCCCTCCGCCACCGGCGCCTTGCAAAGTACGCAGGGGAAGATCGGGCCATACGAGCTGCAGGACTTTCACCTCTATTACGTCACCCGCTACGGACTGAGGCCCTCGAAGGTGGCTTTCCTGGCATGGCACGCCTGGCGTGACATCTCGGATGGCGCATGGCCGGCCAATTTTCCCGACGCTTCGCGCCACGCTTATGACATCGGCGAGATCAAGAAATGGCTCGCCATCTTCCTATACCGCTTTTTCGAGATTAGCCAGTTCAAGCGCTCCGCCATGCCCAATGGCCCGAAGGTCGTTTCGGGAGGAAGCCTTTCCCCGCGCGGCGACTGGCGCGCGCCTTCCGACGGCAACGCAAGGGCGTGGCTTGCCGAGCTCGAGGCCAACGTACCGGATTAGCCTCCACGACTGCGCGCGGCCATGACGCACAATGCGCAAAGCCTTGGTCGAGGATGTCCGCAAGTACGATGCGGTCGAAAGAGTTTTGCCGGCGGCGCCACCCTGGCCTTCATCGCCCGATGGGGCTTGGGATCCGTAAGTGTCGATCGTGGCACACCTACTCACGCGACGAAGCAATACCTTGCGCGACGCGCAGATGCCCGACGGCGAACGGTGCCTGCCGCACCGGGGATTCGCCCGCCGAAAGCACGAATCCCTCGATGGCGTTTTCGCCAACAGTGTTGGCCGCTACTAGCGGCAGCGACCATTGCCCGCTGGGTGCTTCCAGCGATGGCCTAACTTCTGCCGGGACGTCTCATGGATATCTGCGCATTGCTACGCGAACTCGGCGCCGACACGTCGCTCTACTGCGGCCAGGACCTTATCGTGCGAACTCCTATCGACGGCACGGAGCTGGCCTCGTTGCGCGCCGACGATGCCGCCACGATTCACGACAAGGTCGAGGCCGCGCATTCGGCTTTCCTCGCCTGGCGCCTCGTTCCAGCACCCCGTCGGGGCGAGCTCGTTCGTCGCTTCGCGATGGAGTTACGCGGCCGCAAGGATTCCTTGGGGCGGCTGGTGACGATCGAGTCCGGGAAGATCATCGAGGAGGGTCTCGGCGAGGTCCAGGAGATGATCGACATCTGCGATTTCGCGGTCGGTCTCTCCCGCCAGCTCTACGGGCTCACCATTGCCTCGGAGCGTCCGGGCCACCGGATGATGGAGACCTGGCACCCTGCTGGGGTGGTGGCCGTCATCAGCGCCTTCAACTTTCCAGTCGCGGTATGGGCGTGGAATGCGGCCCTAGCGCTAGTATGCGGCGACGCGGTCGTCTGGAAGCCGTCCGAGAAGACGCCGTTGACCGCGCTGGCTTGTCTCGCGCTGCTACGCCGCGCCGCAGCGACGATGGACGACGTTCCGCCTGCGCTGTTCCAGGTCGTGATTGGCGATTCGGCGCAAGGTTCAGCCCTGGTACGTGAGGCGCGGGTGCCGGTCGTCTCCGCCACAGGAAGCACGCGCATGGGGAAGGCGGTTGCGCACCTTGCCGGGGACAGGCTGGTGCGCACCATCCTCGAGCTTGGTGGCAACAATGCGCTGATCGTTGCGCCATCGGCGGATCTCGAGCTGGCACTGCGGGCCATCGTATTCTCTGCGGTCGGCACCGCAGGCCAGCGCTGCACGTCGCTGCGTCGGCTAATCGTTCATCATGATATCCACGAATGCCTGCTGGCGCGACTCAAGGCCGTGTACACCAGCTTGCCGCTCGGTAACCCCCTCCAGATCGGAACCCTTGTCGGACCCTTGATCGACCGCGCCGGAGGCGACGCAATGCGTGCTGCTTTGCAGGCGGCACGCGACGAAGGTGGCATCGTCCACGGGGGCGAACCCGTCATCGTCGACGGTTGCGAGGGAGGTGTGTACGCTCGTCCGGCTCTGGTCGAGATGCCTGCGCAAACGCCTTTGCTCCATCGCGAAACCTTCGCGCCAGTGTTGTACATGCTCCGTTATACGACGATGGAGGAAGCGATCGCGCTCAACAACGCGGTCCCCCAGGGACTCGCATCAGCGCTGTTCACGAACGATCTCCGTGAGATGGAGACATTCCTGTCCGCCGCGGGCAGCGACTGTGGCATCGCCAATGTGAACATCGGTCCATCGGGGGCGGAGATCGGCGGCGCCTTCGGTGGGGAAAAGGAGACAGGCGGCGGGCGCGAGTCCGGATCGGATGCCTGGAAGGCCTACATGCGACGTGCGACGAACACGATCAACTACGGCCACGCATTGCCGCTTGCTCAGGGCATCCGGTTCGATGCCTGAGACGACGCCCCCGGGCAGATTGCCTGCCGCTTCCCGGTATTGTCGACCTGCACGAGCCGGTAGCCGCCACACCGCCTCCATGCCTTGCATGCGCGGGGCGGTGCACGGCTACCGCCCCGCCAATCCTTAGCCATAACCTCGACCAATCCGCCGCACTGCCCGCGTAAGCCTGGGGCGAGGCACCCGATCGCCGGCGATCATTGCCCCGCGAAGCGCATCGATCCACGCCGATGTTTCGATATAGGCGCGGTCCCGCTCAAGCGGCGGCGGTTGTCGGTGCCCGACGGACGCGCTGCAGCAGCCAGAAGGCTATCGAAAGGTTCACGAGGTTCCAGAGGATGCCGTTCACGAACGCGGCACGGTAGCCTCCGGTCAGATCGAATATGCCCCCCGACATCCAGCCCCCCAGCGCCATGCCGAACACCGTCGCCGTGATCACCACGGCAACGCGCGCGCCAGCTTCGCGGGCGGGAAAAAGTTCGCGGACGACGATTGCGTACGATGGCACGATTCCCCCCTGGAAGAGGCCGAACAATGCCGAGATCAGATAGAGCGAGACGAGCCCGTCGAAGGGCAGAAAGAAGAACAGCGCAAGGCACTGCAGCGACGACGCGAGCAAGAGGGTGCGCAAGCCGCCGATGCGGTCGGATATTGCCCCGAAGGTCAGACGGCTGACGATTCCGAAGCCGAGCATGAGGGAGAGCATCTGCGCGCCGCGGGCCGGCCCGTAGCCGAGGTCGGTGCAATAGGCCACCAGATGCACCTGGGGCATCGACATCGCGATACAGCACGATAGGCCTGCGATCACCAGCAGCGCCTGCAGCGTAGCCGGTGACACCTCGAGATGAGCGGGGTGGCCGCGCAGGCGTGAGGGCGCCGCTCCCCAGGCCCGGGCCGGGGCCGGGGCAAGCTCGACCCGGGGCGGCGGGCGGCGCAACAGGAGCGCCAACGGCAGCATCGTCGCCAGGCAGACGGCACCGATAATCACGAACGCCTGACGCCATCCGCCGGCGGCGATGAGCTGCTGCACGATCGGCGGCCATACCGTCCCGGCCAGGTAGTTGCCGCTTGCAAAAATGGCCACGGCGATGCCCCGCCGCCGCACGAACCAGAGCGATGTATGCGCAAGAAGTGGACTAAAGGTGGCAGCACTCCCCGCTCCGATTAGCAGCCCTTGCGCGAGGGTGTATTGGGTCAGCGTCGTGGCGGTACTCGCGGCCCAGTAACCTAGCACCATGGCGCTCGCCCCGAGCATCACCGGCACCATCACCCCGATGCGATCCGTGAGGCGCCCGAGGACAATGCCACTCACGCCGAAACCAACCATGGTGAGGAAGTATGGAAACGAAGCCGCCGCGCGCGCGACGCCAAACTCCGCCTCGACAGCCGGCAACGCCACGACTACCGACCACATACCCACTCCTCCCAGGGTCGAGAGCGCGAGGCAGACCACCAGCCGCACCCACGCATCGCGTGACTCGACTTCGGCGGGAGCGGTGTATCTCATTGGCCGGAGCATGACGAGCGCGGGATGACGCGCATCACTGACGGTGTCAGGAGGATCGCCCGTGGTGCGTCGGTACGCGCGTCGCCGCGAGATCGAACGCCGCGCCAGCGACGACACCCGGCGACGCAACCGACCAAGAGCAAATGGCGGCGCAGCGCATCGGCTTCAATTCGATGTCCGGCGCTCCATTCGGCGCCAGCGTCGATCCAGATGCGGTGATATGACTGGCTGCCAGCGCGACAGCAGGGCATCGGCACTCTGCGGATCGTTGCACACCAGCACGACGTCGCATCCGGCCGCCAGGGCGGCATCTGCCCGGCCGATCATGTCACCCGCAATGCGCGCACCCTCCATGCCGAGGTCGTCCGAAAAGATGACGCCGTCGAAGCGCATCTGCCCGCGCAGGATCTCCTGGAGCCATTTCGGGGAATAGCCCGCCGGCAAGCCGTCCACCTCGGGGTACACCACGTGGGCGGGCATGATGCCGTCGAGCCCGCAACCAACCAGCGCGCCGAACGGCACGAGATCGTCGAGGGTAAGCGCTGCGAGCGTGCGATTGTCTACCGGCAAGTCGGTGTGGGAGTCTGCTTCGGCGTAGCCATGTCCGGGAAAGTGCTTGCCAACTGCGGGCATGCCACCTTCCCGAAGCCCGGCGACCAGCGCCGCGGCAAGATGCGCCACTGCATTGGGATTGCGGTGGAACGCCCGGTCGCCGATCACGCCGCTGCGGCTATGGTCGAGGTCGAGCACCGGTGTGAAGCTGAAATCGATGCCACACGCGCCGAGCTCGGTTGCAATGGTGAGGCCTAGCTGCCGGGCGTCGTCTGCGGCTGCGGCGACGTCGAGATCCCAGGTTGTGCCCAGGGTGCGCATTGGCGGGATTGCACAAAAGCCTTCGCGGAACCGCTGTACGCGCCCGCCCTCGTGATCGACGGCGATGACGAGGTGAGGGGTCCGTATGGCCGCGATGGCCGCGGTCAGCGTGCGCAACTGGGCAGGAGACGCATAGTTGCGGCTGAAGAGGATCACCCCGCCCACCGCAGGATGCAGCAAACGATCACGCTCGTCGGTCGTTAGCTCAAGGCCGGCAACGTCGACCATCACGGGGCCACGCGCCATGGTCGCGGATGGGAATGGTGCGCTCACGTGACCTCCCCGGTCGTGTGCCGCACGGCTTCGCGCATCAGTGCCTTCATGCTGCGCACCGCCTCGCGCAGGCCCACGAAGACCGAGCGCGAGACGATAGAATGGCCGATGTGGAGTTCGCGCACGCCGGGTAGTGCCGCCACCGGCTGGACGTTGAAGTAGTTGAGGGCATGGCCCGCATTGAAGCGCATTTCGGCGGCGAGCACGGCCGCGCCGGCGTCGCGCAGCCGGGACAGCTCCACGCGCACCGGTGCCGATTCGGGATCGCGACCACGGGCATGAAAGGCATGTGCGTACGGTCCCGTATGCAGTTCGCAGACGCGGGCACCGATGCGGGCCGCAGCCTCGACCTGTCGGAGCTCGGCGTCGATGAAGACGCTGGTCACGATGCCGGCGTCGGCGAGGCGACGCACGGCTTCACGCAAACTTTCCTCCTGGGACACTACGTCCAAGCCGCCCTCCGTCGTGATCTCGTGCCGACCCTCGGGCACCAGCATCGCCATCTCCGGGCGAAGCCGGCAGGCAATTTCGATCATCTCCGGCGTCGCTGCCATCTCCAGGTTGAGCTTGATGTGCACCAGCTCGCGCAGGCGTCGGACGTCCTCGTCCTGGATATGCCGACGGTCCTCGCGCAGGTGAACGGTGATGCCATCTGCGCCCCCTAAATGGGCTTCGACTGCCGCCCATACCGGGTCCGGCTCATAGGTTCGCCGCGCCTGCCGCAGGGTCGCAACGTGGTCGATATTTACGCCGAGCTCAATCACGCGAGTGCCCTTGATCCGGTTCCTGCTCCACTGCAGCGAGCGGCAGGTCATCCAGTGCCTGCAGGTCCTGCACCATACGGCGGCTCTCGATCCCGCGCTCCTCGAGATAATGATCGAGCACCTCGCGCATCAGCCGTTTCGCTTCCGCTGCGGTTTCCGCATCGGGATAGCGGCCGTCCGCCAGGGCCATCAGGGTCGCCCCCCGTACGAGCGGCAACCGCGCACCCGCCGTCATACCGGATCGCGCCGATTGCGGGCCCCGATCAAAGGCGTAATGGTACCGTGCGCCCGGGTCGATCGCGGCGCCCGTGTCGGCCTCGCGCAGCAAAGGCAGGGCATACCCGAGCTCCGCGAGCAGGCGCACCTCGAAGCGACGCAGCACGCTCGCCTGCTCGCCACCCCCGACGAGCTTCGCGAGTACCGCCTCATACTCGGCGTAGAGGGACGGGTGGGCATCCTCCCGCGGCAGGAGCTTCAGCAGCAGCTCGTTGAGATAGAAGCCACACATGAGTGCCGAGCCGGTCGGCAGGGCCAGGCCGCCTCGCCACTCGGCGCGCACCAGCGTCTTGAGTTCATACTGCCCTGACCAGGCGAACAGCAACGGCTGGAATGCTTGCAGGACGCCACGCAGCTCCGAGCGCGGCCGCTTGGCGCCGCGCGCCACCATGGCCACCCGGCCGTGACGCTCGGTGAATGCCTCGACGATGAGGCTCGTCTCGCGGTAAGCATAGGTATGCAACACGAAGCCGGCTTCGTCGTCGTGCCGGAGTGGTTGCGGGCGCGCCATGGAATCGGATGGATGCGACGATCAGGGCTTGGCGTGCGCGATTAGAGCCGCAGGCGGATCGAACCACGGTAGCAAGGGTGGCTCAGTAGCCGAAGCGCTTCAGCGCGTTCTCGTCGTCGGCCCATCCCCGCTTGATCTTGATCCAGACCTCCAGAAAAACCTTGCCTCCGAACATGCGCTCCATGTCCTCGCGCGCACGGGTCGCGATCTCCTTCATCCGTGTCCCGCCCTCGCCCAGCAGGATCGCGCGCTGGCTGGCCTTCTCGACGTAGACGGTCGCATGGATGCGGCGCACGCCGGCGTTCTCCTCGAAGCTGTCGATGGCGACGGTTGTGGCGTAGGGTACCTCCTCGCCAAGCAGACGGAAGATTTTTTCGCGCACGAACTCGGCAGCGAGGAAGCGCTCATCGCGATCGGTTAGTTCTTCGGCATCGTACAACGGCGGCCCCTCCGGCAGCAGGGGATGAACCGCTGCCAAAAGCTCGGCAAGACCCCGGTTCCGCTCGGCGCTCACCGGCACCAGCGCGCTGAAATCGAACAGCGTGGCGAGCTCCGCCATCTGCGGCAAAAGTTGGTTGCGGTCGTCCATGGCGTCAATCTTGTTCAATGCAGCCACCGCCCGCGCGCCGGGCGGCAGCAGGGCAATCACCGCCCGGTCGGCCGGCACCGTACGACCACCCTCGATCACCGCAATCACCGCGTCGACATCGAGCAGGCTTTGCGTGACCGACCGATTCATGCGCTCGTTGAGCCGGGACCGATGCAACGTCTGGAAACCGGGCGTATCCACGAATACGGCCTGCGCGTGCGCATCGGTATGGATGCCATTGATGCGATGACGCGTGGTTTGCGCTTTCTTCGAGGTGATGCTGACCTTCTGCCCCACCAGGTGATTGAGCAGCGTCGACTTGCCGACGTTCGGCCGACCGACGATGGCAACGTGGCCGCAGCGAAACGGCCCCTGGTCGCTCATCACGCGGCGAGCACCCGCAAGTAGGCGCGTTCCGCTGCATCCTGCTCGGCAACCCGCCGGCTCGGTCCCTGTCCTTGGGTGGCGATCTCCATCGCGGGGATGCGGCACTCCACCGTGAACGTCTGCGCATGCGCCTCGCCGGCAACACTCGTGACGTGGTACTCCGGCACGGGGACGCGCCGCGCCTGCAGCCACTCCTGCAGCCGGGTCTTGGCATCCTTGCCCGAGAGAGCTGGATCGACGCCACCGAGCTCTTCGGCGTAGACGCGTTCGACGACTCGGCGCGCGGCGTCGAATCCGGAATCCACGAACACCGCCCCGAAGACCGCCTCGAGCGCATCGGCCATGATCGAGGGGCGCTCCTTGCCGCCGCTGCGCAGCTCGCCCTCACCCAGCCGTAACTCGGCGCCGACGTCAAGCGCACGGGCAAGGCGGGCCAGCGTATCGCGGTTGACCAGGCTCGCCCGTACCCGCGAGAGATCGCCCTCCGCGATCCGGGGAAAGCGTTCGTAGAGCGCGACCGCGACCACGCAGTCGAGGACAGCGTCACCCACGAATTCGAGGCGCTCGTTGTGCTCGGCGCCGTAGCTGCGATGGGTCAGGGCCTGGCGGAGCAGCTCGGGATGGCGGAACGCGTGATCGAGACGATCACGAAGCAGGCTTACGGACATTCTCCGGCATCGGGACGGTGCCGCGCGTCAGCGCGTCGCCACCGCCTCGAACTCCAGCAGCAGGCTCGCATTGGCCACGAGATGGGTGGTGCGGGTCCACGCTACCGTTGCCGTCACCATGTTGCCCGCCTTGCTCAATTCGACGTCGCGACTCGATACGGATTCGATGTAGCCGGCGTCGATCCGCCGCTGGAAGGCCCGCTGGATGTCCGGCGCGGCGGTTGGATCCTTGGCGTCGTCGAGTGCCTCACGCAATGCCTGCTTGACCGCGTAGTACTCGAGGACCGCCGGCGTGATCTTGAAACCCAGCATGACCACCGCGACGATGATGGCGGCGACGAAGACGAAGCCGCCCATGGTGAGTCCGCGCTGGCTGCGGGGGGACGTGGCCTGCATGCTTCCTCCGGTTGGCGGGTGTTGTTCTAGCGGATGCCGGAGCCCACGCGCTTGAACGCGAGGGAACTGATGTCGTCCCAGTTGAACCAGATGAAGAACGCGCGACCGCGGATGTGGTCGTCGGGCACGAAGCCCCAATACCGACTGTCGTCGCTGTTGTCGCGGTTGTCGCCCATCATGAAGTAGTGGCCCGGCGGGACGCGGCAGATAAAGCCGTGGTCATTGTAATCGCAGTTTTCCCGGCCAGGGAACGCTCGGACGTTTTGCGGATAAACCGGGGGTGCAGCAGCATTCCAGGCAATCTGGTGTTGCTTGGTTCCCTCCACGGCGATTACCGTCTCGATGCCCCGCTGCGTAGTCTCGAAACGCAGGCCTTCGAGGTAGCTGTAGGTCCCGTCTGGCTGGACCGGAAATGGCTTGCCATTCACCGCGAGCCGCTTGTCCCGGTAGACCACCTCGTCGCCACCGACGCCGACCACGCGTTTGATGAAGTCCTGCGACGGGTTGACGGGGTAACGAAACACGACCACGTCGCCACGCTGGGGATTGCCGAGTGGAATGATCTTCTGCTCGATCACTGGCAGCCGGATTCCATAAGTAAATTTGTTCACCAGGATGAAGTCACCCACCTCCAGCGTGGGTCGCATCGAGGACGACGGGATCTTGAAAGGCTCGGCGACGAACGAGCGCAGCAGGAACACGATCAGCAGGACGGGAAAGAAGCTCTTCGGGTACTCCACCCACCACGGCTCGGGCGTCCCCGGTGTCCGCCTCGGGGCGAGCCAAAGCCGATCCGCCAGGGCGACGATCCCGGTGACCAGTGTGGCAAGAAAGAGGATCAGGGCGAAGTTCATCGTGGCTCTAGGCGCGGGATAGGGCAGGAAATCCGGCGCGCATTGTCACACGACCGGGGGGCTGCCGATGTTCCCGAACCGCTTTGGGCAACCGCCGACTCCCTCCTGGCCTCATTTGTCGCCGACCTGCAGGATGGCCAGGAACGCCTCCTGAGGGATCTCGACGCTGCCGACGGCCTTCATGCGCTTCTTCCCGGCCTTCTGCTTCTCGAGCAGCTTCTTCTTCCGGGTAATGTCCCCGCCGTAGCACTTGGCGAGCACGTTCTTGCGCATTGCCTTGATCGTCTCGCGGGCGATGATCTGCGCGCCGATGGACGCCTGCACCGCAACATCGAACATCTGCCGTGGAATGAGGGTGCGCATCTTGGCCGCCACCTCGCGACCGCGGTAGATCGCGCTCGATCGATGGACCATCACCGACAGCGCGTCGACTCGCTCGGCGTTGATGAGAATGTCGAGCTTGACGACGTCAGCCAGGCGAAACTCGAGAAACTCGTAGTCGAGCGAGGCATAGCCGCGCGAGACGGACTTCAGCTTGTCGAAGAAATCCATCACCACCTCGGCCATCGGCAGCTCGTAGGTCAGCATCACTTGGCGCCCGAGGTACTGCATGTTCTTCTGGGCGCCGCGCTTCTCGGTGCACAGGGTGATCACCGGCCCGACGTATTCCTGCGGCATGAGGATCGTCGCCGTAATAATCGGCTCGCGGATCTCGGCCACCCGGGAGAGGTCGGGGAGCTTGGACGGATTTTCGATCTCGATGACCGAGTCGTCACGCATCAGAACCTGGTAGATGACGGTGGGCGCCGTCGTGATCAGGTCCATGTCGTACTCGCGCTCGAGTCGCTCCTGAACGATATCCATGTGCAGCAGGCCGAGGAAGCCACAGCGAAACCCGAAGCCGAGCGCCTGGGAGACCTCTGGCTCGTAGTGCAGGGACGCGTCATTCAGCTTGAGCTTCTCGAGGGCATCGCGCAGCGCCTCGTACTGGTTCGCCTCCACTGGATAGAGACCGGCGAACACCTGCGGCTTGACCTCCTTGAATCCGGGCAGCGCTTCCTGCGCGGGACGCGTCGCCAGCGTCACGGTGTCGCCCACCTTTGCCGCATGGATCTCCTTGATTCCGGCGATGATGAACCCCACCTCACCGGCGGCAAGGCTGTCACGGGCGACCGCCTTGGGGGTAAACACGCCGACTTGCTCGCAGCTGAAGACCGCACCGGTCGCCATGAGCTTGATCCGGTCGCGCGGCTTCAGTCCCCCTTGCATCACCCGCACCAGCATCACTACGCCGACGTAGTTGTCGAACCATGAATCGATGATGAGCGCCTGCAGCGGCGCGGCGCGATCGCCAAGCGGCGGCGGTACCCGCGCGATGACCGCCTCGAGAATGTCGTCGATGCCTTCACCGGTCTTGGCGCTGGCGCGAATGGCATCCTGGGCGTCGATCCCGATGATGTCCTCGATCTCGGAAATCACCCGCAAGGGATCCGCCGAAGGCAGGTCGATCTTGTTGAGCACGGGCACGACCTCCACGCCCTGCTCGATTGCGGTGTAGCAGTTCGCGACCGTCTGCGCCTCCACCCCCTGCGACGCGTCCACCACTAACAGCGCGCCTTCGCATGCGGCGAGCGAGCGCGAGACCTCGTACGCAAAGTCGACGTGTCCGGGCGTGTCGATCAGGTTGAGCCGGTAGATCTGGCCGTCGCGGGCGGCATACGAAAGCGCGGCCGTCTGCGCCTTGATGGTGATGCCGCGTTCGCGCTCGAGATCCATCGAATCGAGCACCTGCGCTTCCATCTCCCGGTCCGCGAGGCCGCCACATCGCTGGATGAAGCGATCGGCGAGCGTCGACTTACCGTGGTCGATGTGCGCGATGATGGAGAAGTTGCGGATGTGCTGCACGCCGAGGGTCGGTGAGGAGTGGGATGCGCGGGGGCAGCGGCGCGGCGCACCGAGTCCGGCGGGCAAGGCCCGGCCAAACAAAAGGGCACCGGGAAGTGCCCTCGCTACCCCCTGAATTTTAGCGGATTTCCGCCTCGCCGGCCATCCCGCCGGGCGGCCGTTGCGCCGCCACGAGAGCCTGCGTGACCGCCGGCAGGTCGGCATGGTAATGACAGAGCTCGCGACCAGTGTCCGGTTTGCCAAGCAGCAGCACCGGAACCAGATCGCCCCAGCGCTCGACCCATGCAGGATGCGCGTCGATATCGATGACTTCCACCGTCGCGCCAAACCGGGCGGCAACCGGCGCCACGAGTGCCTGCATGGTCTCGCACAGGCTGCAGTAGGCGCGCGACAGCAGCGTCAGCTGCATGACTCCACGCTGGCCACCTGGTGGCAGCTGACCTGACCAGCCCGGTCGCCACCGCCAATCTCATGCGCAGCGGCCATTGGGTCACTCCGCCCCGTTGTTGAGGCGCAAGGTCGAGAAAAATGTGCTCTCGCCGCGTTTCATCTGCAGGGTCACCGACGCACCCCGCTCCATCTTGGCGAGCAAGCCGTTCAGCTGGTCGGCGCTCTTCACCTCGGTGGACTGGCCGCGGGTGATGATGGCCAGGATGACGTCACCGGGTTGGACGTTGCCGCGAACCGAACCGGGCACGTCCTCGATCAGCACGCCGCTTTTTAGATCGAGTTCCTTTTTCTGGTCGTCGGTGAGGTCCTGCAGGACGAGCCCCATGCGATTCGGCTTGGCTTTCTCCTTGGGCGCAGCGCCCTTGCGCTGCTGGGGCGCCGCCACGGCGTCTTCCTTGAGTTCGGCGACCGTGACGGTGATATCGCGCGGGGCACCCTTGCGCCAGACGCCGAGGGTCACCTTGGTGCCAGGGCGGACATTGGTAATGATCCGCGGCAGCTCGCTCGAACTCTTCACGTCGCGGCCATCGACTTTGAGGATAATGTCCCCGGCCTCGATCCCCGCCTTGTCGGACGGTCCGCCCTTCTCGACGGAATTCACCAGGGCACCGCTCGCCCGAGGCAAGCCGAAGGCCTCGGCGGTTTCGCGCATCACCTCCTGGATCTGGACGCCGATCCGGCCCCGAGTCACGCGACCCTTCTCGCGCAGCTGCTGCACGGTGTTCATGGCGATATCGATGGGAATCGCGAACGACAGACCCATGTAACCCCCCGAGCGCGAGAAAATGAGGGAATTGATCCCGATCACCTCGCCCTTCAGGTTGAACAGCGGTCCGCCGGAATTGCCAGGGTTGATCGCGACGTCCGTCTGCAGGAAGGGGATGAGGTTTTCCTGGGGCAGGTCGCGGCCCTTGGCGCTCAGGATGCCGGCGGTCATGGTGTTCTCGAGCCCGAACGGCTTGCCGATCGCCACCACCCATTCCCCTACCTTCGACTTCTCAGGATCGCCGATGGAGACCTTGGGAAGATTGGTCGCCTCGATCTTGAGCAGCGCGACGTCGGTGCGCTTGTCCGCGCCGACGACCTTGGCCTTGTACTCACGACGGTCGGTCAATCGAACCGTGACTTCGTCGGCGCTGTCGACGACGTGCGCATTGGTGATGACGTACCCATCGGTGGAGATGACGAACCCGGAGCCGGCCGTCTGCGATTCGAGATCACGTTCCGGGGCATTGCCCCGCCCGCGCGGGACCTGCCCGAAGCGGCGGAAGAATTCGTAGAACGGGTCGTCCTCGGAAAGTCCCGGTGCACCGGCCCCGCCCTGGCGCCGGACCCGCTGGGTCACGTCGATGCTAACGACCGCCGGTCCATTACGTTCGTAGAGTTCGGTAAAGTCTGGAAGCGCGGTCGCGGCCCGGGCCTGGGCGGCGACGCTGCTGCTACCCAGCGGGGCGCCGAGCAACAGCACGGCGGCAAGCGCCAGCGCTAGCGATGACGAAGCGTGTTTCATGGTCATTCCTCTTGCGGAACTGCTAGGACGGGAGTGTGACGATCAGCGTGGTTGCCGTTTAGCGTCTAGTCACCGTGGTGGCGATCTGGCGTACAGCGGCGACAGGCGCTTCGCCGAGTACGGTGACCACGTGGTCGTCGAGTTGGCGCATATAGATGTTGATTGCACCCTGCTGGATCAGTCCGACCGGGTGCGGGGCCGCGGCCCGCTCGATGAAAATCGAAACGGCGACCAGTCCATCCGAGAACACCATGTGGGCAACCGGCGCGCGCTTGCCCCGCAGGGTCCGGAAGCCTTCGACGATCTTGGTGAATCCGGGCGGCAGCTTGCCGATCGTCCAGCCGGTATCCTTGAGATCGATGTCGCCGGGGCCGTTTTCGCGCACCTTCCATCCCGGAGGCACCGGCGGCCACGTCGGCTGCACCAGGCTGCGGTCGAGCCGCGATGCGATCACCAGGTCGGTGAACGCGAACTGCTCGACGACCTCGCTCGATTCATTCACGATCCGCGCCTTGAGCAGCAGCCCGGTGGCGGGGTCGGCCCAGAACTTGTGGCCGTAGCGAAGTCCGTCGCGCGGCTCGAAAACGTAAGCCTGCGCTTCCATCCCAGCGACGCGCGCCGTCTCGGCCTTGCGAAAATCGTAGAACTCGACGAGCGTGCGCTGCTGCTGGGGAGACAGCGACGGGAATGCGTTGCGAAACGTTCGCGGCTCGATGCGTACGACCTGCGCATCGGGATAGTAGCAGCGTACCTCGCCCTCGCCCCGGATGATCTCGCGCGCGGGGCCGTCGAGGTTGTTGAGCTTCTCGGATTCTCCGGCGGCATCCTTGACGTGGACGAGTCGGGATGTCTCAACCCGGCCGCCATGCTGGTACACGATGGTGCCCGAATAGTTGAGCGACCGCGCTGCGCTCGCCGAGCGGGCGAGCCACGCGGCGGCATCCTGGGCCGGCGCCGGCGTTGCGACGGTCAACGCCGCCACCGCGAGGAACATCGACACAGTGGGAACCGCTCGGCGGCCCCATGACCGTCGGAGGGGCAATGCGCCTGGCATCATTGCCGCTCGTCCTGCGGGGTCGTCATCTCACGGACGGGCATCAAGGGTCATGGTGGCCGAGATCGGGCGCAGCGTCGGGCCGAGGCCCTGGAGCTGGCTGGTGGGCGAATATTCCTGGTGGGCAAGAATGTAATCCTGGGGTACCGCCGGTGCGCGCACCTGTGCGGCGCGGACCTGCGCCGCCTCGCGGGCCTTGGCAATGGCCATCGAACCAACCCCGGGGTCGACCACCGAAAGCGCCACCCAGCCGGTGACTACGATCGCCGCGACCGTGGCCGCCGCCGCCCACGCCATGTGCACCGGTCGGTGCACCCGTGCCCGGGGAGCGACCACGACAGGCTCGGCCGCCAAAAGCTGGTTGAATTTCTGGGAGAAGCCGGGAGCCACGCCGGGCGAGCCTTCGCGCAGCGTTTCGCCGATCACGTGGTAGACCATCCACGTTGCCATGCCCTCGCCCTGCTTCAGCTCGCCACATGCCGTGTCGAACGTGCGGTGGTCGAGTTCGCCGTCGACCAGCCGTGATATTTCCTCGCGCCTTACCATCGTCGATCCTTGTCGGTCCCCAGCAACGGCCGCAATTCCGTTGCGATCGCTTCCCGCGCCCGGAAGATCCGGGAGCGTACTGTGCCAATCGGACAATTCATCACGTTGGCAATCTCTTCGTAACTCAAGCCCTCGATTTCGCGGAGCGTGATCGCCGTACGCAAATCATCGGGCAGCGCGTCCATGGCCCGGTTGACCGTGGTCGCGATCTGCTTGCCGAGGAGCTCGGACTCCGGGGTATTGGAGTCGCGCAACTGCTCGGCATCCTCGAAATTCTCCGCCTCCTCGTGGTCGAACCCCGTGGACGTGGGAGCCCTGCGCCCCATCGCCACCAAGTAGTTCTTCGCCGTGTTGATCGCGATCCGATACAGCCAGGTGTAGAACGCACTGTCCCCACGAAATGAGGGCAACGCGCGGTAAGCCTTGATGAAAGCTTCCTGCGTGACGTCCTCGACCTCGGCAGGGTCTCGCACCAAGCGGGACAAGAGTCGTCCCAGCTTGCGCTGATATTTCAGGACCAACAATTCGTAGGCGCGTTTGTCACCCCGTTGCGCGCGCTCGACGAGCTGTTGATCGACTTCGCGATCACCCATTGACGAGTTGTCCCTGAGCCACTCGTTCTTATCCTGCCGAACGGCAGGTGCGGGCCGGAAGTATAGCGAAGCCCCGCCGTCTCTTCAGAGCCGGTCGGTGGCCTGCGGCGCACGCTTGGTAGAAAAGACCGTAGGACATAGAGGAAGTTCAGCGCGCGTCGGGTTACAGCGACGAGTGCCCGTCGGCTGGCATTTTTGGGGCGGACAGGGGAATGGACGCCGCTTGTCCCACCTGCAGATCCGCGCCCGGCAGCCCGGCGGGCGCCAGCAACTCGACCACCGGACGGACCTCCCCGGTCACGATCCCCCGGTAATTGCGGATGGCCGGCGTTCGCCAGGCGGCTAGCGACTGCTGCCGATCGGAATCGAGGAGCCCGAGCTGGTCGAGGACGTCGACGACCGCCGGGTAAAGCCCCCGCTTGCTGCCGTCTGCCACCTTGACCGCGATGCCGATGCCACGGCTGCGCACCCCGATGCCCTGGACACCTTCGGCACCCACCTTCGTGACCCAGTCTCCCTGGCCCGCGCGCATCAGGGCGAAGTCGCTGCGCCCTTCCCCCGACACGAGCGCCGGATGCTCGCGCATCGCGTTGCCCAAGCGGGTCAGGGTCCGCCCGTAGCGCGGATCCTCCGCGTCGGCCGCAAGACGTGCGTAGCCAAGCGCCAGACGGGCAAGGGGCACCGCATAGTTGGGAGCCGAGCAGCCATCCATGCCGGCCTGCAACTCCCCTTCGGGAGTCTCGAGACAGTGCGCCACCGCAGCCCGTATGGCGCGCTGGAGCGGATGTTCGTAATCGAGATAGTCCGCCTTGTCCGTGCCGCATTGAACACAGTAGGCCAGCATGCCGCTGTGTTTGCCCGAACAGTTATGGGCGAGCGGTGAGTACGGCGGCGGTGGCGGTACTTCCCCCCGCACGTCGTAAAAGCCGGGCGCCTGGGTGCCGCACTGCAAATCCTCGGGGCGGTTGCCGGCCCGCTGCAGCATGTCGGCGACGAGCTCGACATGGCGCGGCTCGCCTGAGTGGCTGGCGCACAGCAAGGCCGTTTGGGGAATGGAGTAGCCGAACCGTTCGAGGCCACCTGCCGCTACGAACGGCACAGCTTGAAAGGGCTTCAAGGCACTGCGCGTGGCGGTGACGTGCCATGGGTTCCCGGCCCCGCGGAGCAGGCGCCCATCGAGATCGACCACGGCTACCGAGCCAACGTGGGCGCTTTCGAGGATGCTTCCGCGCGTCGTAATCGCGAGGCGTGCATGCGCCGCGGAGACGGCCCGCGCAGGGTCGGCGCCCGCGATGGCAGGCATGGAGGACGATGGGAACATGGGGTGCGGCGGCAAGGTAATCGAGCATTATCGCCTGCCCCGGCTCCGGAGGCGAGGATGGGCTTCCCATGATGGGCTTGCCATGCGCTTGCCATGCGCTTGCCATGGACTTGCCATGTGTCGAGGGTGCCACGCCGAGGGGGGCCACGCCGTTGCAGCGCTGCACGAGAGGGCGACAGTCCCGGTTACGCCTCGCGCAGGGCCTCGCGGATCTGTTCCAGGGCTGCCGGATCTTCGATCGTTGTAAGGTCGCCCGGATCCCGTCCCTCGGCCAGGGCCTGGATCGACCGGCGCAGCAGTTTGCCCGAGCGCGTTTTGGGCAGGAGGGTCACGAAATGCACGGCTCCGGGCCGCGCGATGGCCCCGAGTTCGCGGTCGACCGTCGCCATGATCTCCTGGCGCATGCTCGCCCTGTCCTCGGGGGTGCCGACGCGCCCGGCGTCCTTGACCACCGTGAAGGCCACGGGAATCTGGCCCTTGACCGCATCGGCAACCCCGACCACGGCGACTTCGGCGACGCCGGCGTGGGCCTGCACCGCCTCTTCGATCTCCCGGGTGCCAAGTCGATGGCCGGCCACGTTGATAACGTCGTCGGTGCGGCCCAGCACGAAGTAATAGCCGTCGCCGTCCCGCGTCGCCCAGTCGAAGGTCGAATACACCTGCCGATCGGGGAATGTCTCGAAGTAGGTCGAAACGAAGCGCTCGTCATCGCCCCATACCGTGGTCATGCAGCCCGGCGGCAGCGGCGGCACCAGGGTCAGGACACCCTTTTCGTTGGGGCCGACTTCCTGCCCCGTCGCCTCGTGGAGCAGCTTCACGTCGTAGCCATACACGGGAAAGGAGGGACTGCCGAACTTGCGCGGGGTCTCCTCAACGCCCAGCTGCGCCGCGAGGATCGGCCATCCCGTCTCGGTCTGCCAGTAGTTGTCGATAATGGCCACGCCCAGGGAATCGGCGGCCCAGCGCGCGGTGGGCTCGTCCAGGGGCTCACCGGCAAGGAAAAGGTAACGAAGGCTCGACAGGTCGTGTGCCTTCATGTGCGCCGGATCCTGCTTCTTCAGGACCCGTATCGCCGTCGGCGAGCTGAACATGGTCTTGACCTTGTTCTCCGCCACGATCTGCCACCAGATCCCAGGATCGGGGCGGATCGGCAGGCCTTCGTACATGATGCTGGTCGAGCCATTGAGCAACGGCGCATAGACGATGTAGGAATGCCCGACCACCCAGCCGATGTCACTGGTGGTGAACATGGTCTCACCGGGCGCAACGCAGAAGATCCGCCGCATCGACGACGTGAGCGCAACTGCGTATCCGCCGGTGTCCCGCTGCACGCCCTTGGGCTTGCCGGTCGTGCCGGAGGTATAGAGGATGTACGAAGGCTCCGAGGATTCCAGCCACGCACACGGTACGGTCTCGTTCATGCAGGCCCCGCGCGCGCCGGCGTAATCGATGTCTCGACCCTCGACGACGCGCATGCCGGGATCGATACCGCGGTGCACGATCAGCACCTTTTCCGGCGGCGCGCTGGCCAGGGCGATGGCCTCGTCGACGAGGTGCTTGTACGGGAGCGCCTTGCCGGCACGCATGCCCGCATCGGCAGTGATCATCACCTTGGGGCGGGCGTCGTCGATGCGCGTCGCCAGGCTTGCCGCCGCAAAACCTCCGAACACCACCGAGTGCACGGCGCCGAGCCGCGCGCAGGCGAGCATCGCGAACGCCGCCTCGGCGATCATGGGCATGTAGATCAGCACGCGGTCGCCGCGCCCGACGCCCTCTTGCCGCAGCACCGCGGCAAAGCGGTTCACCTCGGCGTGCAACTCACGGTACGAGTAGGCGCGGCGCTCGCCGGTCTCGGTACTGATGTAGAGCAGCGCGACCTGCTCGGCTCGCGTGGCGAGATGTCGGTCCACGGCGTTATGGCACAGGTTCAAATGTCCGCCGACGAACCATCGCGCAAACGGCGGGCGCGAGTAATCGAGCACCTGGCTAAACGGCGTGTGCCATTCCACCAGCCGGGCTTCCTCCGTCCAGAACGTCTCGCGTTCCTCCAGCGATCGGCGATGGAACTCGCGGTACGTGGTCATCCGACCCTCCGGCGCGTGCATATCATCGCTTCTACAGAAGTCGCCTCCGGTATTGCCCGTGGACCCAGTCTCGGTGGCAGTGCGCCGCAGCGCCATGCGTGGCCGCGGTGTGGCGGTGCGGTGCACATCAGGGGTGCGAATCCGGCGCGATACGCACGACGGTGCGGCCACGCACCATGCCCTTGATATACGGCTCGAAGTGGGTGGGCAGCTCGTCGAACTCGATGGTGCGCACCTGGTCGTGCACCCGATCGGGGCGCCATTCGACGGCGAGCTTGTTCCAGATCGTCTGGCGGGTCGACATGGGGCAGTTGGCGCTGTCGATGCCCAAGAGATGCACCCCGCGGAGGATGAAGGGCATGACGGTCGTGTCGAGACGATGATCCGCGGCGAGTCCGATCGCCGCAACCGTTCCACCGATGCGCGAGCTCGCGAGCAGCCAGGCAAGGATGTTGCCCCCAAGGTTGTCGATCACGCCGGCGAACGTCGCTTTCTCGAGGGGTCGAATCTTGCCGAGATCGAGCTTGCCGCGGACCATGACGTCCTTGGCGCCAAGCCCCTTGAGATAGTCGGTCTCCTCCGCCTTGCCGGTGATGGCGACCACTTCGTAGCCGGTCTTGGCGAGCACTTCGATTGCGACCGAGCCGACGCCTCCGGTCGCCCCTGTCACCGCGACTGGGCCGCTGGCCGGCTTGAGGCCGTTGTGCTCCATGAGCACGATGGCCTGGGCCGCGGTGAACCCGGCCGTGCCAAGGGTCATGGCATCGAAGGCCGTCATGCTCTCCGGACGACGCACCACCCAGTCGGCCGGAACACGTACGAGCTCCGCGTAGCCGCCATCGTGCGCCACGCCGAATTCGTAGGCGTGGACGATCACCTTGTCGCCCCGCTTGAAGCGGGGATCCTTGGACGAGTCGACCGTGCCGGCCATGTCGATGCCGGCATTGGTCGGGAACTTGCGCATGATGCGTCCGGCCCCGTTGTACGACAGCGCGTCCTTGTAATTGATGGTCGAGTACTTGGTGCGTACGACCACTTCGCCGGCGTCGAGCTCGTCCACGCCCATGGTCACGAATCGGCTCGAGACGGCGCCGTTCTCCTCGAAAGTGCGATAGGACTTGAATGTCTGCACGGTGACTCCGGATAGTTGGCGGTGCGGATCAGGTCATGCGCGGGGCGTCGCCCGAAACGTGGGGCGCGCTGATGTATTCTCGCGCCTGCATCTCGATGAGCCGGCTCACGGTGCGCAGGAACTCGCGGCTGTTCACGCCGACGACGTAGAGCATGCCCGGCGGCGCGGCCGCGGTGACCAGGAGCTTCACGCGGTGATCGTACAGGATGTCGACGAGCCATGTGAACCGCCGGGCGGCGTCCGCCCTGGCCTGGGTGAGTTGCGGCACGCCGGAGAGAAAGACGACGGAATAGCGTTCCGCCAGAGCGAGATAATCCCGCTGCGAACGCGGTCCGTCACAGAGCGCATCGAAGTCGAACCACACCGCGTTGCCCGCCCGGCGGCGAGCCGTCAGCATCCGGCCTTCAACCTCGAAGCACGGATCTTCGTCGGGACCGCTGCGCATGCGTTCGAAGGCATCGGCCAGCGCGCGCTCGGCGGCCGCCGACAACGGCTGGTGATAGACCGCGACCTGCTCGAGGGCGCGCAGCCTGTAATCCACCCCGGCG
>JBDSND010000052.1:0-12540 GCA_039915505.1 Casimicrobiaceae bacterium
ATGAACCGCACCGGGTATTGGCCGTATACGCCCAATACCAATCTACTCTACGGTTTGAGTGAGGCACTGGACATGCTGCTCGATCAGGGCCTGCCGGCGGTGTTCGCGCGCCACCAGCGCTGGGCGAAGGGGGTTCGATCCGCCGTACAGGCCTGGGGCCTGGAAATCCAGTGTGCTGACGAAGCGGTCTATTCTCCGGTGCTCACGGGCATCGTCACACCCCAGGGTGTCGACGCGGACGCGCTGCGCAGGACCATCCACGATCGATTCGATCTGTCGCTGGGAGCGGGCCTAGGCAAGGTCAGAGGCCGCATGTTCCGCATTGGCCACTTGGGCGACTGCAATGACCTGACCTTGATGGCCGCGTTGGCAGGCGTGGAAATGGGCCTGCGAATCACCGGTGTGCCACTGGCGGCCAGCGGCGTCGAAGCAGCGATGGAATATTTCGCATCGCCCCCTGGCTGACTGAGGGCATTGCGCAGGAAAGGCTTCCGGCAGCGCTGACACCTCGCCTTCAGCACGTTCGCGCCAGCGCCCTAGCACGCCGACGCTAGCACACCGCCGGTGCTACACTCTTGACTCACCAGGAGGCGAATCGTTACGTTGGATAGAGTATCGCGACGAAACCCGTTTCCTGCCGACTACTCGTTCGCACCAAGGAAAACACATGAGCATTTTCAGGTCCATCATGGATCGTATCTTTCATCACTCGAGCGGCAATGCCGCCGCCGCTGGCGCGGACGCCAGCACTGCTCAGTCGTCCGGTCAGCCGTCGACCACTGCGACAGGGGCGACGCAACCATCCACCGGCACACCAGCAACCGGCACGGCGAAACTTCAGAACGTCGACGTCCAGGCTGTCCTTACCCAAGCCGCGGCGAAAAAGGGCGGAGGTGGAAACTGGCAAACGTCGATTGTCGACCTGCTGAAGTTGCTCGATCTCGATTCGAGCCTTTCGGCGCGGAAGGATCTGGCAAACGAACTCAACGTGCACGTAGGCGCAGACGGGTCCGCGGAACAGAACATCGCGCTGCAAAAGGCGGTGATGGCGAAGATCGCGGAGAACGGTGGACAGGTGCCCGAGAGCCTCCGGCGGTAGGTGCGCGCGATCCAGACGAAGTCATCCCGCTAGCCAAACTGTTGGGCACCATGGAACCTCCAGAGGTCCACAGTGACTGGCTTACGGGACTGGCTTCGTGAAGTTGCGGCTGTTGCGCGGCGCATCGGCCGCCCGAGCGTCCCTCGACGCCCGGGCCAATCGGCGGAAGCCTCCGGCCCGGGCGAAGGCTGCGAATTCGCTATGTGCGCCGCCTCGCGATGAATCCCCACACGAGCAAAACGACCATGGCGCCAACCACTGCGCCGATCAGCCCTGCGCCCTGGCCGGGTGCGTACCACCCAAGCGCTTGCCCGAGATAGCTCGCGACCACTGCTCCCACGATCCCCAGGATTGTAGTCAATACGAAGCCCGCCGGCTCGTTTCGGCCCGGCATGAGGAACTTGGCTATCACGCCAGCGACAAACCCGATCACAATCGTCCAGACAATACCCATTGTGTCCTCCAGTGAGGACTCGGCGTCCGCGCCGAGCCGCCGTAACGATACACCTAACAGCCATTCTGGAGATGCAACACACGGGTGCCGGGACTCGTTCGACGGCACCGTTTTGGCTTCATCCAAACCCATAGGAGAGTGAAATGAGCCGTGGAATGCCGTCGATGGTCGCGCTTTTGGGACTTCTTGCGGTTGCGGGGTATCAGAATCGCGACAAGATCGCTGACGCGTTGGGCGGGCTTAAGGGAGGGGCGAGCGGGGAACCTGGCAAGAGCACTCCGCAGGAAGGCCAAGGCGGTCTGCTCGGTAATCTCGGCGGGCTGCTCAGCGGAGGGAGTGCAGGCAGTGCAGGCAGTGCCGGCAGCGTTCTGAGCGGCGGCCTTCGGGACTTGGTCGAGCGCTTCAAGGCGAACGGCCATGGAAAGGCGGCTGAGTCGTGGGTGAGTGCGGGCCCCAATCAACCGCTCCATCCGGAGCAGCTCGAGCAGGCGCTTGGTCCCGATGTGCTGAACACCCTTGCGCAGCAGACCGGACTTTCGCGCGATGAGTTGCTGTCGAGGCTAACGCACCAACTACCCTCGGCAGTTGACAAACTTACGCCCGAGGGAAGGCTGCCGACGGAAGACGAGGCGGGGCGGCTGATCTAATCAGGCGAGTTTCGGTGAACGAGGGGCGGCGGTGCGATTTTTGCCAACCGCCGCCACCGGCAAGAGGATCGATCGGGCCGTGGCCGGGACGTCAGTCTGTCGTGACCATCCGGGTCGGCGTGAGTTGAGTCAAACGTCCTGGGTCGTACGTTCGCTCAAGGTTGATGTTGTGGAGTCACGATGTCTTCGGCGTGGTACGCGTCCGGCCTGGTCGCCGGCGAAAGCGCGCACCGTGATCGGTCCGAACAGGAAATCCAGGAGATCGAGGGTGTGGCACGCCCCCTCGAAGAAAAAGCCGCCGCCGGACAGCGCTGGATTCACTCGCCATGGCACCGCGCCGTTGCGCAACGCGTCGGCCGCGGGAGGACGCAGGAGCTGCTGCGAGAGCGCGATCCGCACTGTGCCGATCGCGCCCGAGGCACTGAAACCGCGCACCGCCAGGACGCGCGGCAGCCGCGCATGTAATAGCCGACCCACAGCGGCACGCCGACGTTGCGGCAGGCGTCGATCATCTCGCCCCAGCGGCCCCTTCTCATACGCGTCTCACCTGCATTGAATAGGGTGACCGGGTCACCGCCCGCGGCATTGGCTATGTCGACCGAGGCAGGAGGCGATTATCCGCGAGCGGGTAGCACTACGCGGCAGCGCCGTCCGGCCTCGGCGCATGGGAATGCCCGCGCCACCGTCGCCGTCGGCCGCCGAGCATGTCGCGCACTTTAGCCCACTGCCGGGCGAGCGAGCATGCACCGGCCCATTGGTGGCGGTGCGCAGTCACACTGCAGGTCGACGGCGTTCCGCAGTCCCCCGTGCGCCCTAACGGAGGCGCTGGCGGCGCGGCTTGACTGGGTATACATTCTCGACAGCGCACCGCCGACAGAGCCCGGAAGCATGGCTTCCGCATCGCGCGACATGACGAGGAGGTGAACGTGCAGAAATCGCTTCACATCGATCCCGACAAGTGCACCGGCTGCCTGCAATGCGAGATGGCCTGCAGCTACGAGGCCTACAGCGTCTTCAATCCGGCGCAGTCGCGCATCAAGGTGTTCGACTTCCACGATACCGGCCGGAAGGTACCGTACACGTGCACCCAGTGCGAAGAGGCGTGGTGCATGAAGGCCTGTCCGGTTGACGCCATCCGCGTCGACCTGACGACTGGCGCGAAGATCGTTCTCGAGGATGTCTGCGTCGGCTGCAAGGTCTGCACGATTGCATGCCCCTTCGGCACGGTCAACTACGTCCAGGCCACTGGCAAGGTGCAGAAGTGCGACCTGTGCGGCGGCGATCCCGAATGCGTGAAGGCGTGCCCCACCGCGGCGATCACCTATGTCGATGCCGATTGGACGGGGCTCGACCGCATGCGGCAATGGGCCAACAAGGTTGGCAACCAGGTTCAAGCCTAGGAGGCGATCATGAGCTGGACTGGAAAGATCCTGCGCGTCGACCTCACCCGCGGCACGTGCACACCCGAGCCACTGAACATGCAGTGGGCCCGCGAGTACATCGGCCAGCGCGGCCTCGCCACCAAGTATTTCTCCGAGGAGGTTGATCCGAAGGTCGATCCCCTCGCACCCGATAACAAGATCATCTGGGCGACCGGCCCCCTCACCGGCACGATCGCCTCGACCGGGGGGCGCTATTCGGTCATCACCAAGGGTGCGCTCACCGGCGCCATCGCCTGCTCGAACTCCGGAGGCTACTGGGGCGCGGAGCTGAAGATGGCGGGGTGGGACATGATCATCTTCGAGGGCCGGTCCGCGAAGCCCGTGTACCTATACTTAGAGAACGAGCGGGCGCAGCTGCTCGATGCCGATTACATCTGGGGCAAGTCCGTGTGGGAGACGGAGCCGGCGATCAAGGCGAAACATCAGGACCCGCAGATCCGGGTGAGCTCGATCGGCCGGGCGGGCGAGACCGGCTGCCTGTATGCGGCGGTGGTCAACGATCTGCACCGCGCCGCCGGGCGCTCGGGGGTCGGCACGGTAATGGGCAGCAAGAATCTCAAGGCCATCGCCGTGCGCGGCACCAAGGGCGTGGGCAATATCCGCGATCCGAAGGCGTTCCTGCGGGCGACCGTCGCGGCCAAAAAGGTGCTCGCCGACAACGCCGTCACCGGCCAGGGCCTGCCCAAGTTCGGCACCCAGGTGCTCATGAACGTGATCAACGAAATGGGCGCGTTGCCTACCCGCAACCACCAGGACGTCGAGTTCGAAGGTGCCAAGGATATCTCGGCGGAAGCGATGCACGAGCCGCGCAAGACCGACCGCAAGCCTAACCTGGTCACCAACCAGGCGTGTTTCGGCTGCACCATCGCCTGCGGGCGGATCTCCAAGATCGACGAGACCCACTATACGGTGAAGAACCGGCCGGAGTACTGGGGTGCCTCTGGCGGCCTCGAGTACGAGGCGGCATGGGCGCTGGGCGCGGCCAACGGGGTCAACGATCTCGAAGCGCTTACGTATGCCAACTTCGTCTGCAACGAAGACGGCATGGACCCGATCTCGTTCGGCGCGACCATCGGCGCCGTGATGGAGCTCTACCAGATGGGTGTGCTCACCAAGGAGCAGCTCGGTATCGAGGCGCCCTTCGGCTCCGCCGAAGCATTGACGTACTTTGCCGAGATCACCGCCAAGGGCGAGGGCTTCGGCAAGGAGATCGCGCTGGGCTCGAAGCGGCTGACCGCAAAGTACGGCCATCCGGACCTGTCGATGAGCGTCAAGGGCCAGGAGTTTCCGGCTTACGACTCGCGCGCCATCCAGGGCATGGGCCTGGCCTATGCCACCGCCAATCGCGGCGCCTGTCATTTGCGCGGCTACACCGTGGCCTCGGAGGTGCTCGGGATACCGATGAAGACCGATCCTCTCGTCACCGAGGGCAAGGCGGGGCTGGTCAAGGCGTTCCAGGATGCGACCTCGGTATTCGACTCCGCAGGAATTTGCATCTTCACCACTTTTGCCTGGACGCTCTCGGACCTGCAGCCGCAGCTTGCGGCCGCGTGCAGCGACGAGTTCACGCTGGAAGAACTCAACACCATCGGCGAGCGGGTATGGAACATGGAGCGCGACTTCAACAACCGCGCGGGCTTCACCAGCAAGGACGACAACCTGCCCAAGCGGCTGCTCACCGAGCCGGCCAAGACCGGCCCGGCCAAGGGCCTGGTCAACGGCTTGGACAAGATGCTGCCGGAGTACTACGCGCTGCGCGGCTGGGACGCCGACGGGCAACTCACGCCGGAGACGCGCGCGCGCCTCGGACTCTGACCGCGGGCAAACTGCGGGTCCGACGATGGCGAACAACGGCAGGCTCGCCATCGCGCAAGGGGAACGGATGAAGCACGTCATTCTTGGTAACGGGCCCGCCGGCGTGATCGCAGCGGAAACGATCCGCAAGCACGCGCCGGCCGACGAGATCACGGTGGTCGGTGCCGAGTCCGGACCGCCGTACTCGCGTATGGCGATTCCCTACCTGCTCATGGGTCGAATTGCCGAAGATGGCACGCACCTGCGCAAAGTGCCGGGTCACTTTGCCGATGCCCGCATCGCTATGCGCCCGGGACGCGCCCGGTCCGTCGACACCGAAGCGCATACGGTGGCGCTCGACGATGGCACGGTGCTGCCTTTCGACCGGCTGCTGATTGCGACCGGCGCCACCCCGGTGCGGCCGCCGATCCCGGGCTTCGATCTGCCATGCGTGCGCGCGTGCTGGACCCTCGACGATGCGCGCAGCATCATGACCCACACCGGGCCGGGCGCGCGGGTGCTGCAGATCGGCGCGGGCTTCATCGGCTGCATCATCATGGAAGCGCTGGTCGCGCGCGGCGTGCAACTGTCGGTGGTCGAAATGGCCGACCGGATGGTGCCGCGGATGATGGGGGCCGGGGCCGGCGAGATGATCCGGCGCTGGGTGGAAGCGAAGCAGGTGGCGGTCTTCACCGATACCCGCGTGGAAGCGATCGAAGCCGCAGAGCCGTACGTTGCCCGGCTTTCCAACGGGACGCGCGTGGCCGTGGATTTCGTGATTTCCGCGACCGGGGTGCAACCCAACATCGACTTCCTCGCGGGCTCGGGAATCAAGTGCGATCGGGGCGTGCTCACCGATGCCCGGATGCAGACCAGCGTCGCGTCGATCTATGCCGCCGGCGACTGTGCGGAGGCGTTCGACGTGCTGTCCGGAGCGCCCGTCGTGAGTGCGATCCAGCCCAATGCCGCGGACCAGGGCAGCTGTGCCGGCCTGAACATGGCAGGAAGGAACGTGCAGCTCCAGGGCGTCACGCAGATCAACGTGCTCGATACCCTCGGGTTGGTATCGAGCTCCTTCGGGCAGTGGGAAGGGGTCCCGGGCGGCACCTTCGTCGAGCTCGCCGATGGCGATCAGCATCGCTATCTCCGGCTCGAGTTCGACGGTGACGTCCTGGTGGGCTCGAATGCCGTCGGCCTCACCGATCACGTTGGCATGCTGCGGGGGCTGACCCATTCGCGGGTCCACCTGGGCGTCTGGAAGGACGTGTTGCTGCGCGAGCCGCTCCGTCTGCCCGAGGCGTATCTCGCCAGCGCCCAGGCGCAGCACGTGCGCGCCCATTGATCGCCGCATTGATCGATCCCTGGTGATGGCCGTGGACATCACGCTCAAGCTCTTCGCCACCCTCACCGACTACATCCCCCGGGGCCGCGATGGTGCGCGGAACAGGAATGAGTTGCCCCTCGAGGTCGAGGAGGGTACGACGGTCCAGGCGGTGATCGACGCCTTTCGAGTGCCGCCAGCCATGGCGCACATCGTGCTGGTGAACGGTGTCTTCGTGCCTCGGCCGGCGCGCACTACACAAGCCCTGCAGCCAGGCGATGCGCTGGCGGTCTGGCCACCCATCGCCGGAGGCTGATGGTCGCGCCGCCGGCGGTGTTGCGTCGCGAGATGGGCTGTACGCGGGCGGAGTTTCTGCGCTGGCTTCCGGGGGCGACGCGCGCCGCGGCCTGCTCGATCGACGGCGACGACATCGCCTTGACCCTGCCCTGGGGTTCAGTACAGATCACCCTCACCACCATGCCGCCGCGCGCGGTCGGCGCGCTGGCTTTGCCGATCCTGGGCGTCCAGATCGCCTTCAGCGGAGGGGATGACCAGCAGCGCGCGCGTTTTCTGGATTATCTTGATCTGTACATGCGCCGCGGCGGCGGTTGATCCGATCAGCGCCGCTCGATCCGTGGATCGAGTGCGTCGCGCAAGCCGTCGCCCAGCAGATTGAAGGCCAGCACCGTGGCGAAGATCGCCAGCGCAGGGAATATGGCGACGTGCGGGGCAATGAGCATGTCGGAGCGCGCCGCGTTGAGCATGGCTCCCCACTCGGGCGTGGGCGGTTGCGCGCCGAGACCCAGGAACGAGAGGCTGGCGGCGGTGATGATCGAGGTGCCAATGCGCAGCGAGAAATACACCACCACCGCCGAGATCGTGGCCGGAAAGATGTGGCGCAGGACGATGGTCGCGTCCGACGCGCCGATCGCGTGGGCGGCCTCGACATAGGTGAGATGCTTGACGGCGAGGGTGTTGCCGCGCACCAGCCGGGCGAAAGTCGGCACGCTGAATACCGCGACCGCGACGACGACGTTCAGCATGCCGCCGCCGAGGATGGCGACGATGCCGATGGCAAGCAGGATCCCGGGAAACGCGAACAGCACGTCGCAGATGCGCATGATGATGCGATCCCACCAGCCCTCGAAGTAGCCGGCGAGCAGCCCCAACACGGTGCCGACCAGCGCGCCCAGTGCGACCGAGCCGAAGCCCGCGGCGAGCGAGATCCGCGCGCCCAGCACCAGTCGACTGAAGATATCGCGCCCGAGCGGATCGACCCCGAGCCAGTAGCGGCCCGAAGGTCCCTCGTTGAGGTGCTCGTAGTCGAAGTAGGTTTCGGCGTCGTAGGGCGCGATCCAGGGCGCGAAGATCGCGACCAGCACCAACCCCAGCACGAAGGCACCCGCGACGAGCGCGACCCGTTGCCGGCGGAACTTGCGGACGAATTCGCTCCACGGCGTGCGCACCTGGGAGGGCAACTGGGCGGGCGCCACCGGCACCGCCGGATCGGGCGCGGGTGCGAGGGTCATCGGTAGCGGATCGTCGGGTTGATGAGTCCGTAGAGCACGTCCACGATCAGATTGATCAGGATGAACTCGAGGGAGAACAGCAGCACCAGTGCCTGGATGACGGGATAGTCGCGCGCGTCGACGGCATCCACCAGCAGGCGCCCGAGTCCTGGCCAGTTGAACACCACCTCGACCACGATCGACCCGCCGAGCAGGAACCCGAACTGCAGGCCCATCATCGTGACCACGGGAATGAGGGCATTGCGCAGGCCGTGCTTGATAACCACCACGGTCTCGCTAAGGCCCTTGGCGCGGGCGGTGCGGATGTAGTCGTCGCCGAGGATGTCGACGAACGACGAACGGGTGAAGCGCGCCATGATAGCCGCGACCGCGGCCCCCAGGGTGAGCGAGGGCAGGATGTAATGCCGGACGCTGTCGGCGCCGACCGTCGGTAGCCAGCCGAGCTTCACCGAAAAGATTTGCATCAGCACCATGCCCAGCGCGAACGCGGGGAAGGAGATGCCGGATACCGCCAGGGTCATGCCGAGCCGATCGGGCCAGCGATTGCGCCACACCGCGGAGACGATGCCGATTACGAGTCCGAAGAGCACCGACCACGCCATGCTCGTCACTGTCAGCCAGAACGTCGGCATGAAGCGGTCCGCGATCTCGGTCGATACCAGACGCTTGGTGCGCAGCGACCGGCCGAAGTCGCCGCGCAGCACCCCGTTGACAAAGCGCGTGAACTGCTCGAAGAGCGGTCGATCGAGACCGAGATCGGAACGCACCAGCGCTACCGTCTCGGGAGTGGCGTCGGGCCCGGCCGCCAGTCGTGCCGGATCACCTGGCAGCAGGTGCAGAAACATGAATACGAGGACCGCGACGATCAGCAGCGTCGGGGCGAGACCGATCAGGCGCTTGGCGATGTACTGGAGCATGGTGCGGTGGCGTCGACAGCCATTTCAGAGCGGCACCCGAGGCGATCCGCGTCCATGACGACCCCGCCCGTGTGACAAACGCAAGGGCTTAAGGGTCGGCGACGGGAATCCTCAGGCGGGAAGTGGACCTCCCCCACCCGGGGGCACGCAAGCACGACGACTCGGCCCCGTCGGGCCGCGCCGCCGTCTCATAACCGGGCGAGTCGGCCTGCGCGACCTCGTCACCCCGATGTAGGCGCGGCCTTCATTTGAGATCGATCTCGGTGAAGTTGAACGAAGCATCTGGGATGACGTACACGCCGGAGAGCTTCTTGTTGCTGGCCGACAGCAGGCGTTCGGTCACCAGCGGCGCCCAGGGAGCGTCCTGCCAGATCGCCTTCTGCGCGTCCTCATAGAACTTGGCCTTCTCGCCCGAGTTGGTGGTGAGCTGCGCGCCCTTGATGTCGGCGTCGACCTTGGGGTTCTTGTAATACGCCGTGTTGAAAAGCCGCGGCGGCCACGACTCGCCGTAGAGCAGTGGCCGGATCGCCCAGTCGGCCTCGCCGGTCGACGTCGACCAGCCGACGTAGTACAGGCGCACCGGCGCGGTTGCCGGATCCTGCCAGCTCTCGACCTTCTCGACGCGCTGTCCGGCTTCGAGAAGCGTGATCTTGGTACGGATGCCGACCTGCTGCAGCTGCTGCTGCAGAAACTGGGTCACCTTCTGGGCGGTGCTGTGGTTGTACGCCGACCAGAGCTCGGTCTCGAATCCGTTCGGGAAGCCGGCCTCGGTCAGGAGCTGCTTGGCCTTGGCGACGTCGTACGGCCACGGGCCCTGCTTGAGTGCATATTCGACACCCTGCGGCACGACCCCTTGCGCCGGCTCGGCATAGCCGGCAAACGCCACCTTGGCGAGCGCCTCCTTGTTGATCGCGTAGGCGATCGCCTGACGTACCTTGGGATTGTCGAACGGCTTCTGCTGGGTGTTCATCGACAGGTAGCGCAGCACGATCGACGGTGCGGCGACGACCTCCAGGTCTTGTTTGCCCTTCAGCACCTCGGCGAGCTCGTAGGGCACGGGGAAGGTGAAGTGCGCCTCGCCGGTCTGCATGAGGGCGGCGCGCGAGTTGTTGTCGACCACCGACTTCCAGGTGATCGTGTCGACCTTCGGATAGCCCTTGCGCCAGTAGCCTTCCCACTTGGCGACCTTCAGGTAATCGGGAGACTTCCACTCGACGAATTTGAACGGCCCGGTGCCGACCGGATGGAAAGCAATGTCTTTGTTGCCGTACTTGGCGAGCGCGGCCGGGCTGATGATCACCGTCGACGGATGCGCGAGCTGGCTCATGAACGGCGAGAACGGCGTCTTTAGGGAGATCCGCACCGTCGCATCGTCGACCGCCTCGGTCTTGGCGATGTTGTTGTTGTACAGGCCGTAGCGCTTGAGCTTGTTGTCCGGATTGGTCACCCGGTCGAGGTTGACCTTCACCGCCTCGGCCTTGAAGTCCGTGCCATCGTGGAACTTGATGCCGCGCTTCAGCTTGATGGTGTACACCAGGCCGTCCTTGCTCGCCTCGTAGCTTTCCGCGAGCACGGGAATCATCTTCATGTCCTTGTCGAAACCGTAGAGGCCCTCGTAGAACGACTTGGCCATCGCCTGCGACAGGGTGTCGTTGGCGTCGTAAGGATCGGTCGTGGTGAAGGTCGAGGCGACCGCAAAGACGACGTCCTTGGCGGCGAAAGCGGGACTTGCCGCGAACGCCGTCGCGAGCAGCAGCAGCAGAGGACGAAAGTGCGCTTTCATGCGTGGTATCTCCAGTCAGGATCCCGACGATCTAGAAAACGGCACGCGCGGTCGGGATCGACGCCGCGCGCGGTTCCATCCATGTTCGGAGGTCTCGGCCCGTACGTGCTCAGTACGCCCCACCGATGCGATGCCGGGCGACGAAGTGGTCCGGACCGACGGCTTCGAGGGCCGCCACGGTCGGCGGGTCACCGACGGCCCGGATCGGACTTGGCACCTCCTCGGATGATAGCTCCATTCGCCGGTTGCGCCGTGCGGGATCGGCGACCGGCACCGCGGCGATCAGCTTGCGGGTATAGGGATGCTGGGGGTTCTCGAAAACCGCGCTGCGCGGGCCGATCTCCACGATCTGGCCGAGGTACATCACCGCGACCCGGTGGCTCACCCGCTCGACCACCGCCATGTCGTGGGAAATGAACACATAGCCCAGGCCGCGTTCCGCCTGCAGGTCGATCATGAGGTTCACGATCTGCGCCTGGATCGACACGTCCAGGGCCGAAACCGCCTCGTCGGCGACGATGATCCGCGGATTGAGCGCGAGCGCCCGGGCGATGGCGATGCGCTGCCGCTGCCCACCGGAGAATTCGTGCGGATAGCGTTGCGCATGCTCCGGCGCGAGGCCGACTTGCCGGAGCAATGCGGCGACCCGCTCCCGGGCTTCCTCGCCCTCGGCTACGCCGTGCACGTACAGCGGCTCGGCGATCGAAAAGCCGACGGTGAGGCGCGGATCGAGGGAGGCGAACGGATCCTGGAAGATCATCTGCAGGTCGCGGCGCACCGGTCGCAACGCATCGCGCGACATGCGGCCGATGTCGCGGCCGTCGAACTTGATCTCGCCGCCGTCGATGTCGATCAACCGCAGCAGCGAGCGTCCGGTGGTCGACTTGCCGCAGCCCGATTCGCCCACCAGGGCGAGCGTCTCGCCCGCGGCGAGATCGAAGCTCACCTGCTCGACTGCATGCACGAGCCGTCGGGTGCGGGCGAAGATACCGGAGCGTACGGGAAAGCGCTTGGTCAGACCGCGTACCTGCAGGAGTGGTGAAGAGCCCGCCGCTGCGGATGGACAGGCGCGTTCCGTCGGGATGGTGGTGATGTGTGGCGATGGCGCACGCGTTGCGTCGACGCCGGGAAGATGGGGCGGCGGACCGCCGTGCGGTCGAGATGTGGTGGGTGGCGATGATAGCGGGATAGCAAACGACGTCGAGGCCGGCTCGACTGTCTGCGTTGCCAGCAGCGGCAGGCTCGAGTCCGCACCCGCAACTGCATCGTGCGCCGCGGGTGGCGCTGCAAGCGACGTCGCGTCGAGTCCTTCAGGCACCGTGCTCGGCGTGCCGGCGGCCACCCCAGGGATGGCGCGCGCGGTCGAATCGGAAAGGGCGTCGGGGGGTGCGACCGAGCCTGTAGGTAGCATGGCGAGTGCAATGGGTTCAGTCACTACCGTCGTTGCGGCATCGCTCATCAGCACCAGGTCGAAAGCCTTGGGACCCTGGGTGCCGCGCATCGCGCCAAGCGCTGGCACGGCAGAGAGCAGCACCTGGGTGTAGCGATGCCGGG
>JBDSND010000060.1:0-16887 GCA_039915505.1 Casimicrobiaceae bacterium
GATGGCGAGATAGGCATCGCGGTCGGGCGCGATGAGCTCCTCCACGTCGATCAGACGCAGCATCGCGGCGCTTTGTCGGCCGCGCATGAACGCCCCGGGAAGGGTGACGATGGGCAGCCCGCAGGCCAGCGCATCGAGACTGGTGTTGCCGCCCGACCAGTGCAGGGTATCGACCATTGCGTCGCACGCCCGGTTGACGCGCATGAATTCAGGATGCGGCAGTGACGGCAGGACGCGGACCCGTTCCCGCGCGTCGATCCCACGCGAGTGGAGCGCTCGGGCGAGCCGCTGCATGTACCGGTCGGTGATCGCCGGATGGCGGCCGGCAAACAGAACCAGCATGGCATCGGGATGAGCATCCAGCACGTCTGCAAACAAAACATCGTTGTCGGGGTGGATCTTGAAAAGCGACTGCGGGCACAACAACAGCACGCGGTCCTCGGGCAAACCGAGCTCACTGCGCGACACCTCCACCATCGGCACATCGTCGGGATGCGGGTAGGAGGTGCCGATCCCGGGCAGGAGCACCAGCGACTCCGAGTAATGCGCCGGCGCGCCATCCGGCTCCATCGTGGCACAACTCAGGAACGCGTCGATGGTGTCGTGCCCGGAGGTGACCGGATGTCCCCAGGCGCAGTACTGGCGCGGCGCCAGCCGCAGCGCGGCAAGCGCAAAGGTGCTCGCATCCATCCCAAGCTCGGGGTAGACGAGCATGTCGAGTTGGTCGCCCCGCACCGCCGGCGCGACGCGCGATGGCCGCGCCTCGCTGCCGCCGAAGATGCGGAACGTGTCGGCACGCGCGGCGATCGTCTGCGCGACCGCGTCCATCCCCGGCCAGAGGTGATAAGCGAATACCTCGAATCGGTCGCGTGGCAGATCCGTGATCCAGCTCTGGAAATAGCGTCCGACGGTACCGACGTGCAGGAACGCCGACGCGAAACCGATGCGGATGCGTCGGCCGCGTACCGGTTCGCGCGGCAGTGGTGTGCGCCACACTGCCGCAGTGCGCTCCACGGCTCGCGCCACGATCCCAGCGTAGCGCCGCTGCAGGTCGCGGTCGTCCTCGCCCTGGTAGGCCAGGAAGAAATTGGTCCAGCGCAAGCCATCGAGCACGTCGGCGGCTGCGAGACCCGTTACGGCCGCGTCCATCGCGCCATCCAGCGCCGCGAGCCCCGCGGCATAGCCGTGTCGGGATGCAACGAGCGCCTCGCGGCTCTCGTGGATCATCGGCAGTGCCAGATGCTGGCCGCACAGGCCGCGCAACTCCCGGCGATCGAGCGCATAGGACCGCCTGAAGGCCTCACGCGCCTGGGATGGATCGCCCCGCTCGCCGAGTACCCAGCCGAGGTTGTACCACTCGCCCGAGCTCGTTTCCGGCGCGGCCTGGATCGCGCGCCAGTACAGTTGCGCCGCCTCGTCGAACAGGCCGCGCTCGCGCGTGAGTCCGGCGAGCAGCACGATCAGGGGCCGATACGGCGGTTGCGCCGCCGGACGCGAAAGCGCCTCCCGGAGCAGCGCTTCGGCACGCTCCACCTCGCCCGTGTCGCGCAGTACCTTGGCGAGATTGGCGACGGCAAGCCAGTAGTCCGGCTTAGCATCCACCGCGTGCTGGAAGGCCGCCTGCGCTTCGGGCAACAGGCCCAAGCTACGCCGCGCGTTGCCGAGATTGTTCCAGGCTCGGGCATGCCGCGGGTCGAGCCGGACGAGCGCTTCGAATGCCCGGGCCGCGGCGTCGTGATGGCCTTGCTCGCCCTCGAGGATGCCGAGATAGAACCAACCCTGCGCAAACGACGGGGAGAGACGGACGGCTTCGGCGACGCTGGCGGTCGCGGCGGCAACGTCACCGCGCGCCTCGAGCACCTCGGCCATGAGGTATCGAGCCCCCGGATCGAGCGGATCGGCGCCAACGGCCGCGTGGACATGCCGCAGCGCGCCATCGGGCTGCCGGTCGTGCTGGTCGCAAGCCGCAAGGACCAAATGGACCTGGGCGGCGACGCCACCCGCGTTACCAACGAGGGCGGCCATGGCCTCGCGGCGAGCGGCGGCAACGCGGCCGCGTGCGAGTTCCTCGCGGGCGCGCTTCAAGTGACGCGACGCGTCCGTCATGGGTCGCGTGGCGCGTCCGCATTGACAAGTTCGAGCGCGTGCAAGTAGGCAGCCTCGAGGTTGCGGGTGTGGGTTGGCATGTCGGTGAGCAATGAACGTTCCAAGCCGCGTCGGATCTTCGCCCGCACATCGGCGGCGAACGCGACATCCTCAGCCAAGCGGACGGTGAGCTGCACGTACTCGGGACCGCTATGCGCCACGGTATCGAGCACCCCCAGGTTGGCGAGGATGCTGGTGGTGGTGCGCTCGCCATGCTTGCGCCCGCACAACGTGACCACGGGAACCCACATGTCGAGCGCTTCCAGGCTGCCATTGACCCCGCCGAACGGCAGCGGGTCGAGCACGCAGTCGATAAGCGTGTACCGCGCCTGGTTTTCGTGCTCATCCTTGCCTTGCGGGATCTGCACGATGCGCTCGCGGGAAATGCCGGCCGCGTCGGCGAGACGCAGGAAGGAACCCCGTAACGCCGGGCTGTTCGGCGAGATCGCCAACCTTGCGCGCGGCACGCGCTCCAGCACCTCGCGCCAGAGTCGCAGGCACCGGCGCGAGAGCTTCATGGGCGTCACGAACGCTCCGAGCACGAAAGCATCGGCAGGGATGCCGAGCCGCTCGCGTTGGTAGGCGTGAACGGGCGCAGCCGGAATGTGCCGATAGGGGTATACGCAGCCTGCCATCGGCAGCAAGCGCTCGACGACGTGCGCCTGGTTTTCGGGCACATCGGCGAAATGGTCGGTGAGCTTGAAATCAATGGCCGAAAGACCGACCGCACCGGCACTGGCAACGTGGGTTAGCGCGACCCGCGCAGGCTTTCGCGCCAGCAGTGCCGGACGGGCGCCCCGCGTGTGGGTCGAAAGATCCACCAGGATGTCGAGATCGTCCGCTGCCATGCGCTCGACCGCGGCCGCGTCGCGCAAACTCCCAAGGGAGACGAAATGATCGACGCACTCCCGAAAGCGCTGGGTCCAACCGTCCTCCTGGGGCGAGGTCGAATAGCAAAAGACCTCGAAGCGGTCCCGATCGTGATGGTGGATCGCCGCCCACATCATCTTGCCCATAACGTGATTGCGCAGATCGGCGGACAGGTAGCCGATCCGCCAGCGCCCCGGACGACGCGTCGCCTCGCGCGCCATCGGCGATCCATAGAGGGACCGGGCCGTCGTATCGTAGGTTTGCGCGAATCGGTAGAGGATTTCAGGCTCGACGTCGAAAAACAGCAACAGGTAGAGGAGCTCTTCGAGCGATTCGGCGAGTTCGGCAGGATTGCGCGCCGTGTACCGCTCGTTGCGAAGGCCGTCGAGGTAACGCTCGACGCCCTCGAAATCGGCGAAATGCTGGCACACCTCCAGGGCTTGCACGGCGAGCGGCAGTGCTTGCGGACAGGCCGCCTCGAAGCGCAGGAAATTTGCGCGCCACGCGTCGAGCTTGCCCGAGGCGAATAGGACTTCACCGAGGTTCTTGTACGCGGTGACATGCGCAGGATCGGCGCGAACGACCTGGCCATAGGCGGCAATGGCCGCGTCGTGGTTGCCCTGTTCCTGGAAAAGAACCCCGAGGTTGAAATCGGCCGCCACGAAATCCGGCCGAAACGCGAGCGCGCGCTGGTAAGCACGTGCTGCATCCCCGAACCGCCGCTGCATCTGCAACGCCACGCCATGGTTGTAGTGGGTCTCGGCGTCGGTCAGCTCGAGCGCCAGCGCGTGCTCGAAGAGCTCGGCGGCGGCTTCGCCCTCGCCGCGCGCCAAATGAGCGAGTCCCAGGACGCGCCACAGCGTCGTGAATCCCGGCGCGCTGGCGATGTTCCGGGCCGCGATCCTGATCGCGATCTCCGGCTGATGGGTGTCCAAGGCGGCCTGCGCTGCGGCGAGACGTGCATCGATATAGCGAGGCGCGACCTCGAGCGCGGCCAGGTTGTCCGCCAGGGCACCGTCGAGATTGCCACCCTCACGCCGCAGCGCACCCCGCAAGTACAGTGTTGGAACGTGGCCGGGTTGAAGCTCGAGAATGTCACCATAGGCGCGCATTGCCGTGTCGTGGTCGTGTTGCTGATGCAGGCGCACCGCCTCGTGGAACATCACCGCCATGGCCTCGGGCCCCGGTGTTGCGGGCTCCGTGGGGAGGTCGACGGGTCGGGCGGTGAGCGCCTGCTCCAGCACGGCTATTGCCCGGGTCTCGTCGACCCAGGGTCCGGGCAAAGGCGCCGCCATGTCGGCGATGGCCCAAACGGCGCGCGCCGGTCGCGTCGCGAGCAAGGGCCCGGCAGGAACGCTCAGGCCTACCGCATCGATGAGCACGTCGGCGTCGAGCCACCCGAGTTGACGCGCCTCGGCGAGAGAGGCACCAGGCGGCAGACGGATGGTTCGCACTGCGGCGTCCTGGGTGGCAGGGGCCGTGGCGGAGGCCGATGCCATGGTGCCGTCGCCGGTCGACGAAGATGGCCAGAGTACGAAGGTGACATCGAGCGTCGCCGAGTGGCGTGTCGCGAGGGTGGTGATGGCGCTCCCTGAAGCGCCGTCGAGGTCATCGTCCTGAAGCAGCACCAGCACGCGAAGCGCAGACCCCGCGGTCCGGCGCGGCCACAGCAAGGGCACCGATGGACCGAAGGCCTCGGCGCAGATCCTCGCATAGCGCTCCGCCAGGCGTTTCGCCTCATGGTGGTGGGTGCGCGCCGCCGCGAGCGCCATCCGCCGAACAGGGTCGTGCTCCGAGGCCCCATAGGGTCGCTCGGCGGCTCGGCGCAACAGTGTGTCGGCGTTTGAAGCATCCGCCGAAGCGAGCACGCGCTCGATGACGAGCGCGAGCAGCAGCGCCGGCAACGACGCCAGGACATCGCTGCGTGCCAGCAGATCGGCGACCTTGGTACCCACGCGCTGCCGTGCCGTAGCGTCGCTGAGGCCGTCGAGTACGGTAGCCAAAGGGCCGGCCAGTGATGGCACCTTGAGGAGCCCGGCATCGAGTTCGAGTGCCTCCTCCACCCTGGCGATTGCGAGCGCGTGGGTGTCGCCATCACCCTGCGGATCATTCGCTAGGGCCGCGATGCCCGCAACCAGCAAAGCCGGGGCGACGCCGGGAAACCGGGCGAGTCCAGTGGCCGCGGCCGCCTCGGCCGCGGCGAAATCGGCGCGCGCCAGCGTAGCCTCAGTGAGCGCAAGGTGCGCCCGCAATTGATCCGGCGCCAGGCGGATAGCCTCGCGCCATGCGCCGATGGCTTCGTCGGGGCGTTTGAGCTGCCAGAGAACCTCGCCCAGATGCAGATGTGCGTCAGCCGTCGAGGTGTCGAGTCGTATGGCCCTCCGGTAGCACAGCATGGCGTCGACCGGACGCGCCTGTTGCTGATGCCCGCGTCCGCGCGCGACCCACTCCGCCGCAGTCGTCACGATTTGAGACGTGCACGCAACGCCGCCCTCAGGGGCGAAGGTGTCAGCTCGCGCAGTGCATGACCTATTCGCGTTTGCCGAATCCGTACAAAGAGCCGGAGCAGTGGCGACTGCGGCGCGACCTCGGCGAACGGCGCAGAAGATGACACATTTACGCGATCCGGGATGGGGGGATACCAGAGCCGGTATCCAAGTGCGTTACGCAAGCGGTCCGTCGCCAACGGCTGGAGCGGGTCGCGCTGCGATTCAGAAGCGATCGTCCTGGCATACACTGTCATGGTGCGCTGGGCCATGCTGGCGAGAGTGGATTGCGCCATCCGCCGCGCGACCTCGGCCGTGCGTGCCAGCGCGTCACCTGCTTCCGGCGCGACCCGCGAGAGGATCGAATCGAGCATGCGCTGGCCATTGCGCCACTCCTCATCGGTCCACACCCATCCTGCATCCGTGCCGGCGACGCGCTCGCCCAACGCACCGATCGGCGGGACCATCACGGGTCGGCCAGCGGCCCACGCTTCGGACAGCGTGAAGGCGAACGTCTCGGGTCCCGCCGATGGAAAGATCACCAAACGGACACGGTAGTGCTCCAGCAGATCGGGAAGCTCATGGGCGTGGTAACGGCCGTGAATCGTGAGCCGCGCATCGGCGCTCTGCCAGGGACCGTGTTCGCGATCGAGATAACCGATCAGCACGAAGCGCACTTCGGCGCGGGCCTCGCGCGATAGCGCCACCAGCTCTTCCAGTCGACGCGCCCCTTTGTCGGGGCCAATGGCTCCGAGTACCGCAACCGTCGGGATGGCGTCTCGCGGCAGCAGCACGGCCATGGGGGCGTTCGTGGTTCGCGACACGCGAGGGAGGGGCGGATCGTCCTGGAGCGCCCAGACACCGGGGGCCCCATGCTGGATCACCTCCGTCGAGGGGAGCTCGAAATAGCGCCCCAGTTGCTCGGCCGCCCAGCGCGAGGGCGCGAGCACGAAACGGGCGCGACCGAGAAGGGCAGCGTGCTGGGCGCGCCAGTCGACGATGTCGGTGCCGGCGAACTCGGGCTGCGCGCCCAAGCAGGTCGCGCAGCGTCCGGGGTCGGTCTCGCCGCCGCAGTATCGCCCGTCGGGATCGAGGAAGGTGATCGTCGGGCAGGCGAAATTGACGTCGTGCACGGTGTAGCCAAACGGCACCGGTGAATCGGCGAGCGCTGCGACGATGCCGTCGCGCGCACCGGAGATGTTGTGAAGGTGCACCAGCGCGATCGCAAACGAACCGCAAATGCCGTGGAGGAAATCCTGCCAACTCTCCTCGGGGTCACGCGCGAGCTCGTAGGTGCGCACCGCGCGATCGTCGAGGTGCTCCTCGAGTTGCCAGGTTTCCTCGACGGCGACCACGAGGTAGTGGCGATAGGTCGCCCGTGACGCGTCGATCAGTGACCGGACATGGTGCTCCGTGCCTCCGCCGTGTCCGTGGATGACGTGCAGAATGCCGGGGCGCGCGTCCTCGTGGGCGCGGCCCAACGCGAGGGCAAGCTGGCGCAACGGGCGCAGGGGATCCGCGGCGATATAGTCCTGCACCATCCGCTCGTAGTGGGGATGGCGCAGGAGCAGCAGGGCGAGATTGCGCGCGCCCAACGCGGCCTTCTCATCCTGGAACGAACGGCCACCGAGATGCAGCACGAAGGCATCGTCGCATAGGACGTTGCGGTAGCCCACGGCGAAGCCGCGCAGGCAGAAATCGTTCTCCTCGCCGTAGCCGCGGCCGAACCCGGCGTCGAAGGTTCCGATGGCGTCGATTAGCGTCCGCCGGATGTACATGCAAAAGCCGACGCCGGTCGGGAGGTCCGGGTAGGTCGGCACCGCGGCACGCGCCAGCGCACGACGTATGGTTTCCGGGTCGCGCCCGGGCGGCCAGGGATTGTCCTTACAAAAGTCGGGGAAGGACACGATCTCGGCGTTGTTCGAGAACGGCGTGATGGTACCGAACGAGGGATTGGTCGCCGCGCAGCGCTGCAGGGCCTCGAGCCACCCCTCCGTGACGACCGTGTCCGAGTTCAGCAACACCACGTCGGCGCGCGAATGCTCCATGCCACGATTGGCCGTGCCCGTGAACCCGAGGTTGACGTCGTTGCGCAGGATCTCGACCTGCGGAAGTGCACGCGCACCAAGCGCCTCGAGGTAGACACCGATGGCCGGATCCGGGGACGCATCATCGATCAGCACCAGCCGATACGAGCTACCCGTGTGAGCGAGCACGCTCTCCACGCAGACCGCGAGGTCGTCGACCGCGTTGTAGATGGGGATGACGACATCAACCGGCTCAACCGTCGGGACGGATGGGGGCGCATCCGCCCCCGGTACTCGCGTATGCATCCTCACGGCTCGATACGGTATTGCCACCAGGAACGCGCCCGTACCCAGGGTAGCTGCAGCCACCAGCGCAGGGTCTGTCGGTAGTCGATAATGCGTTCCTGGGCGACGACGACTGCATCGCTGCGGATCCGTTGCGCTTCCGCTTCGGCAAGACGCGCCGCCAGGGCAGCATGGTGCACTCGTAGGGTCTCGAGCTCCCGCTCGACGGCCGTCCGTGTCTCCGCCGCGGCCAAGTACGCCGCACCCAGCGATGCCTGGTGTTCGCTCGCGAGCGCATCGAGCGATGCCTGGTGCGCGCCCGCAACCGCGGCGAGCTGGGCGTCACGCTCGACGATGATGCGCTCGCGATAGCTGATTCGCTCCTCCAGGTCACGCATGCGCGAGCCCTGCTCTTCCAGCGAGACATCACGCTCGCGCAGCAACCGATCGAGCCGCAGCACTTCGGCGTGCGCCGCGGCCACACGGTCGAGCTCGGACTCGCCCCGATCATGGAAGATCGAAAGCTTGGGACCCGGCGCAGGCAGCGCGCGGACGTGCTTGGCGGCGACAACGATGTAGTACATCGCCTCGGGCGACGTTGCCGCCTGGGCGCTGCGACCATCCCCGATCCAGGCTTCCGCGGCTTCGCACTGCTCGGTCGCCCACACTGCGGAGGCGAGCAGGGGCGCCTGGTGAAACCACTGCCGAGCCGGGAAGCCCACGTCCAGCAACGCCCCCAAGTCTTCGCGATAGAGCTCGTGCAGGTGGAAAGGGTTGCGGTAGTCGCGCGCATCGCTGTAGCGTGCCCGGTTCGGGGAGGACAGCACCAGGACGCCGTCATCGGTGAGCACCCGCGCGAACTCGGCGAGCATGCGCGGCTGCTCGGCTTTGGGCAGGTGCTCGATGGTCTCGAACGAAACCACTACGTCGACGCTGTGATCGGTGAGGGGCAGTTCGGTGACCGAGCCCTGCTCGAACCGCGCGTTGCCCAGTGCGGCATAGGTCGTTATGGCATGCGCGACGGCGTCCGAGGAGATGTCGATGCCGACCACTTCACGCGCCGCCGAGGCCAGCAGCCCGGTGCCATAACCCTCGCCGCACGCCGCATCGAGCACCCGGCAGCCGTGGACGTGACGCAACGCGAACGCGTAGCGATGGCCGTGCTCGTAGGCTATCTCGCCCGGCGTTCCGGGAATGAAGCGCTCACCGGTGAACTCGAGGTCGGCAGGCATGGGGATGACAGCAGGTGCGCAATCCACGAGGGCCAGTGGGCTCGCCATGTCGCGTCGGACCTGAAAGCGTGATTTTAACCGATCGTGCGCGCGCCCCCGACGCGACGCCGCCGGCTCATTCCGGTATCGAGGCCTGCCGCGCCGTGTCCCCGCCACCGCCCACTAACCACTGATGCTCAAGCCTTACCATGCCGAGCTCGCGGGTATCGCCGCTCACGACGAGCGGGCGCTCGACATTGTCGAACAGCCGCACGCCCTCCGGATCCAGGGCATGGGCGCGGACGAAGTACTTGCCGGGCAGCAGGGCAAGGTGCGGCAGCGCGAGCCGATACGCGTAGCGGCCGCCGTCGAGCCGTTGCAGGGACACGCCATCCATGTCGGTGGCGACGCCGTACACTGGGGTTCCATCGGCGCGAACGATGCCGATCAGCACGACAGGCTGTCGGCCATCGGGGGAGAAGATCTCGCCTGCCACCTCCAGGTCCGCGCCCTGGACGAGGGTGTCGGCGGGCACGAGCTCGAGGCTCTGGATCGCATACACTCCCGCGACCGCCGCGACGGCCGCTGGAATCGGCTGCTTCGCGCCCGCACCCTTTTCCTCGTGATAGGCGAGGTACGCCTGCGTCACCGGCGCCGACGGGCCGTAGCGCTCGACGCGTCCATCCTTCAGCCACAAGGCATGCCGGCAAAGCTTCTGCACGTGATACATGCTGTGCGAGCACATCAGCAGCGTCCCGCCATCGGTGAGATAGCCCTCCATCCAGGCGATGCATTTCTTCTGGAAGGACTCGTCGCCGACGGCGAGCACCTCGTCGGTGATCAGGATGTCGGGCCGCATGGCGGTGGCCACGGCGAAACCAAGGCGTACCACCATGCCCGAGGAATAATGCTTGATCGGGTCGCGGATGTGTTCGCCGATGTCGGCAAACGTGATGATCGCCTCGCGCTTGGCCGCGATTTCTTCCGCGTCGAGGCCGAGCAAAGCGCCGGCGAGGTCGATGTTGGCAAGGCCGGTGTACTCGGGGTGGAACCCGGAGCCCAGCTCCAGGAGCGCCCCGACCCGGCCATGGGTGGCGACGCTACCTCGGGTCGGCGGCACCACGCCGGCAATGATCTTGAGCAGCGTCGACTTGCCAGCACCGTTCTCGCCGATCACGCCAAGCGAGGCACCGGGCTGCATCTCGAAACTCACGCCCGAGAGCGCGTGAAAGACATGGGCGGCACCCCGACCGCGCAGCAGGTCCCACACCAGGCGAACGCGGCCATGGCGCGCATCGACCTTGGCGTAGTCCTTGCCGACGTCGTGCAGTGCGAGCAGCGGTCTCAGATGAAATCCTCGAAGTGGGGAGACAGCCGCCGGAACATCCAGCGCCCCGCCAGGAACAGCGCGACGGCAACGACGACGGCCGCGGCGTCGCTCCACTGCAGGGCGAGCCGGCCTTCGAGCAGCGCGGCGCGCAGCCGCTCCACGATCCAGCCGAAGGGATTCAAGGCCACCAATGGGCGAATCGACGCCGGCACGAGTGTCAAGGGATAGAGGATCGGTGTCAGGTACATCAGGATCATGAGCACGGGCATCAGCACGTGCTCGACATCGCGGATGAATACTTGGAGCGAGGCGAGCGCGAGCGCGAGTCCGATCGTCGTGACCGCGAGCAACAGCCATAGCGGGACGACGAGGAGGAACCCGGCGAAGTGCACGGGCTCGCCGAACAACGCGAGCACGATCATCACCACCACGTAGCCCGCAAAGTGCAGCGAGAACGTCGCGGCAACCGAGGCGAGCACCACGAGCTCGTGCGGGAAGGCGACCTTGCGGATGAGGCCGGCATAGCCCGCTAGTCCGACGGTGGCGCGCTGCAGGCCCTCCTGAGCTGCGAGCCAAGGCCACAACGCGACCGCGACGAACAGCAGGAAACTCTGGTCGCCGAATCCGCGGGCGCGAAAGATGATGGTGAACACGAAGTGATAGACGGCGAGAAGCGCAAGCGGATGCAACAGCGCCCACACTAGACCGGTGGTCGTACCCAGGTACCGGTTGGTGAGTTCGCGTCGGTAGAAATTCAGAAACAGGGCCATGCTGCGCCCTGCGGGTGAGGACGAAGCCGAAGCGGCCGGGCGCAATCCGGCAGCGGATTTGGTGCTCACGAGCAGTCGACCGGGCGCGGCGTCGGGCGCCAGCGCAGCAGGTTCACGGTGCGTGCTGGTGCGAGGTTGTCACACCCGTAGCCATCGAACCGTCGCGCGGGCATTCCGTGCGCCCTGTCGGCGTCATGGCGAGGTCTTCGCCTTGCCCCGATGGGTGATCAGAGACTGCAACGCAATCTCGTCGACCTTGGTCGCCGGATCGCGACGCAGCGGCAGCAGCCGGGCGTCGCGTTCGCGCTCGACGTACTGGGCGCGCAGGTCGGCGAGGATGGCAGGCCGCGCCTCGTCGAATGACAGCTGCCGCGGTGCGCGGCGCTCGTCCAGGCGGACCAGGTGATAACCACTCGGCGTGGCCACAGGAGCGCTGACCGCGCCCGCCTGGGCGAGTCGGGACGCCGCATCGATCAAGGCCTTGTCGTGTTCGCCGGGCGTGAGGTAGCCCAATCTGCCGCCATCGGCCCGGGTCTTGGTGTCATCGGACACCTCGCCGGCGAGCGCGTCGAAGGCGACCCCTGCGGCGAGCTTGGACGCAGCATCCTCAGCAGCTTTTCGGGCCTCCTCCTTCCCGCGGCTCTCGTTGGAGAAGAAAATATGGGAGACCGACACTTGCCCGGGTGTCATGTATTTCCTGGCGTCGATCAAATAGATCTCGCGCGCATGGCCTGCGAACTGTCCGGCCTTGGCATCGAACTCGGCACCGACCTCGGCGTCGATTTTCTTGACGTAATCGGCAGCAAGTGCACGCTCTGCATAGGCCGGGCCGGCCTCGACCGCCTTTGGATCCGGGATGAGCCCCGCACGTCGCGCCTCGGCGGCCAGGCTCTTCCGGTACAGCAAGCCATCGATCAGTCCAACGACCCGCTTGGGGACCAAGGCAAATTCAAAGCGCATATTCTCTGGCAAGGCGGCGAGCTCGTCCTGGTAGTCACCGATCGTGACCACCCCCCCCGGGTGCTGGGCCAGAACGTGGTCGCGGGGAAAATCGGCGGCCCCGGCAACGCTGGCCACTCCCAACCAACATGCCAGCGCGGCCCAAGCGGCGAACCTGGCTTTCAGGGTCATTGGATTCCTTTTTATTTCGGAGCGCAGAAAGCAGAAGGCCGCGCGGACCGCGCGGCCTTCGTTTTAACAGATCGAGACTTATGGCAGATACACGTCGGCCCTGATGTCGCAGGAGCTACCGAAGCAGGTCAGGTTGCCCCAGTAATCCTGGTTCCGGACGTTCAGGTAGTACGTGGTGTTGGGCTGGAGCACCGGCCTGCGACTGCTGCTACCGCCGACCTGGAACGAGATCGTTTGGCCGGTCCCGTAGCGCGTCGTCAGCGCCGCGGTATCAAACGTACAGGGCGTCGTGGACAGCGAAGCCGTGCGATCCACGGGTCCACCCGCAAATTCCGCGAAGCTGACCGAGCCACTGCCGCTCGCCGCACCGGTGGTGAACGTGACGACCGCAATCGACGTATTGCTGAAGCTGCCGAAGTTCGCGGACCAGACGCTCGCCGACGTGGAGGCGGGTATGCCCTTGAGCGGAATGACCACGGTGCCCATGGGCGCGCAGGAGATGCCACCGCCGGTGTTGCCGCCACCACCGGTCGGCACCGCAACAGTGACCGCGACATTGATCGGGTTGCCGGCCGTCGAGCCATTGTAAGGCGTGGCGACGATCGAGGTGCTCGAGGAAACCGAGCCCGCCAGGAAGGTAGGCGACGGACCGTTCGTGGTCTGGGCCGCGGCATTGCCGACTCTCCACGTCCAGGACGTAGCCGCCGTGCCATTGTTGGCGCCGCACGAACCAATGAGATTCGGGACGGTTCCGCCACCTGCCGGCAGGCTGACGGAGGGCGGCGAGACTGAGCAGTTCGAGGGCGCGCCGGCGGGCGGCGGGGTGTTGTTGTTCGGCGTGCAGGTGAACAAGTTGTTGTTGATCGACCACTGGCTACAGGTGGTGAGATCGATTGACTGGGCGCTCGCCGGGGCAGCGGCCAGCAAGCCCGCACCGGCGGCGACGGTCGCCAGTACAGACAGCAAAAGGGGTCGAGTTCGCATGGGGTCTCCTAAAAGCGGGGTAGTGTCCGGAGGGGGTGGACGCAACTCCGCAGCAAGTATTGAGCCAGGTATTCCAACGGCATAAAGATCGCTAAGTGGCCGCGTGACACCGCCGGGATTCTCCCTCACATGGTAGCGCCGCTGCAAGCGAAAACATGCCGGATATCCGCCGATGTGGATGGGACGCCACAGTCCAGGATCGGTACCAGGGCTTGGCGACTAAAAGCAAGCCACTGCAGTTGCTTGAATCGGCGCCACGTGGTGGCGACGCGCCGCGATGCCGTCCGCTAGGGGTCCGCAACGACGGGGGTACCACCGCTCGCGGGCGCCGCGACAGCGAGTGCCTGACGTGATGCGGCAGGTATCGCCGTATCCCGCGGCCGGGGATGTTAGGGCGCGCGCCTGCGAAGGATCGGCGTACCACCCCGCCACGTCACCTCTTGCGACCGGCTGTTGGCTACGTGACGCCCGGCCCGCGCGGTCGAGCGCACGGACGGCGACTCAGGGCACAAAAAAAGGCGGAACCGAAGTTCCGCCTTTTTGCGCTGCGTGCTGCGTGTTACTGGATCAGTGTCGTGTACTTGTGCACGAAGTTGCCACCGTAGTTCGACAGCACCGAGGCGCCACTCACCACGAGGGTTCCGTTCAGGAACGACTGCACTGCGAATCCGACCACGGGCAGACCGAAGTACGTGACATTCGCCGTGCTCGTGCTACCGCCGGGGAAGGTCGTGGTCGTCTGACCGACCGGGGTGCGCAGGACGTGCGATGCGCCTTGCGAGCCCGGGAAGAACCCCATCCGCATCCAGCCATTCGCGAACGTGGTCGGGATGTTCGACGTGTTGGCCGAACCGAGCACGTTCGAACCGCTGAACGTGATGACGTTGGCTTCCCAACAGATACGGTTGACCGATCCGGGCGGGGCCGGCGAGAAGCCACCGGCACGCTTGAACTCTTCGCGGTCGTACAGATCGAGGCTGACGTCGTCGCAGGATCCAGCCGTGCCGTTGAAGTTACGCTGGAACAGCCGTGTGGCGTTGCCGGTGCCCACAGCGACGTAGAAGCGCTTGGTGGGCATCGTCACGACCCAGTCCGTGCCGCTTTGCGTGAGCACGTCAAGAACGAACTCGTTCATGACGTTGTTGTGCATCAGGACGGCGCTGACGGCGTCAGCACTGTTCGGGCTGCCGGTCCAATCCGTTTGCACGACCGAGCCACCTGCGCCGAACACCGTGCTGAAGGGGTCCGCGTCGCTCAATTGCGGACGGATATCACCGGCGTTGCGATACTGGCCGTCTCCCGGGAAATAGAAGTTATCCAGGGCGACCGCATCTTCCGTGAAGTCCGTGCCGGCCGCGACATTGATGAGGGTCATGCCGCCGAACAGACCACCGTTGGCGAAGGACGTATCGCTACCAGCTTGGCTGTCGGTGATCGACGCACAGCCCGGGGGCACGCCGTTGACGTGGGTGACCTGGGTTGCCGTCGTCGAGCCATCGACGAGATAGCCCATTTCGATGATTTCGACGTAACCTTCACGGGTACGATCCAGCGCACCGCCGCCGGCATCGTCGTTCGGAGCGCCGCCGCCGCTGTAGGCGTAGTTGACGAAGTCAACACCGCCGGCAGGGATCGTCGGCAGCGTGCACGACTTGTCGTTGGTCGCGACCTTCGCGCCGCCGCCGCTAGTCGACGGCAGGATCGCCGCGGTCCAGACGTCATACGCAGACAGGAACAAGTTAAAGTCGAGAACTTCTCGGCTGTTTTTGCCTTCCAGGAAGCGAACCTTGACGGCCTTCGCGGACGACGTCGAATTAACGACCGAGAGCAGGGACGCGTAGGAGTTGCCTGCCGCAGTCGCGCGGGTGGTGTAGTACGGGTAAAGCAGGACTTGGCCGAGGCCGTCCGGATTGACGTTGACCGCTTGGGCGGCGCCCGTCGCTCCCAACGCGCTCAGACCTGCCAGAGCGGTGTATAGCGACTTCCGTTTGAACGTGTTCATGATTTTTGAAGACTCCTCTATTTCGAGATTTAAAGTGATCACTTTAAATTCAACAACGCGCGAATAGTATTACAGGTCGCGTACTTCTACAAAGAATACATCGGCCGGGTTGCCGCCTCCTGTATCAAATTTGCAACTTAACAGTGTCTAACGATAGACAAACCACGCCGCTCCGTCTTCCAGGATCCAGCTTTCCGTGACCGGGGCCTGGATTCCCTTCATCGCCTTGGTGTCGATCGTGACGAGCATCGTGACGGTACAAACCTCTGCCTGACAGCTCACCCGGTCCGCCTTGGCAGCCCGCCATATCCCCGGCTTGACCTTACCCTTGTACACCGCCAGGGAGGTGGCCGCCCGGGAGGCGGGACTGAGATAGCGATACGCCGAGTCGAGATCCCCTTTGATCAGAACCTGCCAGCGTGCCTCGGCACGCTCGGCCACGATCTTCTGCTTTTGTGCCTGCGGTGTGTCCTTTTCGATTCGCGGCAGGTTGCCCGCGCATCCGGCCAGCATCCCAAGCACTACCACGGTCACTGCGACCCCAAACACGGCCCGGAGGCGTTTCCCGAGCTTCTGATTGCTATTTTCGTGCCACATCGGGGTCCCGTCCGTTGATCCGCACCGATCACCGTCGCCGGCTCCTGCAATACCCGCTTGCGACACCGTCGAAGGGCCGCACAGGAGCCCGATGCCTAGTGATTTAAGCGTATAGAAACGACCCCGCATCGTCAATCGCCCTTCCTGCATGAAAGATGGTCTTTCCCTGCTGTTGCGCATCCGCCACAGGCCGCGCGTCGTCATTTGACGACGTTCTGTGGCGGCGCAGGCCTGGGGTAAGGGGCGTTCGCATCCGGAAACACGTCGTCCAGACGCTGCATACGCCGGCGCAGGTCATCCAGTACGTTTTTCAGGTCCGACTCGGTTTCCACCACCCGGGGCGTGATGAACAACACCAATTCCGTACGCTGGTCGGCGAGGGTCTGGGTGCCAAACAGGCCGCCCAGGATCGGGATCCGCGACAAGATCGGCAAGCCGCTGTTGTCCTGGCTCTTATTGTCCCGGATGAGCCCCCCCATGACCATGGTTTGACCCGACTGGACGCTCAGCATCGTCTGGACAGATCGAGTGTTGATCGGTGGCGCCACGTCCGTCGAGGCACGGCTGCCGGGATTGCTCACCTCGGCCGATACGTCCAGGGTGACGAGCCCGCCGGCGTTGATATGCGGTGTAACCGACAGAAGCACGCCGGTATCGACGTACTGGGCGGTGGTGGTGATGGCGTTGGTAGTACCGCTGACTACCGTCGCCTGGTTGATCGGAAGGCGATCGCCAACCTTGATCGTCGCCTTCTGATTGTCCAGGGCAGCGACATGGGGGTTGGCAATGATTTTCGAGTTCCCGGTGTTCTCGAGGAGGTGGAGAGCTGCCTGGATGCCGCCGGGGAAGGCGCCGCGCAGGAGGTAGTTGAACCCGGGCACCTGGATGCCGATGCCCCCCGGGTTGTCGCTGGATCGGGAAAAGACGTTGCCCGGTGTTGTTCCGGACGAGAACAGGCCCCCCGCCTCCCGGGAGAGGTTGCCGACGGTATTGTGGCTGAAGTACCACTCGACTCCGAGGGAGAACTGGTTGGTCAGCAGCACCTCGGC
>JBDSND010000086.1:0-7821 GCA_039915505.1 Casimicrobiaceae bacterium
GCCGCCGGGCCGTCCCAAGGCGCTCGCCCCCTCCGGGGGAGGGGGTTGGCGCAGCCCACGCAGGGGGCAAGCCTGGGGGAGGTACTTACTGTAATGAACGCGCGCGCTTCCGGCCGGCGACCCGACGAGCTTCGGGCGCTGCGTATCACCCGCCAGTACACCCGTCACGCCGAGGGTTCGGTGCTGGTCGCCGCAGGCGACACCATCGTACTGTGCACCGCCAGTGTCGACGAGGGGGTGCCACCGTTCCTGAAGGGCAGCGGTCGCGGCTGGTTGACCGCCGAGTACGGCATGCTGCCGCGCTCGACCAACACCCGCATGCGTCGCGAGGCTGCCGAGGGCAAGCAGTCCGGTCGTACGCTCGAGATCCAGCGCCTGATCGGCAGGAGCCTGCGGGCGGTCACCGATCTCGCCGCCCTCGGGGAACGCACCGTGCGTGTCGACTGCGATGTGCTGCAGGCCGACGGCGGCACCCGGTGTGCCTCGATTACCGGCGCCTGTGTCGCCGTGGCCGACGCCTTCGCGTGGTGTCGTGCCCAGGGCCTCATCGCCGGCGAGCCGTTACGCGACCTTGTCGCCGCGATCTCGGTGGGCGTCGTGGGCGGCGAACCGTTGCTCGATCTCGACTACGGCGAGGATTCAGCGTGTGACACCGACATGAATGTGGTGATGACCGGGGGGGGCGGATTCGTCGAGGTGCAGGGCACCGCCGAAGGCGCGCCCTTCTCACGTGCCGAACTCGATACGCTGCTCGCACTGGCGACGCGGGGCATCGGCGATCTCGTCGTGGCGCAGCGCGGCGCGCTCGCCGCCTGACCGCTGCCGAAAGGACGCCGTGCTCGCGCATCTCGTCCTGGCCTCGAACAATGCTGGCAAGTTGCGCGAGTTCCGCAGGTTGCTTGCGCCGCTCGCCATCGAGATCGTCGCGCAGGCCGAGCTCGGCATTGGAGATGCCGACGAGCCCCACGCCACCTTCCTGGAGAATGCCCTCGCCAAGGCCCGCCATGCCAGTGCCGGGGCGAACATGCCTGCGCTCGCCGACGATTCGGGCATCTGCGTGCGAGCGCTGGGTGGCGCGCCCGGGGTGCAAAGCGCGCGCTTTGCCGGCGAGCCCCGCTCGGACGCCCGCAACAACGCGAGGCTGGTGGAGGCCCTGCAGGGAGTCGACGACCGTCGCGCCCATTACATGTGTGTGCTGGTGCTGGTGCGGGGCCCCGACGACCCCGAGCCGATCATCGCCGAAGGGCGATGGCACGGCACCATCATCGACACCCCTCGCGGGGACGGTGGCTTCGGCTACGATCCATATTTCCTGGACGCAAGCGGCATGACCGGCGCGGAGTTGCCGCGCGACAGGAAAAACCTGTTGTCGCACCGCGGCCAGGCGATGCGCACCTTGATCGCGCGGCTGCGCGACGACGGGAAGGCAGCATGAGCGCCGCCGGGCCGTCCCAAGGCGCTCGCCCCCTCCTCGGGAGGGGGTTGGCGAAGCCCACGCAGTGGGCAAGCCTGGGGGAGGTCAACTCGAGCGCCGCCGGGCCGTCCCAAGGCGCTCGCGCCCTCCTCGGGAGGGGGTTGGCGAAGCCCACGCAGTGGGCAAGCCTGGGGGAGGTTACGGATTGACCGCGCCGCGCAGCCTCGGTCCGATACCGTCCACGCGGCCGCATTTCGCGAGCCTGCCGCCGCTGGCGCTGTACGTGCACATCCCGTGGTGCATCAGGAAGTGTCCGTACTGCGACTTCAATTCGCACGAGGTGCGCGACACCGAGGGGCCGCCGGAAGCGGCCTACGTCGAGGCGTTGCTCACCGACCTCGAGCTGGCGTTGCCCGGCATCTGGGGGCGGCGGGTGATCACGGTGTTCATCGGCGGCGGGACGCCGAGCCTGTTCTCTCCCGCGGCGATCGACACCCTCCTGGCCGGAATCCGGGCGCGGGTGCCGCTGGCGCCGGATGCCGAGGTCACGCTCGAGGCCAATCCAGGCACGTTCGAGCGCGAACGCTTCGCCGGCTTTCGCGCCGCAGGGGTGAATCGACTTTCGCTTGGCGTGCAGAGCTTCGACCCTGCCAAGCTCGTCGCGCTCGGTCGCGTCCACGATGCAGACGAAGCCCACGCGGCCGCCGCTGCGGCGCTCGAGCTGTTTCCCGAGGTCAACTTCGACCTCATGTATGCGCTGCCGCAACAATCCGTCGCGGCGGCGCGAGGCGACGTCGAACGAGCCGTCGCCCTGCGGCCGTCGCACCTCTCCTTCTACCAACTCACCATCGAGCCCAACACCCTGTTCCACCGGCATCCACCGCCGGTGCCGGACGAGGACGAAGCGATCGCCATCGAGGATGCCGTGCAGGCAAGCCTCCAGCAGGCGGGATACCGCCACTACGAGACGTCGGCCCATGCGCTGCCCGGACATGCATGCCGGCACAACATGAACTACTGGGAATTCGGCGACTACCTCGGGATCGGGGCGGGCGCGCACAGCAAGCTCTCGTTCCCGGACCGGATCGTCCGGCAGGTCCGCTGGAAGCAACCGCAGCGCTATCTCGACGCGGTCGCCCGCCGTGCGCCGATGCAGGAGGAGACGGACGTTGGGCGCGACGCCATCGGCTTCGAGTTCATGCTGAATGCGCTGCGACTCACCACGGGGGTGGCGACGTCGCTGTTCGCTGAGCGCACCGGCCACCCGATCACGCTGGTTCAGCGCGAGATCGAGGACGCCGTCGCGCGCGGACTTATGTCGCCCGATCCTGCGCGGCTCGTGGCCACGCCGCTCGGGCAGCGCTTCCTGAACGATGTGCAGGTGCTGTTCCTGCGCGACGCCGAGCCGTCCGTCGTGCCACGACCGGTGGCGGTCGCGCCGCTGACGTTTCGTGCGAAGGTGTGAGGGTGCGACGTCGCGCGACATCGCAATCGCCGTGGCGATCCGTCAACGCGGGTCGTCGGGCGCACGTTCTGCCGCAATGACCCTTCCTTCCGCCCCCCTGCCTCCGGCGATGACGCTTTCCCGCCGCGACCTCGAGCTCGGGCGGATGCGGGACGTCTATGTCGCGGCCGTGGCCGACCGGGCGCTGACCGAGGAGCAGTTGTCGGCATCACTTTCCGCCACACTTGCGAAAAAGCCGAAGGGCGCCGGCTGGTGGGTGTTCGCCTATGGATCCCTGCTGTGGAATCCGGTTTTCCCGGTGGCCGAGATGCGCCCCGCCGTTCTGCGCGGCCTGCATCGGCGATTTTGCCTGTGGTCGCTGGGCTCGCGCGGCACGCCCGATGCGCCTGGACTGGTGCTCGGACTCGACCGGGGGGGTACCTGCCGAGGGGTGGCGCTGCGCCTGCCCGCACCGCTGGCACTCGACGAGCTGCATCTCCTGTGGCGCCGGGAGATGGTCGTCGGGTCCTATCATCCCAAGTGGGTCACGATCGGCGATGCCGCCGGCCATCGCTTTCCCGCGCTGGCGTTCGTGGTGGACCGCAAGCACCCGCAGTACGCCGGCAAGCTCGACATCGATCGGGAGGTGGAAGTGCTCGCTACCGCCTGCGGCGCGTTCGGATCGTCAGGGGACTACCTCGAGCGCACCCGCATCGCACTCATTGCCCACGCGCTCAACGATCCGTATCTTGATCGCCTCGCCACCCTCGTCGCCAAGCGCTGCGGCGAAGTTGGTCCCGTCACCCCGACGCTGGCCCCAGAGATCTGAAATAGGGTCAGAGTGAATTACGCGGCAACTCGAGATGGAGTCTGACCCCTTAATGACTCGGCCTGAATAAGGTTGGAGTCAAATGCGTTGTCGTTGCGACTGCGGCTCCGACTGCGATTTGCGCTCGCCGGACGGCGGTGCGAATAATGGGGTCAGAGTAAATTACGTGATAGCGCCGTCCGACAATCGAAATCGCACGACAACGTAATTTACTCTGACCCCATTCACGGTGGACCCCATTCACGGTGCGAACGTAACTTACTCTGACCCCATTTCACGCAGTGCCGCCGTCCGACGGCCGCAGTCGCACGACAGTTACGTAATTTGATCTGACCCCATTTCAGATGATCTGACCCCATTTCAGATGGCCATATGCCGGCCGCCGTCGACGTGGATGGTCTCGCCGGTCACGTAGCCCGCATCGGCGAGCAGGAAATGCACGGCGCGGGCGATGTCTTCCGGCGCGCCCTCGCGCCGCAGCGGCGTGTGGGAGATAATGCGTTGCCGCGACAACTCGTCGAACGACACGTCGTCGGGCCACAGGATAGGTCCAGGAGCGACGGCGTTCACCCGCACGTCCGGTGCGAGCTCACGGGCGAGGGAGCGGGTGAGGCCGATCAAGCCGGACTTGGCGACCGAATAGACGACGTAGTTCTTCAGCGGCCGCTCGGCGTGGATGTCGGTGATGTTGACGATTGCGCCACGCGATTCGCGCAGGTAAGGCGCGGCGGCCTGGGCGAGGAACAGCGGCGCCCGGAGGTTGGTGCCGACCAAATCGTCCCAGGCGGCTGCGTCGATATCGCCGACCGGTGTCGGAAAGAAGGATGACGCGTTGTTGATGAGCGCGTCCATCCGCCCGAACTGCTGCACGGTGCGATCGACCATCGTGGGCAGCTTGGCGAGATCGAGGAGGTCGGCCTGGATCAGGGCGACGGAATCGGGGCGCACATGATTGAGCTCCGCCTGCAGGAGCCGTGCTTCGCCGGCCGACGCGCGATAATGCAACATCAGCGTCGCGCCGGCACCGTGCAGGCGCCGGCAGATCGCGGCGCCGACCCGTTTTGCGCCGCCCGTCACCAGGACTATCTTGCCCTGCACGCCGCCTCCGCATCGAGCGTAGAGTCGGACCAATCGAGCGTTCCGAATCGGAAGTTCGTTGCACAAAAACGTCGAAAACCGGCGCGCCCCTTCGTCGCTCGCCTTGCGAAGGTGCTCGACATTCGCTGCGGCGAGCTCCTCGCCGCGCACCGTTTTCGCCGTTCCTGGGGCACCGCTGCAGCCATCGTAGGCGTATCAACGAACTTCCGATTCGGGACACTAGCATACCGATCGCGCCGCCGCACCCGCGCCATCGTCCGTACCTATCATGGCCGACTTGCCCCTTCCCGATGCCGAATCCCTGGCGCACTGCCGGCGTGTCGTCGGCCGCGTGCATGCGGCGATCGCAGCTGCGGGCGGATGGCTGCCGTTTCGCCACTACATGGACCTGGTCTTGCACGCGCCCGGCCTTGGTTACTACGCGGCCGGAGCGGCCAAGCTCGGCGCGTCGGGTGATTTCACCACGGCGCCGGAGATGACTACGTTGTTCGGCGCCGCGCTGTCGAGCCAAGTCGCGCCGCTGCTCGCCGCAAGCGAACGTCGCGAGCTCTTCGAGTTGGGCGCCGGCACGGGGCGACTTGCTGCCAGCCTCGTGCGCGCCCTGGCGGCGGTCGATGCTGTGCCATCGCGCTACCTGATTCTCGAGACGAGTGCCGACCTCCGCGCCCGCCAGCGCGCCCTGATCGAGCGCGAGCTTCCCGAGCACGCGAGCCGGTTCGCCTGGCTCGATGCGTTGCCCGCGCGCATCGACGGCGCGTTGGTCGCCAACGAGGTGCTCGATGCCATTCCGGTAGACGTCGTCGCCCGCATCGAAGGGTCATGGCGGGAACGCGGCGTCGTCGTCGCGGGGCCACCAGACCCGCCGCGCTTCGGACTTGCGTGGGCCGATCGCACGGCACCGGCGCAGCTCGCCGCGCGCGCCGCGGCGCGCTTTCCCGCCGGCGGCGATTATGTGAGCGAGCTCAACCCCGCCGCCGAGGCGCTGGTCGAAGACGTCGCCACGCGGCTCGACGGCGGCGGGGCGTTGTTCATCGACTATGGCTTCCCCGCCCGCGAGTATTACCACCCACAGCGGGCGATGGGCACGCTCATCTGCCACTACCGGCATCGCAGTCACGATGATCCATTCTTCTATCCGGGGCTCGGCGACATCACCGCGCACGTCGACTTCACCGCGATGGGCGCAGCGGCGCAGCGTGGCGGCGCCGACGTCGGCGGTTACGCGTCGCAGGCGGCATTCCTCCTGGGCTGCGGTATCCTCGACCGGCTCGCCGCAGTGGGCCCGGTGGACTCGCTTCCGTACCTCGCGGCGGCCAGCCAGGTGCAACGCTTACTCGCACCCTCCGAGATGGGGGAACTCTTCAAGGTGCTGGGGATCGCACGCCGGCCAGGCCGAGCCTGGCCGGGCTTTGCCCTCGCGGCCGGTCGCCATCGGCTCTGATCGCCCTTCGATCGCGCATTGATCCCACTCGATCCCACGCCAATGGACGCGCCGATTGCCTTCAACAGCCTCGTGCTCGGCAGCCTGCCCGCACGTCACGCCCGCTATCGTCCACACCACACCGCGGTGATCGTCGCCGGACGCGCGCCTGGCGATCGCGAGATCCGGTTGTCGTGGTCCGAGTTGGATGCCTACGTCAACCGATGGGCCAATGCCATGCTGGCGCTGGGTGCCCGGCGTGGCGATCGCGTCGCGACGGTATTGCCCAATAGCCTGGAGCTCCTGGCGACGTACTGGGCCTGCGCCAAAATCGGTGCGGTGATGGTGCCGTTCTCCACCCTGCTCACCGCGACGGGGCTCACGTCGCTCCTCGCCGACGCACGGCCGCGGATCGTGCTGGCGTCGAGCGATCGCCTCGCCATGCTCGAGGCGGTGCGACCGACGCTGGAGCGCGGCCGGGCGACGCCGCCCGCCTGGGTCCTGATCGACGCCGCCGCGGACGACGAGGCACGCGGCTTTCGCGCGTTCGGCATCTTGGTCGCCGCCGCCGCCGTGACCGCGCCAACGGCGCGGGTCGAAGCCGGCGATGTCTTGACGCTCATGTACACGTCCGGCACGACTGGCCTGCCCAAGGGCATCCAGCACACCCATTTCATCCGCGCGATGTACGCCACCACCATGGCGAACAGCTGGCGTATGGCCCCCGAGTCGGTGGTGCTGCATTCGGGCGCCCTGGTGTTCAACGGCGCCATGACCACCATGTTTCCGGCCTTCATGTGCGGCGCGACCTACGTGGTGCATCGCCAGTTCGACGCCGAGGCGTTCCTGGCGACGGTCGAGGCGGAGTGCGTCACGCACACGATGCTGGTGCCGTCGCAGATCATCGCCATCCTCAATGCGCCGACGTTCGACCCCGCCCGGTTGACATCGCTCGAGATGATCCTGTCGCTAGGCGCCCCCCTGCACCAGGAGCATAAGGACCGCCTCAACCGCGTGCTGCCAAGGCTCTTCTACGAGCTCTACGGCCTCACCGAAGGCTTCATCACCGTGCTCGACCGCGACGACGCCCTGCGCAAGGCCGGCAGCGTCGGGGTGCCGCCGCCGTTCTACGAATTGCGCATCGTGGGCGAGGACGGCAAGGAGCGCGCTGCCGGCGAGCCGGGCGAGATCGTCGGCCGCGGTCCGATCACCATGCCGGGCTACTACCATCGTGCCGACGAGACGAGCGATGCGTTGCGCGACGGCTGGCTGCATACCGGGGACGTGGGGTATGTCGACGGCGAAGGCTATCTTTACCTGGTCGACCGTATGAAGGATATGATCGACTCGGGTGGCGTGAAGGTGTACCCGCGCGACATCGAGGAGGTCGCGGCCCGCCATCCGGCGGTGCGCGAGGTGGCGGTGTTCGGTATTCCCCACGAGAAGTGGGGTGAGACGCCCGTCGCGGCGGTGGTGCTGCATGCGCACAATGCGGCCACGGCTGAGGACCTTTGCGAGTGGATCAATGCGCGGGTCGCGGCGCGCTATCAGCGCGTCGCCCGCGTGCTGTTACTGGACGACTTTCCCCGCAATGCTGCAGGCAAGACGCTGAAGCG
>JBDSND010000109.1:0-4923 GCA_039915505.1 Casimicrobiaceae bacterium
ATAGCGCCGCCAGCACGTCTGCAGCGCGGGGACCCCCGACGCGATAGGCTACCCGGCTGGCCGACACCTCGAACAACGCCGCACCCGCCGCGTCGAGCGCAGCGCTCGCCTGCGCAAACGGCATCGGCGGCGGCGCACCGCCGAGAAGCAGCCACGAGCCTGGCCCGAGCCACGCAGCGGTAATGTCCGCCGCGAACGTCGTCGTGTTCGGTTCGGTCAGCAATTCGATGCCGAGTTCGCGGGGCAGTTCGTCGATGGCGCGCCTACCCTGGACGTTCCAGGCCCAGGGAATCGTGACTGCGGCGAGCTCGACCTCGCCGAGATTCGTGCCGTACTGGCCCGGCACGATGTGCGATCGCTCAGACACGCAAGCGCTCCCCTTCCGGATCGACGAACACCGGCGGCCCGATCTTCACCCGGGCTCGGGCATTGGCGAGCGGGGACACGGCCCAGAGTGATTCGCCGTGCCGCGCTCTCCCGTTCGCGAGCAGCGCGAGGGCGATCCACTGGTCGAGGTTGGGACTCCAGCACCACGAGGTGACGTGGCCGAGCATCGGATTCGGCGCAGGGGCATCGGGATCGACGACGAGCTTGGCGCCGCGGGGGATCGGCGTCGTCCGCTCCTCGCTGGTGAGTCCGACGAGCTGCCAGCGATCCGGCGCAGTCAGGGACGGGCGGTCGAGCAGCGGCTTGCCGATGCACCACTTCGTGCCGTTGACGAGCTTGCCCATACCGAGATCGTCCGCCGTGGTGCGGCCGTCGGCCTCGGCGCCGACCACGACGTGGCCCTTTTCGATGCGCAGCGTGCTCATCGCCTCGGTGCCGTAGGGCATGAGGCCCGTCTCCGTACCGGCCGCGACCACCGCCTCCCACATCGGCAGTCCGTGCTGCGCAGGGACGTGGATCTCATAGGCGAGCTCGCCGGAGTAGCTCATCCGAAAGAGCCGCGCCGGTACGTTGCCCGCGGCGGTACGCACCGCGCAGGTTCGCACCGCCAGGAACGGAAACGCCGCGTTGGCCACGTCGATGTCGACGATGCGTGCGAGCACCTCGCGCGCCTTCGGTCCCGACAATGCGGCGGCGGTCCATTGCTCGGTGACCGAGGTGAGATACACCGCGAGATCGGGCCAGTCCACCTGCAGGAGCTGCTCGAGATGCTGCATCACCCGTACCGCGTTGACCGTGGTCGTGGTCATGAGGTAGTGCCGCTCGCCAAACCGCGATATGGTGCCATCGTCGAGCACGATGCCGTCGTCGCGCAGCATAACGCCGTACCGGCAGCGACCGACCGCCAGGTTATCGAAGCGGTTGATGTAGACACGATTCAGGAACGCCGCGACATCGCGCCCCTGGAGCTCGATCTTGCCCAGGGTCGAGACGTCGACCACACCGGCATTGGCCCGCACGCACTGCGCCTCGCGATTGGCGGCGTCGTCCGGCGATTCGCCCTGGCGGGGATACGAATGCGGGCGCAGCCATAGTCCCGCGGTGACAAAGCGCGCGCCATGCTCGACATGCCAGTCGTGCAGAGAAGAGTAGCGCGTCGGGGCAAGATGGGCACCGACCTCGCGCCCGGCGAATGCGCCGAGCGTGACCGGCGTATACGGCGGCCGGAACGTGGTCGTGCCGACTTGCGGAATGGTTCGCGCGGTGCGTTCGCCCAGCAGGGCAAGACCCAGGACGTTCGAGGTCTTGCCCTGATCGGTGCCCATGCCGAGCGTGGTATAGCGCTTCAGGTGCTCGACCGAGACGTAGTTCTCGCGCGCCGCGAGCCCGACGTCGCCGACCGTCACGTCGTTCTGCCAGTCCACGAAGCACTTGTCGGTGCGAGCGAGAGGCGGCACCGCCCAGAGCGCCTCGAGGGACCCCACATCTTCCCGCGCGGCCCGTGGTGCCTCGAGTGTGGACGCGGCGCGCATTCCTAGCGCAGTGGCCGCCGCCAGTCCTGCGGCATGGCCCTCGGCGAGCGTCGCGTCGAGATCGAAGGCACCGTTGGCCGCGCCGGCGGCCGCGATGTTCTGCGCCGCGCGGTCCGGCACGAACGCGGCGGGCCCAGGCTCATAACGCAGCGTGCCACGCGACTGCGAGAACAGATGCGCCGCGGGATTCCAACCGCCCGACACGCACAGCAGGTCGCAGGCCAGCCGCAATGGCGCTCCACCCTCCCGATCCACGATCTCGACGCTCTCGACCCGCGCCTTGCCATGCGCACGCGCGACCACGCATCCGCCAAGGATGCGCAGCCCTGCGTCGCGCGCACGCTGCGCCAGCGCTCCGGACGTACTTTTGCGCACGTCGACGATCGCGGCGATCTCGACGCCGGCCCCGTGCAAGGCCAGCGCCGCGGCGTAAGCGCCATCGTGATTGGTGAACACCACGGCGCATCGGCCCGGCTGCACGGCGTAGCGCGCCACGTAGAGGCGCGCCGCGTCGGCCAGGAGGGTGCCGGGAAGGTCGTTGTTGGCGAAGGCGATGGCGCGTTCGTGCGCACCTGCCGCCAGCACCACCCGTCGGGCGCGGACGTGCCAGAGCCGCTCTCGCGGCGCTTCGCCATTCCGATCGGCGAGATGCCCCGCGACCTGCTCGACGAGGCCGACCAGGTCGTGATCGTAATAGCCGAACGCGGTCGTGCGTGGCAGCAGCGTGACCTCACCCGCGGCGAGCTCGGCGAGGGTGCCGTCGATCCACGTCGCGGTATTCTTATCGTCGATGGTGCCGGAGGAACCACGCAGGCTGCCCCCCCACGCCGCATGCTCGTCGCACACGATGACCCGCGCGCCACTGGCGGCTGCGGCGCGCGCGGCCGCCAGTCCCGCGGGGCCACCGCCGATCACCAGCACGTCGCAGTGCGCATGGCGATGGGCGTAGCGATCCGGATCTGCCGCCGGCGACGCTCGCCCCATGCCTGCGGCGCGGCGGATCCAGTGCTCGTAGAACAGCCATGCCCGCGGCGACGGCGGCCACATGAACGTCTTGTAGTAGAAGCCTGCCGGAACCAGCCGCGACGCGGCATTCACCATGGCGCCGATGTCGAAGCGAAGCGACGGCCAGCGGTTCTGGCTCGCCGCGACCAGGCCGTCGTAGAGCTCGACCACCGTGGCGCGCACGTTGGGCTCGGTACGCGCGCCGACGTCGAGCTGCACGATGGCACTGGGCTCCTCCGATCCCGCGGCCACGATGCCCCGCCGGCGGTGATACTTGAAGCTCCTGGCGACCAGGTGCACCCCGTTGGCGAGCAGTGCCGATGCGAGGGTATCGCCGTGGTAGCCGCGGTACGCACGGCCGTCGAACGTGAAGCGCAACGGCCGGTCGCGATCGATCACCCCGCCCGTCGCCAGTCGGAAGGGCTGGCTCACGCGCCACACTTGGCGGCTGGATCGGGCGATTCACCGCCAGCCTCGCCTTGCACACCCGGCAGGGCGCGACTGCCAAGGATGTCGTGGTTCCTGGTATCGCGACGCACGACGATCCATTGCCGACAGCCCGCGCCGTGCAGCCACAACTCGTCGAGGGGACCGCACGGATTGTCGCGGAAATAGACATAATCGACCCACGCCGATTCCGGGGCATCGGCCGGCGGACGGCGCACCGTGGCGTCGCCGCCGTAGGTGAACTCGACCTGGTTGCGCGGACCGCACCATGGACATGGGATCAGCAGCATCGCCGGCCGCCCTCAGTGCGCCCAGGCATACGGGCCTGCGCCTTTTTCGTCGATGGCCAGGCCGCGGGCGAACCGGTCGAGTGTGAAGGCGGCATTGAGCGGATGCGGCTCTCCGCGCGCCATCGTGTAGGCGTGCAGCCATCCCGACGCCGGCGTGGCCTTGAAGCCGCCGTAGCACCACCCGCCGGTCATCGTCAGGCCCTTCACCGGCAACACGCCGATGATCGGACTGCCGTCCATGGTCATGTCCATGATCCCGCCCCAAGTGCGCAGCAGCTTGAGACGCGAGAAGCTGGGAAAGAGCGCGACGCACGCGCTGACCACGTGCTCGATCATCGGCAGGTTGCCGCGCTGCGCATACGAATTGTAGAAATCGAGATCCCCGCCCATCACCATCTCGCCCTTGTCCGACTGGCTGATGTAGAAATGCACGGCCCCCGAGGTCACCACGGTGTCGAGCACCGGCTTGATCGGCTCGCTCACCATCGCCTGCAAGACGTGAGACTCGATGGGCAGGCGCAGGCCGACCATCGCCGCAAGTTGCCCGGAATGACCGGCCACGGCGAGGCCGAGACGCGGGGTGGCGATGAATCCCCGGGTGGTCTCCACGCCTTCGACTGCGCCGTTGGCGACGCGAATACCGGTGACGGCGCACTGCTGGATGATGTCGACGCCACACTGGTCGGCGGCCCGCGCGTAACCCCACGCCACGGCATCATGGCGCACCGTGCCGCCGCGCGGCTGGAGTAGCCCGCCCATGATGGGAAAGCGCGCCTGCGGCGAGGTATCCAGGTTGGGCACCTTGGCGGCGACCTCGTCGCGCGACAGGTACTGCGCGTCGATGCCGTTGAGCCGCATCGCGTTTCCCCGGCGCATCGCGGCATCCACTTCGGCCGGAGTGTGCACCAGGTTGAGCACCCCGCGCGCGCTGTACATGACGTTGAAATTGAGCGCTTGCGACAGCCCCTCCCACAGCTTCATCGAGAACTCGTAGAAGTGGGCGTTGGCGTCTAGGTGGTAGTTCGAGCGCACGATGGTGGTATTGCGGCCGGTGTTGCCGCCGCCCAGCCACCCCTTCTCCAGCACCGCCACGTTGGTGATGCCGTGTTCCTTGGCGAGGTAGTACGCCGTAGCGAGACCGTGGCCGCCGCCGCCGACGATCACCGCGTCGTAGCGCGGCTTAGGCTCCGGACTGCGCCACGCCTGCGGCCAGTTCTGGTGCAACGTGGCGGCATTGCGCGCGAGGGAAAAAAAGGAATATT
>JBDSND010000192.1:0-6228 GCA_039915505.1 Casimicrobiaceae bacterium
CTATTTCGGGGATCGTGAAACCGATCTCGCGATGACCGAGCTCTTCGGCGGCTTCGGCGCCGATTTCGGCGCTGCCTATCGGCAAACATGGCCCCTAGAACCAGGGTATCCGGTGCGACGAACCCTCTACAACCTTTACCACGTTCTCAACCATTTCAACCTCTTCGGTGGCGCATACGGCCCCAGGGCCGCCAAGATGACGCAAGCACTTCTTGCCGAAGTAGGCTAGTCCGAAAATTGCCGGCGCCCGTGGTAAATTTGTTGGGCCGTCGCCTCAGGTCACCCCTGTTCGACAGCCGCACGTCGCCCAGGTCACGCCCCGCGGCGCGGGGCGTCAGTCCTTCCGGCCGGCTTGTCTAACCGCCATGGGGGTGGCTGGGGCATGCGGCGTGCATTCAATGCATCCAGCGGCGTCCCGCCTGCGTATATCGCCAAGTGTGGGGACAACCGGCCGTCCGGCCACTCGCACGCCGTCGGCGCCTCGCCTGAGGTGCCTCCCAGAGTTTTCCGAGGAGATCCACCATGACCCACGCTCTACCTGTTTCCGCATTTCGGCGCGCAGCTGCGCCGATGCTTATCGCGGCCGCCATCGCCGCTGCCTGGGCGCCGGCGACGTTTGCGTCCAGCCACCGCGAGGCGCCCTTCATCACCGGCCTGCCCAAGGTCGACGGCACCGATTTCTACATGTTCCGCAGCTACGAACCGGGTCGGCAGGACTACGTCGTGCTCGTCGCCAACTACATTCCCTTGCAGGATGCTTACGGCGGTCCGAACTACTTCAAGCTCGACGATAGCGGCGTGTACGAGATCCACGTTTCGAACGACGGTGGCGCGCGCGAGAACATCACCTTCCAGTTCCGGATTCAGAACACCAACGACGACAACCAGCTGACCGTGGGCGGAAAGAAGGTTTCGATTCCCCTGGTGCAGAACGGCTCGAAGGACGTCAATCAGCCGAACGATACGGGTTTGAACACCCACGAGAACTACACCCTCGACGTCATCCGCGGCGCGCGTCGCACCGGCTCCAAGTCGGCGGTGATGAACTGGAACACCGGCGGCACGACGTTCGCCAAGCCGGTCGACAACATCGGCAACAAGACCATCAAGAACTACATCGCCTACGCCAACAAGCACGTGTACGACGTTTCGATCCCAGGCTGCGCGGGCAGTGGCCGGGTGTTCGTCGGCCAGCGCAAGGATCCGTTCGTCGTGAACCTCGGCGAAATCTTCGACCTCGTCAACATCAAGTACCCGGCGGTGGAGTTGAACCCTGCCGCCGAGTTCGCGACGGTCGATTCCCTTGCCGACAAGAACGTCACGTCGTTCATCATGGAAGTGCCGATCGCGTGCCTGACCGAAGGCAAGGGCACGATCATCGGTGGCTGGACCACGGCGAGCCTGCCGGCGAACCGTCTGCTGCCGGCCATGGCATCGAGCAGTCTCGATCCCAGCACCCAGTCCGGCGAACTCGTGCAGGTCTCGCGTCTCGGCGCGCCGCTGGTTAACGAGGTGGTGATCGGGCTGAAGGACAAGAACAAGTTCAACAGCAGCGAGCCCAAAGATGACGCGCAGTTTGCCGATTACGTGACCAATCCGACGTTGCCGGCCCTGCTCGAGATCCTCTTTGGCGGCGCCGGGGTCAAGGCACCGACCAATTTCCCGCGTACCGACCTCGTGGCGGCGTTTCTGACGGGCGTCCAAGGCGTCAACCAGCCGGCAAACGTGGTGGGGTCGGAAATGATGCGCCTCAACACGGCCATTGCGCCGACCCCGAAGGGCTCGCAAAGCCGTCTGGGCGTGCTGGGTGGCGACAATGCCGGTTTCCCCAACGGCCGTCGCCCGGGGGATGACGTGGTCGACATCGAGCTGCGGGTCGCGATGGGTGTGTTGTGCACCCTCAACATCGGTGGTTGCAAGCCGGCTGATGCACCGGCCGGCGGGCTGAAGTACACCGACGGCGCCTATATCTACGATGGGTTCTTCTCCAACGACTTCCCGTTCCTGCGCGCGCCCCTGCCGGGCTCGCCCAACCCGAACGATGCCATCAAGGCCAAGCAGCAGTAAGCACTAGAGTCGATCACCGGGGCGCCACGTCCGCAAGACGCGGCGCCCCGGCTCGTCGTCCGAGGACCTCCCCATGACCATGCGATACCTGTTTTCGCATCTCGTCCTGCTGGGATTCATGTTCGCCGCGGCCGGCTTCGTGCATGCGGCACCCTACAAGCCAGTCGCCGACGACGTCGTGCTCGAGCGGCTGCCCGAGCGTACCGATCCGTCGCTCGCTGAACTGAAACGCCTTCGCCGCGCCCTCGCGCAGCGACCGAACGACACCACCATCGCCATGCGGGTCGCCCAGCGCTCGATCGAAGCGGCGCGCGAAAGCGGTGATCCGCGCCGCCTGGGTCAGGCCCAGGCCGCGCTGGCGCCGTGGTGGGGTGCCGCCGACGCACCGCTCCCCATCGTCGTGCTGCGGGCGACGATCAAGCAGAGCCTGCACGACTTCGACGCGGCGCTCGCCGATCTCGCACTGGTGCTGAAGAAAGAGCCCGGCAATGCCCAGGCGCGACTGACCCGGGCCTCGGTGCTGACGGTGATCGGCCGCTACGCCGATGCCTCGGCCGATTGCGCCGCCCTCGCCCGCGTCGCGCCGCCGCTCGTCGTGACGGCGTGCAACGCCCAGCCACGTAGCGTGAATGGTGAAGCCAGCGACGCCTATGCAGCCCTTGCCGCGGCCCTGCAACGTCCCGACAATTCGACCGCGATCGTGGAGTGGGCGCTGACCCTTGCAGCCGAAATCGCCGCCCGGCGCGGTGATCACGTCGCCGCCGAGAACCATTTCCGGCGCGCCCTGGCGCTCGATCCGCGCGACGCCTATCTCCTCGCGGCCTACGCCGACTTCCTCCTTGATCGCGGCCGGCCACGGGAAGCGGCGGCGGTTGCCACGACCGCCATTGCCAACGACAACCTGCTGCTGCGGGTCGCCATCGCCGAGGCCCGCCTCGCTGATCCCACGCCGGACGAGCAACGACGAGCGGAGACCCATCGCGCCGATCTCGCGGCGCGGTTCGCGGCCTTGCGTGCGCGCGGTGACATCGTGCACCGGCGCGAGGAGGCGATGTACGCCCTGCATCTCGAGCGCGATGCCCGCCGCGCGCTCGACCTGGCCCGTGCCAACTGGCAGGTGCAGAAGGAGCCGGCCGACCTGCGTATCCTCGCCGAGGCCGCCCGCGCGGCCCGAGACCGCGCCAGCGTGGACGTCGTCGAGGCCTGGATCCGGCAGCACCGCCTCGAAGATGCCGCGCTTGCGGCCGTCATGGGAGCCGCTTGACCATGGCCGTGCTGCGCGCGTGGCTGGTGCTGCTGATCCTCGCGCTATCGGCGGGGGTGGCGCACGCCCACAAGGCAAGCGATGCGTACCTGACCCTCGAGCGTGACGGCACGCACCTCACCGGCCGTTGGGACATCGCTTTGCGCGACCTCGACGCCGCGCTGGGGCTCGATCTCGACGGCAACGGCGAGATCACCTGGGGGGAGCTACGCACCAAGTCGCCCGACATCGCGACTTACGCCCTGCAGCATCTCGTGCTGCGTTCCGGCGGCGAGGCGTGTCCGGTGACCGTTCGCGATCATTTGGTCGACCAGCACACCGACGGTGCCTACACGGTGCTGCTGCTCGACGCGGCGTGTCCGTTGGCCGGACCCACCGTCAACGTCCGCTACACGCTCTTTTTCGACGTCGATCCGCAGCACCGCGGCCTGATGCAAATGATCGAGAACGGCACCAGCCGCAGCGTGATCTTCGCCGCGGATCATCCCCAGGAAGTGGTCGGCGGTGAGGCCGGCGGGGCGCTCAGTCAATTCATTGCCTACGTACGCGAAGGTGTCTGGCACATCTGGACGGGGTTCGACCACGTCCTCTTCCTGCTATCGCTGCTGCTGCCTGCCGTGCTGGTGCGGCGTGACGCCGCCTGGCAGCCCACCGCGACGTTCCGTCCCGCGGTCCTGGAAGTCGCGAAGGTCGTGACGGCGTTCACCGTCGCCCATTCGATCACCCTCACCATCGCGGCCCTGGGGATCGTGGCCCTGCCGTCGCGCTGGGTCGAATCGGCCATCGCCCTGTCGGTCGTGCTCGCTGCGCTCAACAACATTCGCCCGGTGATTGCCGAGGCGCGCTGGATCGCCGCCTTCCTTTTCGGCCTCGTCCACGGCTTTGGATTCGCGGGCGCGCTGCAGGACCTCGGCCTCCCGAGCGGGTCACTGGCCCTGTCGCTTGCCGGCTTCAACATCGGGGTCGAGCTCGGCCAGCTGGTGATCGTGGCGGTCTTCCTGCCGCTTGCCTACCTGGTCCGCTCGACGGTGCTGTACCGCCGCGTCGCGCTGGGTGGCGGCTCCGCAGTGATTGCGGCCGTGGCGGCGGTATGGCTCGCCGAGCGCGCGCTCGACATGCCGCTCTTTTCGATGCTCGCGGCGTCGTGATCGCCGCGGCTTGCAGATCGCGGCCCTGAAGGTCGCGTCAGAGCAACAGCGATTGCCCCGGCTGGGAGGCCTCCTCCCGGCCCTCCTGCCACGGCATGAGATGCAGGCTGCCGGCAAGTAGCGAAAGCCCGATCTCCTCGCCGAGGGCGATGCGGTTGCGCGCGGCAACGTGGGTGGAGATCGCGGTATGCAAGGCCATCTCGGCGCGGCCGTTCACGTGGACGGTGAGCTCGACCTGGGGGCCGAGGACCACGAACTCGGCCACCGTGCCCTTCATGGGATTCTCGTGCTCGCCCCGGGAGGGTCGATCGCGCCGGTGCAGGATCACCCCGTCGGCGGGAACCGTCCAGGCGACCCGCTTGCCCACTGTGAACCCGGCGGCGTAGCGAGCTTCCAGGCCAACGCCGTTCCAGTCGACCAGGGTCATGGCCCGGTCCGGGGCTTGCGCCACCACCTTGGCGCCGAATACATTCTTGAGATCCACGAGGCGGGCGACCTGCATGGTGGCAGGCTGGCTCATGACCTCGAAGGGCTCGCCCTGCTGCAGGGTGCGTCCACGGTGCAGAATGACGAGCTCGTCGGCCAACATGGCCGCTTCGTCGAGATCGTGGGTCACCAGCACCACCGGCATGTCGAGCTCCGTGCGCATCTCGGCGAGCTCGCGATAGAGTTTCCTGCGGGTGACCCGATCGACGGCCGCGAAGGGCTCGTCCAGGAGCAGCACCTGCGGGTCGCGGGCGAGGGCTCGCGCCACCGCCACGCGTTGCTGCTGCCCGCCGGAGAGCTCTGCAGGTCGTCGCCGATTGAAACCGCCCAGATGCACGCGGGTCAGCAGCGCCCGGGCCCGACGGGCACGATTCGCCGGCGGAACGTGCAGCATCGCCGACAACACGTTTTCCTCGGCGGTTAGGTGGGGGAACAGCGCATAGTTCTGGAATACGAAGCCGACCCGCCGTTGCTGCGGCGGCAGCGCCACCTTCTGGTCGGAATCGAACCAGGTCGTGCCACGACAGGCGATGCGACCACGTTCGGGCTTGAACACCCCGGCGATGGCGCGCAACAGGGTGGTCTTGCCACTCCCCGAAGGCCCGACCAGGGCGAGTACCTGCCCCGGCGGACACGCGAATGCCGCACGCAGCGGTATGCCACCCTCCTGCGCGACCTTGACTTCCAGCCCCGGTTCGCCTGTCGCCATCAGCGCCCGAGGCTGCGCCGGCCCGTGGTGGCGTACACCGCCAGGATCGCGAAAAGCGACAGTGCGAGCAGGGTCGCCGCCATGATGCCCGCGCCACGATCGTCGAATGCCTGCACGCGATCGTAAATGGCGACCGATACGGTGCGGGTGACGCCGGGAATGTTGCCGCCGACCATCAGCACCACCCCGAACTCCCCGAGGGTATGGGCGAACGTCAGCACCAGGGCCGAGGCGATGCCGGGCCATGCCAGCGGCAACTCGATGCGCCGGAAAATAGCCCAGCGGCGCATGCCGCAGCAGGCCGCAGCATCGCGCACGTCGCGCGAGATCGCTTCGAACGCGCGCTGCATCGGCTGGATGGCGAACGGCAGGTTCACCACGATCGATGCGACCACCAGCCCGGAGAAGGTGAACACCAAGGGTCGGCCCGCGAGCCACTGGCTCAGCCAGGCCACCGGTGATTGTCCCCCCATCGCGGTCAGCAGGTAGTAACCAAGCACCGTCGGCGGCAGCACCAGCGGGAGGGCGAGTATCGCCTCGACCAATAGCTTGCC
>JBDSND010000194.1:0-48226 GCA_039915505.1 Casimicrobiaceae bacterium
GGGACGCCATTGTATGCCTCCGCTAACGTTGGAGGCATCGGGTGCTTGCATCAACGCCCGCGCGTAGTCCGGCGCCGTCGGCTCGTGCATGAAATAAGCGTGCACGGTGTGCCACGCGCTTGCGGCGAACAAACGCGCCCACACCGCGAGCTGATCGTCTGAATACGTCTCGAGCCGAAGCCGAACGTAACCCCACGACGTTGTTTCGACCACGGGCGGTGCGGACTCGTCCTCGCGCTCGGACAGGCACAGCGCGGCCCCCGCATCGGCGAGCGCGCCGTAGACCTCATCGTCGAACCAGGTGTCGCTGCGGAATTCGAACGCTGCCTGGTGGCCCTCGGGCAGCAGGCCAAGGAACGCGCGCAGCCGCGGCACGTCCTTCTTGAGATTGGGCGGCAGCTGGAACAGCACCGGACCGCGCTTCGCCCCGAGCGCCGCGAGGTTTCGATAGAGAAAGCCCAGCGGCTCGGCGGCGCTCTCCGGCTTGATCCGGCTGATGTGGGTGATGCGGCGCGACGCCTTGATGGCAAACCGAAAGGTGTCCGGCGTCGTCGCCGCCCAGTTCTCGAGCATCGACGTCTTGGGCATCCGGTAGAAGGTGTTGTTGATCTCCACCGTCGGCAGACGCGCCGCATACCACGGCAGCATGGCCTCAGCCTTGAGGTCAGCGGGATAAAACGTTCCCTTCCACTCCTTGAAAGAATAGCCGCTCGCGCCGGCCAAGAGTCGTGGCACGTCAGCTCCGCAGGGCTATCGCGATTTCGTTTGCCACAAACCGAGCATGGCGCCGGTAGGATCGGCGATGATCGAGAACCAGCCCATATCCGCGACGGGCGTGACCTCACGAACGATGCTCGCGCCGAGCGATTGTGCCTTCTGGGTCGACGCCTTGACGTCGTCGACATTGACGTAGGCAAGCCACATCGACGGTGCGTCCGGCATCGGGTTCTTCATCATCCCGCCGCCAGTTCCGTCGCCTACGCCGATCATGGTGTAGTTGCCCTCGGGCATCGGCATGTCCTCGAGCTTCCAGTCGAACAGGCTGCCGTAGAAGTGCTTTGCCTGCTCAACGTCGCTGGTGGCGAGCTCTACGTGCACAAAGGGGTTGGCCATGGTCGTCTCCGATGATCGTTGAGCATGGATGAGTAAGCGCCCGCGCGAGGGCGATCGAACGCCCTCCAGGCGGCGCCGGACGCACACCCCACCAAGCCTCCTTGGCCGCGTACGGCTGTCGTGAGCGACGGCGACATGTCCTGATCGCGGGTGATCGGCAGCACTCGGGCTCGGGCGTGGTTCACAATACACCACTCCACGGCCGGATTCGATGGCGGCGCAGGCAGCTAAACGTGGGCACCTTGCAGCCCATCGCGCGGCCGGCAGGATTCGAATGGCGCGGACGGGCCGAACTCCTGTGCCAATTCGGCGACGATACCATCGCGGCTGCCTTGACCTCCGTGCGCCGCATGATCACCCGCGTGTTTTGCGCAGGTGCCATCGCACGCGGGGCGACTGCGCTATCCTTGCCGCTGTCCTTCATGCCGACCACCCGCGCACTCATGTCAGCGCCAAACATCGAAGCATCGCCGCTCGTGTGCACCATCGGCCACTCGAACCGAAGCATTGAGGCCTTCGTCGATCTCCTCTGCAGAAACGCGATCGCGCATGTCCTGGATGTACGGACGGTGCCCCGGTCGCGGCACAATCCGCAGTTCAACCGGGACGTCTTGCCTCGATCGCTCGAGGCAATGGGAATCGCGTATACCCACATGCCGGGCCTCGGCGGTTTGCGGCATCCACACGTCGATTCGCCCAATGCCGGCTGGCGCAACCCTTCGTTTCGAGGCTACGCCGACTACATGCAGGCCGAGGCGTTCGAAGCGGAGGTAGGGCGGGTCGTCTCATTCGCGGCGTCGCAGCGTTGTGCGCTCATGTGCGCCGAGGCAGTGCCCTGGCGTTGTCATCGCTCGATGATCGCCGACGCGCTGCTCGTCCGCGGCCTTGGCGTCGAAGATATTATGGGGCCGGGAAACCGCGCGCCGCGGACGCTCACTTCGTTCGCGCACGTGGAGGGAACGCGCGTCACCTACCCCTTACCGCCGGACCTGTTAAGCGCCGCCGGAGCGTAGCCTGCACCGAGCGGAGTGCGGCTACGAAGGGTGCGAACTACCCCGGAAGCCCGACGGAAACGGGCGGGCGCCGGCGCGTCCATCGCGATGATCTGCGCTGCTCAGGGGCCGCTGGGGTCCGCGCACGCCACGCCAGCCGCCGTGAACACGCGGGCCTCCTCAGTTCCTTTCCGAAAGCTGCTCGAGGATGGCCGGGTTCTCGAGCGTCGACGTATCCTGGGTGATGGCCTCGTCCTTGGCGATCGAGCGCAGGAGTCGTCGCATGATCTTGCCGCTGCGAGTTTTGGGGAGATTGTCGCCGAAGCGAATGTCTTTCGGCTTGGCGATCGGACCAATTTCCTTGGCCACCCAGTTACGCAACTCCGTAGCAATCTTCTTGGCCTCGTCGCCTTGCGGCCGGGGCCGCTTGAGCACCACGAAGGCGCAGATCGCCTCGCCAGTGGTGTCGTCGGGGCGACCCACCACGGCCGCTTCGGCGACGAGCTCGGTGTGGCTAACCAGCGCCGACTCGATCTCCATGGTGCCCATGCGATGTCCGCTCACGTTCAGCACATCGTCGATGCGGCCGGTGATCGTAAAATAGCCGGTCTTCTCGTCGCGGATCGCACCGTCGCCCGCCAGATAGTAGCCCTTGAGTTCGCGTGGGTAGTAGCTGCTGCGGAACCGCTCGTCATCGCCGTAGATCGTCCGGATCATGCTCGGCCAGGGCTTCTTGATGACCAGGATGCCGCCTTGTCCATTGGGCACGTCATTGCCGGCCTCGTCGACGATCGCGGCATCGATCCCTGGGAACGGCAGTGTGCACGACCCGGGGACAAGCGGCGTCGCGCCCGGCAGGGGTGTGATCACGTGACCGCCGGTCTCGGTCTGCCAGAACGTGTCGACGATGGGGCAACGCCCGCCGCCGACATGCTGGTGATACCACTCCCATGCCGCCGGATTGATCGGCTCGCCCACCGACCCGAGGATCCGCAGGCTGGACAAGTCGTAGCTTTTCGGATGCACCGCATCGTTCGCTTCGGCCGACTTGATCAACGACCTGATGGCGGTCGGCGCGGTGTAGAAGACCGTGACCTTGTGGTCCTGGATAACCTTCCAGAAGCGGCCGGCGTCCGGATACGTGGGCACGCCTTCGAAGACGACCTCGGTGGCGCCTAGCGCCAGCGGACCGTAGGTGATGTAGGTGTGCCCGGTGACCCATCCGATGTCTGCGGTGCACCAGAAGACATCGTCTTCCTTGAGGTCGAACGTCCATTTGGTCGTCAGCACCGCGTGCAGCAGATAGCCGCCACTCGAATGCTGCACGCCCTTCGGCTTCCCAGTCGATCCGGAGGTATAGAGCAGAAACAGGGGATGCTCGGCACCGACCCATTCCGGCTCGCAGGTGGTGTCCTTGCCGTCGAGCTCGTCGTGCAGCCAGTGGTCGCGCTCGGGATGCCAGTCGACCGAGCCGCCGGTACGGCGGAACACGATGACGTTCTTGACGGCCTCGCACCCCCCGAGCTCGATCGCCTCGTCGACGATAGCCTTGAGCGGCGGCATCTTGCCGCCGCGGACTTGCTGATCGGCGGTGAGCACCATGACGGCTCCCGTGTCCGCGATCCGGTCGCGCAGGCTCTGCGCGGAAAAGCCACCGAACACCACCGAATGAGGTGCACCGATCCGCGCACAGGCCTGCATGGCGACGATGCCTTCGACGCCCATCGACATGTAGATGACGACCCGGTCACCTTTCTTCACCCCGCGGGCCTTGAGGACATTGGCGAGCTGGCAGGTCCTGGTCAGCAATTCCTGGTAGGTGACGCGGGTGACCTTGCCGTCGTCCGCCTCGAAAATAATGGCTACCTTCTCGCCCAGCCCGCGCTCGACCTGGCGGTCGAGGCAGTTGTACGAAACGTTCAAGGTGCCATCCTCGAACCACTTGAAAAACGGCGCCTTGCTGTCGTCGAGTCCCTTGGTGAAGGGCCTTTTCCAGGCCACCAGCTCCCGGGCGAGGCGAGACCAGTAGCCGGCGTAGTCCGCCTCAGCTTCGGCCACCAGCTTCTCGTACGCCGGCATGCCCGATATGTGAGCCTTGTCCACGGCGGCCTTGGGCGGGTGATACACAGGGGTCTCGTGCTCGCTCATCGTCACCTCGGAGTAGCGAAGGAAATAGGAAAGGGGCGGCGCCCACGTGAAGCGCAGAACGATGGACTACCGCAGCCCAGGCCAGGGTCGGATCCTGGTGCGTGGATTCCGTTATGGGTGCAAAAAGATACACCTCGCGCCACACGCCGGGACCCGCGAGCGATTGATCCCATGAGACGCCAGGCGCAAATTTCGACCAGTCGCATGGGGCAATGATAGCGCCATCGGCCGAGAAAAAAGCAACCGGGGAGAGGCTACACGTGGTAAAGCGACAGACGCGGCGTCTCGTGCGCGTAGCGAGGGCTACTGTATGCGGCCTTTCGCCGTCAAAGGCGAACCGACGCTAACGATAAGAAATGCTTCAAGACGGCATTCTCACAACCTGGAAGCGCCCCATCGATTCGCCACGTCTTCAACGTCTAGCCCGACGCCGGATTCATCGAGCGACATCGCTACGGCATGCACGACGCGAGGATGAGCGAGCTTCACACCCGAGGTCGAAAAGAGGCGGGGCCGTGCACTCGACGCCCCCGACCGGCACGTGCTCGATTGCATGGGCACCGACTTCTTCCACTGTGGCGATCTGGCGCAGGGCAGACGGCTAAACAATCTCCTCGCGCAGGCCGCGGGCACGGCTTCCACGGAAGCTTGGGTGGCCGGGACCAAAGCCGGTCTCATTCTCGACACCATGATCGGTGCTGCGCACGACCATGGCCTGGAACAACCAGCTCGCCATCTCCATGTCGAAGGATCGCTGATCGGCAACTTCGCACCCGGGCTTCATGATGAAGCTGGCCCACAAGGATCGCCGGCTAGCAATGCAGATGGTCGATGCGCTCGGCGTGACGGCGCCGGTCGGTCATGCGACGCTAGCGGCGCTCGCGGACGGACGAGCGGCCGGATTGCAGGACCACGATGTCGGGGTGATGCTGAAGTTGCGCGAGGAAGCCGCTGGAGTGCAGTTGTGCCTGCCGGATGGCAAGTAGGGTACTTTCGGTTTGGTCGTTGCGAACGGAGGACACGACATGCGCGACATCGATTCCAGGGTGGTCAACATCGACGAGCTCAAGCTCGAGCATTTCGCGAACGGCGACACGTTCGAGACCGACGGCGTGCGCATGGGCCCGCTCCTCGGCGCGAAGGATCTCGGCTATTCCTTCGACGTGGTGCCGCCTGGGAAACGCGGCTGCCCGTTCCACAGCCATCGCGGCGAAGAGGAAATGTTTTTTATCGTGCGGGGCGAAGGCACGCTGCGCTACGGTACCGAGACACGCAAGATCAGGGCCGGCGACGTAATCTGCTGCCCGACCGGAGGCCCCGAGACCGCGCACCAGATCATCAACGATTCGGATGCCGAGCTCGCCTACCTGTCGGTCAGCACGATGCAGCCGGCGGAGGTCTGCGAATATCCCGACTCGGGCAAGATCGGTGCGTTCGGAGGCGGGCTGCGCCACATGACGCGTGCCGGCGACGCCGTGGATTACTGGACCGGCGAGACCTGATGCGCCCAGCACCGATCGCAGCGGCGTCGCAGCGGACGTCGCGGTCACGCAGGCGCGGGCCCGCGCGCAACGCAAACGGGTGCCCCAACGAAGGGTGTCCACGCGTCCATGCGCCGTGCATGCGTCGCGCCGTCATGACTTGGAATCCAGTCCCGCCGGTACGTAACCCACGAGCTGCTGGTCGGTGATGGCAGCTTCGCGCAATAGCCACGTCTCGAACGCGGCGACCCCGTCCCCTTTTGGGCGTTCGATGGGGTAGGCAAGGAAGTACGCGCCATCGCCGGGCACCTGAAGATCGAACGGTGCGACCAGGCGCCCCGCGCGCAGGTCGTCCTCGACAAAGCTCCGCTGGGCAATCACTACGCCCAGTCCGTCGATCGCGGCCTGACAGGCGAGTGCCGAGTTTTCGACTTTGATGCCGCTGTTGCCGTCGAAGGCCGTGACACCGGCTGCGCCCAGCCACGTCGGCCAGTCGCGGGGCCGATGGAGCGAGCACACCAGGACGTGTCGGGCGAGGTCGTCGGGCACGCGCATCGGGAGGCCACCATCGAGAAGGGTGGGGCTGCACACGGGCAGGAGCAGCTCTCCGAAAAGCCGCCGGCATTGGGCATCGGGCAATGCCTGGGTGTCGGAGTGGATGCAGGCGTCGACATCGTCGCGATTGAAGTTGACCGGTTGGTGCGAAGTGGTTAGCTGCACGTCGATGTCCGGCTTGTAGGCGTGGAATCGCGCTAGCCGCGGCACCAGCCAGCGGATCGCGAACGTCGGCGGCACCTTGATGCGCAAGGTCTTGTCGTCGGGCTTCTGCTGCAGTTGCCGGGCGCCGTACTCGACCTGATCGAGCGCGCCACGCACGACGCGGAAGAACACGGCCCCCTTCGGCGTGAGCTCGATGCCGCGCGCATGCCGCGTGAAGAGCTGAACTTTGAGCCAATCTTCGAGGCCGGCGATGTGGCGGCTGATCGCACCCTGCGAGACGAACAGCTCCTCGGCCGCGCGGGTGAAACTCGCGTGGCGGGAGGCCGCCTCGAAGGCGCGAAGTGCGTTGAGCGGAGGTAATCGACGAGCCATGACTTTTTAGCATGGTTATTATGAGCAAAAGAGGCTTGTCAATCAACGGGGTGCGTCTAGCATTACATCCCTACGCCGCGTTGTTCCATTTTGAGCGGCGCCGCCGAAAGGCCAGCCCCATGCCCCAAACCCTCTTCGAGAAGCTCTGGAACGACCACGCCATCGTCGACCTCGACGCACGGACGACCCTCCTGCAGGTCGACCGGCACATCGTCCACGAGGTCAGCAGCGCTGCCGCGTTCCAGCAGCTCGACCAGCAGGGTCACACGGTGAACGCGCCGGGCCAGACGTTCGCCACCCAGGATCACATCCTGTCGACACGCCCGGGACGGGACGACACGACCTTCGCCGGCGGCACCGAGTTCGTCCGCTTCCTGCGCGGCAACTGCGCGCGCCACGGGATCGAGCTCTTCGACGTGCACGATCCGCGTCAGGGCATCGTGCACGTGGTGGCGGCGGAGCTCGGTCTCGCCCTGCCCGGCAGTACCGTGGTGTGCGGAGACAGCCACACCGCCACCCTCGGTGCGTTCGGAGCATTGGCATGGGGCGTCGGCACCTCCGAGGTGGCGCACGTGCTGGCCACCCAGACACTGGCGCAGGTCCGGCCGCGGTCGATGGAAATCCGCATCGACGGCGTCCTTCCCGACAACGTCGTGGCCAAGGACGTAATCCTGGCCATCCTAGGACGCTACGGTGTCGCTGCGGGCGCGGGTCACGCGGTCGAATATCGCGGCTCGACCATTGCGGCGCTGTCGATGGAGGGCCGGATGACGGTCTGCAACATGTCGATCGAGCTCGGTGCCCGGTTCGGGATGATCGCGCCGGATGAGGTGACATTCGAGTATCTGGCGAATCGCCCGTATGCGCCGCAAGGAAAGGCCTGGGCGCAGGCGATGGGCGCGTGGCCCGCGCTCGTGACCGACCTGGGTGCGACCTTTGACCGGAGCCTCGCGCTCGATGTATCCAACCTCAAGCCGCAAGTGACCTGGGGCACGACGCCGGGGGACGTGGTCGGTATCGACGAAGCCGTCCCTACGGCGGCGAGCATCGCCGAGCCTCGCCGCAAGGCGTACGAGTCCGCCCTTGCGTACATGGGACTGGCGCCCGGCCAGTCGCTTGCCGGCACCCCGATCGACGTGGTGTTCATCGGCTCGTGCACCAACAGCCGGCTCTCCGACTTGCGCGCTGCGGCAACCGTGGTACGCGGGAGGCACGTCGCCGAAAACGTCCGCGCGCTAGTCGTTCCCGGCTCTGCCAAGGTGCGCGCCGCGGCAGAGCGGGAAGGGCTCGACCATATTTTTCGCGAGGCCGGCTTCGAATGGCGCGAAGCCGGCTGCTCGATGTGCTTGGCGATCAACGACGACGTCGTGGCGCCGGGAGCACGATGCGTGTCGACCTCGAATCGCAACTTCGAGGGACGGCAAGGCCCCGGCGCGCGCACCCACCTGGCGAGTCCCGTCACGGCCGCCGCGAGCGCCGTCGCGGGCTGCATTGCTGACCCTGCGGCGTTGCACTGATCGCCATGGAACCGCTCATCACGCTTACCAGCATCGTCGCGCCACTCCTGCGAGACAACATCGACACCGATGCGATTATCCCGGCGGCATACATGCGCTCGCTTGCGACCGACCCGGCCACCGGCCTCTTCGCGCGCTGGCGGCTGCGCGAGGACGGCTCGGAGAATCCGGATTTCGTTCTCAACGAGCCGCGCTTTCGCAACGCACGCATCCTGCTCGCCGGCGCCAACTTCGGCTGCGGCAGCTCCCGGGAAAATGCAGTGTGGGCGCTGTCACGTTTCGGCATCCGTTGCGTGATCGCACGCGGATTCAGCGACATCTTTCGCGAGAATGCATTCAAGAACGGCTTGCTGCCGGTGACGCTCGGCGATCCGGAACACGCCCAAATAACGGCGCTCGCGGCGACGCAGCCGCTCGTGATCACGGTCGACGTCGCGGGCAGGCGCCTCCTGCTATCCGCGACCGAGAGCATCGCGTTCGAGCTCGACCCCCGCCGCCAGGAGGCGCTGCTCTCGGGTACCGACGAGATTGCCGAGACGTTGCGTCTTGCCTCGGCCATCGATACCTTTCGCGCCGGGCATCGCGTCCGTGCCCCGTGGCTGTACCCACCCTTGGCCGGGCACCGCGACGGCCGGCCACCCTCCTCATGAACATCCGCGGAGAGCACCCATGCCTCGCCTGACCGTTGCCGCAGCGCTCGCGGCAGAGCGACCGCTAGTGACCCCCCTGGCCCACGACGCCCTGTCGGCGAGGCTCATCGCGCGGGCGGGGTTCAAGGCGTTTTCCATCGGCGGCTCGGCGCTGCTGGCTGCCCGCCTGGCGCTGCCCGACATCGGACTGGTCGGCGTGGCCGACATGGCCGACGGCATTCGCGACATCGCCGCGGCAACCCCGCTGCCGTTCTTCGCCGACGGCGACGACGGTTACGGTGACGTCAAGAGCGTCGTTCGCACCGTCAAGCTCTACGAGGACATCGGCGTCGGCGGCATCCTGATCGAGGATCAGCAGCGCGAGCACAAGCAGCAGCGCGCCGATCGCGCCCGCGGTATCGTCGACCTGCCGGTGATCGAAGCCAAGCTCCGGGTTGCCCTTGCGGAGCGGCGCAGTGCCGATACGTTCATCATCGGCCGCACCGATGCCGCGGGATTTGCCGGGCTCGACGAGGCATTGCGCCGGGCCGAAGCGTTCCTGAGGCTAGGGGTAGACGGCATCTTCATCGCCGGGCTGCGGACCATGGAAGACTACGCGCGCGTCGGCCAGGAGCTGCGTGGCGCGACGCTATCTGCCGCCCTGTTCGAGACACCGGGAATGCCCTGGCCGACGCCTTCCGAATTGGGCGCGCTGGGCTACGCACAGGTTTCGTATCCCGCGACGTTGCTGTTTCGTATCGCGGCGACCATGAGCAACACACTGACGGCGTTGCGTCAGCACGCGACGGGCGGGAAAGCCATGCCCCAGGATGCCGGTGCCGACGCCGCGCGCGCCGTGCTCGACGATGCACTGGATCTTGCGCACTGGCAGGCTATCGAGAAGAGGGCGCAATGACGTCCGACCTAAAGCAATCGATCGATTAACTCACTACATGAAGGAACCTTATGCATAGCTTGCGTACCTGGCTTTCCGGCGTTCTGCTCGCCGCCCTGGCGTTCGGCGCCCATGCCGAGCAACTCGTCGTCAGCAATTTTGGCGTGTCCGCCAACGGCATGCCGTTCGGCGTGGCCATGGCGAAGGGATATTTCAAGGACGAGGGTCTCGACATCACCGGGTTGATCTCGTCCGCGGGCGGCGGTACGACGTTGCGCAACATGCTCGCCGGCTCGGGTTCGCCCTACGGGGAAGTCAACCCTGTCGCAGTGGTTTCGGCCGTGATGGCCGGCGCGGATCTCAAGATCGTCAGCGACAATGTGCTGACCGTCGCGGAATTCGTCTGGGCGGTTCGGGCCGATTCGCCGATTAAGACCATCAAGGATCTCAAGGGTAAGAAGATCGGCTACACCAACCCACGCTCGACCAGCCAGGCGCTTGCGAACCTGATGCTCGAACGTGCCGGCTACAAGCCCGGAGAGGTCGAAATGGTCAAGACGGGTGGGTTCGGCGAAGGTGTCGCGGCACTGGAGTCGGGCCAGGTCGACATCGTGCCGATCACCGAGCCCCTCTGGTCGAAGTACAAGAATAAGTTCCGGGCTGTCGTGGTGGCCAGCGAGGCACTGCCGCCGCTTGGCAACGTCGTCGGCGTGACCACCGCCGAGAACGCCGAGAAGCGCGGTGACTTCATCCGGGCAGTGATCCGGGCGAGGCGGAAGGCGGTGGTGTTCATGCGCGAGCATCCGGACGAGGCTGCCGACATCGTCGCCAAGCAGTTCAACATCGACCGCGAGGTAGCCAAGAGCGCCGTCCTCAACCTCACCAAGAGCAAGACCGACGGCGTCGCGTACTGGGGCGAGGGCGACATCCATCTCGAGGGCCTCAAGCGCATGATCGAGGCGCAGCGCAATGTCGGGGCGATCAGCGGCGAGGTCGACTGGAACAAGCTTATCGACACGCGGTTCCTCCCCGACGATCTCAAGAAAGTGAAGTGATGGACGCGGCCACTGCGCACGTCGGCCTCCGCAACGTCGGCAAAACCTTTCCGGGCCGCGACCGTCGGCCCGGACTGCATGCGCTCGGCCCGATCGACATCGAGATCCGGCCGGGTGAGTTCTTCGCGGTGGTCGGGCCTTCAGGCTGTGGGAAGTCGACGCTCCTGGAGATCATCGGCGGGCTGGCCACGGCCACCGAAGGCTCGGTAGAGTTTGAGGGCAAGCCGATCGGCGCCGGCGTCCCCGACGGAGTGGGGGTCGTGTTCCAAGAAGACGCGTCCCTGCCGTGGCTCACGGTCATCGACAACGTGGCGTTCGGCTTGCGCCGTTCCGGGCTCGACAAGGCCGAGCGAGCGATCCGGGTGCGCGATGCGCTCACGCTGGTCGGCCTGACCGACTTCTCGCAGAGCTACCCGGCGCAGCTTTCCGGAGGTATGCGGCAGCGGGTGTGCATTGCCCGGACCCTGGTGATGCAGCCGCGGCTGATCCTGCTCGATGAGCCATTCGGCGCGCTGGATCAGCAAACCCGGCTGCTGATGGGTGACGAGCTGCTGCGCATGTGGCGCGAGACCGGGGCGAGCGTGTTCCTGATCACCCACGCCCTTGACGAGGCGGCCATGCTCGCCGATCGCATCGGCGTGATGTCGGCGCGACCGGGGCGCCTGGTCGACGTGGTGGAGACCGGCTGGCCGCGCGAGCGCGACAGCCGTATCGTGGAGCGTCCCGAGTTTGGCGTGGTGACCGCGAGGTTGTGGAAGACGCTGCGGGAGGAATCGATTAAAACCATCGGCCGCGCAGGGGTCACGGAGGCGCGCGCGGCATGAGTCGGGTCACCGCGTACCGGCTGGCAGTCATCGCCGCAGCGATAGCCCTGCTCGAGGTGCTATGCCTCACGGGGGTGATCGACAAGATCACCATGCAGGCCCCGCACCTCATCGTGCGCGATCTCGTCCGCCTGCTCGCGTCGGGCCGAATGAATGCGGCGATCGTCAAGACGCTTACCAATACCCTGCTGGCCATGGTGCTTGCCGTTAGCGTCGGGCTGATCGCCGCCGCGGTAATCCATCGGTGGCGCGCTCTGCGCGAGACCCTCGATCCGCTATTCGCCACGTACTACGCCGTGCCGGTATTCGCTTTCTATCCGTTTTTTATCGTGGTGTTCGGACTCGGTGATTTGCCTCAGATCCTGATCGCCTTCATGCTCGGGGTAGTCGCCATGATCGTCAATACTCTGAACGGCCTCGATCGCGTCCCATCGGTGCTCGTCAAGACGGCGCGCGTCATGCGCTTGAGCCCAGCAGATGCCGCCTGGCGGCTCGCCCTACCGGCGGCCGGGCCCTACATTATCACCGGCGTGAAGCTTGCCGTCGCCTACGCCTTCATCGGCACGATCGGCTCAGAATTCATCCTGTCCTCCGGCGGCATCGGCTACGAGATCAGCTTCGCGTACAACAACTTTGACAACGCGACGATGTATCCGCTGATCGTGCTGATCCTGATCGCGTCGATCGTGATCAACACGGGCCTCACCCGCTGGGAGCGTCTCTTGCTGGTGCGACGGGGCATGCGATGAGCGGTGAGGCTGACGTCTTCGCGGTCGCTGCCGCGCCCCGCCATGGCGTGCGCAACGGGCTGATCCTGATCGCCAGCTTGGTGGCACTCTGGCAACTGGTGTACTGGATGGTCGGCGATTTTGCGCTGTCCTCGCCGCTTGCGACCCTGCGCTACACGGTCGAACTCCTCGGGCGCGAGGATTTCGGCGGTCACGTTTACGACACGCTGCGCGCATTTTTCATCGCCTTCGCGATCTCGGTGGCGATCGGGCTGCTCGTAGGCTTCTGGCTGGGTTTCGACCGGCTTTCCGGGGACGTGCTCGAGCCCATGCTGGTCAACCTGTACGCCATCCCCAAGCTCACGCTCTATCCCATCCTGCTGCTCGCGTTCGGCCTGGGGTTGTCGGCCAAGGTAGCGTTCGGTGTTCTGCACGGTGTCATCCCCATCGTGCTGTTCACGGTGGGCGCGGTCCGGAATACCCGGCCGATCCTGCTCAAAACCGGCTATGTCATGAAGCTCACCCGCCCGCAGCTGGTGCGCTGGATCCTGCTGCCGGCGGCGTTGCCGGAGATCTTCACTGGGCTGCGCGTGGGCTTCTCGTTGACGCTTATCGGCTGCCTGCTAGCGGAAATGTTCGCGTCGCAACGCGGCCTCGGCTACCTGCTGATGACTGGAATCGGCCTGCACAACATCCGCCAGGTGATGGCGGTCACCCTGCTGATCGTGGTTTTCGCCGCCGCCGTGAGCGTCGTCCTCCTGCAGATCGACCGGCGATTGCATCGACGGCATAGCCGCTGAGCGACATTGCCCGACGCTGGGTCAGCGCCGGCCGCGACGGTGGCAAGGCGCAGGTCCCCTGGAGCGCGGAGCGGGGCGGCGAACGAGGCGTTGGGTAGCACGCCGATCGATCACCGGGTGACTGAGGCCACCGTTTCCGCACGCCACAAGCGCCAGGTAGCTACCCGGCGCGATGTCACGGCGCGTACAGCGCCCTGACCAGTCCTGTCGAAAACCACGGTACGTAGGTCACGACAAGCAGGGTCGTGACCAGCAGCCCGATGTAGCCGAGGTTCACCCGAGTCACCGCCCACATGTCCTCCTTGGCGATCGAGCAGGCCACGGCCAGCACACTCGCCACGGGCGGGGTCTGCTGGCCGATAGCGACATTGAGGGTGACGATGATCCCGAAATGGACCGGATCTATACCCAGCTGGTGGACCAGCGGCATGACGATGGGCACGATCAGCACGATCGCCGCGGCGCCGTGCATGATGCAGCCGATGCCGAAGAAGAGCACGTTCAGCATCGCCAGGACGACATACCGGTTCTCGCTGATGGCAAGCATCGCCCGCGTCAGGCGGGTCGGCACCTCGAGCTGGGTGAGATAGATGCCGAGCACCGCGGAGGCCGTCACCAGCAGCATCACCGCTGCCGTCTGGACCACGCCGTCGACGAGCGACTTATGCAGGAGTCGCCAGTCGAGCTCGCGATAAACCCCGATGCCGACGGCCAGGGCCGCGAGCACCGCCAGGCCAGCGGCCTCGGTCGCGGTGACGATCCCGCTGAAAATGCCGCCGAGGATGATCACCGGCAGGGTCAGCGCCCATGCCGCCTCGCGGAGCGACGACCAGAGCCGCGCAAGGCTAAATGCCTGCTCGCGGGGCAGGTTGAACTTCACCGCGTACCAGTAGGAAAGGGCCATCATGCCCAGGCCGCAGAGGATGCCGGGGACAACGCCGGCGATGAACAGCTGAGTGATCGACGTATCGGCGATTGCGCCGTACAGGATCATGGGCAACGACGGTGGGATGATCACCGCAAGCGAGGCCGCCGACGAACTGACCGCGGCCGCGAAGGGACCTTTGTAGCCGCGTCGCTTCATTTCCGGGATCAGCACCGACCCCAGCGCGGCGACGTCGGCCACCGCCGATCCGGAGATCTCGGCAAAGATCATCGAGACCACGATGTTGACCATCGCGAGCCCGCCGCGCACGAACCCGACCAGCGCGCTCACGAACGCGATCAGCCGCCGCGAGATGCCCGATGTGTTCATGAGACCGCCGGCAAGCACGAACAGCGGAATCGCGAGCATGGGGAAGCCGGTCGCGCCGCTGTAGAACGTCAGCATCGCGTTGACGAGCGCCATCGTGCCATGCGTGGCCGCCATGCCCACCATCGCCACGGCCGCGATCGCGATCGCGATCGGCACGTTGATCAGCACCAACCCCACCAACAGGAGGAACACCAACGCGATGGTCACCGCGGGTCCTCGTGCAGTCCTGCCCGGATCGTGTCCGAGCGGGCCATGCCCTCGGCCACCGCCTCCTGAATTTCCTGGGTCTCGTCGTCGACGCCCCGGCGCAGGCGCGCCAGGCTTTCCGGGAGGTCGAGCAGCTCGGCGGCGATGATCAGCACCGCAGCGACCGGCAGCACGCCCTGCACCACCTGCACCGACAGCCAGGGCAGGGTGACGAGCGCGTCACCGACCATGAGATCCAGCGCGCGGCCGCCTGCGATCAGCACGGTCACCCAGAAACCGGCCACGATCAGCTTGGCCAGCGCGAAGCACGGCACGCGCAGGGCCAACGGCAGCCGAAACACCAGTCCGGGGAAACCGAGATGCGCGTGCCGGAGAACCGCGAGCGCGGCTCCGAGGAAGGTCAGCCAGGCGAGCAGCACCGAGGCCACCTCGTCGTACCAGATGATCGATTCGCCGGCCTTGCGAAAGCCGACGGCGGCGATCACCAGCACGGCGAGCCCGAGCAGAAGTCCGATGGTCACCACCTGCAGGATCCCATCGAGCCAGCGACGCGCGAGCGCCAACATGCAGTTTGCTACGTTTGCAAAGCTTCCGGCCGCGTCAGTTCGCGGCCTTGAGCGTCGCGTCGATCATCGCCTTGCCGTTGGGGACTTCCTTCTCGAACTCGTCGTAGAGCGGCTGGCTCGCCTTGACGAACGCGGCCCGATCCGCTGTGTTGATCTTCATGCCCGCCGCGACGAGCTTGTCCCGGAGCACGTCGTCGTCCTTGGCGCCGTGCTCGTAGGCCCACGTCTCCATTTCCTTGGCAATCTGCATGATCGCGTCCTTTACATCTTGCGGCCAGTTCGCCCACGTCGTGCTTCCGGTCGTGAGGAACGAAGGTGTATAGACGTGATTGGTGACCGAAAGGTACTTCTGGACTTCCTGGAACTTCGCAGCGTAGATGTTCGTGTACGGGTTCTCCTGTCCATCGATCACACCCGTCTGAAGCCCTACGAACACTTCCGAGAACGCCATCGGCGTGGGATTGGCGCCCCACAGCTTGAACATCTTCACCCTCCACGTGCCACCGGGCACGCGCAGCTTGATTCCCTTCAGGTCGTCGGGCTTGTCGATGGGTCGGGTATTGTTGGTGATCTGCCGGAAGCCGTTCTCCCATAGGCCGAGGATCTTGTAGCCCTTTTTGTCGGCGGCGGGCGCGATCGTCTGCCAGAACACGGTAGGGGCGATGCGGATGAGGTGCGCGCGGTCCTTGATGAGGAAGGGCATGTCGAACAGCGCGAACTCGGGGGCTAAGGTCGACATGATCGAGGATGGCATCGACAGATGCACCGAGCCGAGGCGAAGCTTTTGCATGAGTTCCTTGTCGCCGCCGAGTTGCGAGGACGCGAAGAACTTCACGGTGGCCTTGCCGGCCAGGCGCTGGTTGGCGCGACGGGTGAACTCCTCGCCGGTGAGTGCCTGCAGCGACCCGGCCTCGGCGCTGACGCCGAAGATGATCTCGGCCGGCGCCTGGGCCGCGGTCAGTTGCGGGACGGCAAGGATGGCCAGTAGCGCGGCCAGACGGGTGACGAAGCGAAATGCGTGCATTTGCGATCCTCCTATGTACTAGAGCCGTACCGGTTCGATTGCTGCCGCTCCCGAACCGTCTTGCCGGCGACTACGTGAAACGCCCGCGACTGACTTCGGCGCTGGCGACTCCCTTGCTACTGCAAAATGTAACGCCGGACCGGGCGGGTCCCCCGGAACCTGCCGTTCGGAGACAATGCTCAGTACCCATGGGCCTGCACCTTTTTCCAGGTCTGTCCGAGATGCTCCCTCAGTAATTGCCGTATCGCCCGCACGTCGCGCTGCTCGAGGGCAGTGGCAATTGCTTCGTGCTCGTCGAGCGCCGACTTCCACCGGTCGGTTTTGTTGGACATGAACCGGATTCGGTAGAGCCTAGCATTCAGCGAAGCATGCAGCTGAGCGAGAGTCGCGTTGCGGCTCGCCTGGGCGATGCGCCGGTGGATCTCCTGGTTGAGCTTGAAGTAGGTGTGCCGATCGCGCCTCTCGTAGGCCTTCACCATCCTGGTATGCGTCTGCCGGACGGCAGCGATCTCCGTGTCGGTGGCGCGCGCGCAAGCGAGCTCGCCGCAGGTCGCCTCCAGCGCACCCATCGCCTCGAGCAGGTCCTCGACCTCCTTGGGCGAGGGATTGGCCACGAATGCGCCGCGGTTCGGCTCGAGGCGGATGAGGCCTTCCGCGGCCAGCACCTTGATCGCCTCGCGGAGCGGGGTCCGGGAGATGTGCAGTTGGGCGGTGAGTTCGCGCTCGTTCAGCTTGGCGTCCGCGCCGAGCTCGTTGGCCGCGATCATGTCCCGCAACCGTTCGGCAACCTGCGCCGGCAACGTCGCCCGGACGATGCGCCGTGCGTCTCCGGTCGCGCCCACCGGAACGCCGATGACGTTCACCGCATGCCCATGCCTACGCTCTGTTCTCCCATCGGGCCGGCGTGCGAGCTTCTCCATTTTCTTGCATTATGCATACAAAATTATCTTAGATCCAGTCGGCGCGGGCCCGAGCCGGTGCAGGCAAACCGCGTCCCGGCCCAGACCGGCCCGACCACGGCCGAAGTCCCGCTTTGCCATTGGGTCTCGCCGGGTGGGACGCGCAGTGCGCTCGATTGTGGTAAGTAGGCTGCATGGACGAGAGGCGAGGCACGGACACCAATGCACGCGCCGCGGGATTCTCCGATGCGCTCGTGGTTTTCGGCGCTACGGGCGATCTCGCCTACAAAAAGATCTTCCCGGCACTGTACGGGTTGTCAAAACGTGGCGAGCTCGCGATACCGGTGATCGGCGTCGCGTCATCGCGATGGACGACTGCGCAGTTGGCCGAGCGGGCTGCGGATGGCATCCGGGCGGCCGAGGGGGTGGACGACCGTCCTGCATTGCGACGCCTCCTGGCCCGATTGCGGTACGTCAGCGGCGACTACAAAGATCCCGCCACGTTCACGGCGCTCGCCGACGCGCTGCAGGGTGCGGAGCGCCCGATCTTCTACCTTGCCATACCGCCGTCGCTCTTCACGACCGTCATCCGCGGCTTGCGCAGTGCCAAACTCACCGATCGCGCCCGGGTCGTGGTCGAGAAGCCCTTCGGCCGCGACCTCGCCTCGGCACGCGAGCTCAATCGCGTCGCCCGCTCGGCCTTCGCGGAGGACGCGATATTCCGCATCGATCACTTCCTCGCCAAGGAAGCGATCATGAACATCCTCTATTTCCGGTTTGCGAACTCGGTATGGGAACCGTTGTGGAACCGCAACTACGTCGCCAGCGTGCAGGTGACCCTAGCCGAGCGATTCGGCATCGAGGGACGCGGCGGATTCTACGAGACGGCAGGGTGCCTGCGCGACGTCGTCCAGAACCATCTGTTCCAGATCATGGCCCTGCTGGCGATGGAGCCTCCCACGTCGCGGGGATTCGATGCCGTGCACGGCGAGACCGCGGACGTGCTCGAGGCCATGCGGCCGCTGGCGCCCGTGGATCTCGTCCGCGGCCAATATGCCGGCTACCGGAAAGAGGCGGGCGTCGCCAAGGGATCCGATGTCGAGACGTTCTGCGCGCTGCGGCTTTGCATCGACTCGTGGCGCTGGGAAGGCGTGCCCTGGTATGTCAGGTCCGGCAAGTTTCTGCCCGGCACGGTGGCGGAGGTGATCGTTCGGTTCAAGCGTCCCCCGCAGCAGCTGTTCGCCGACTCTGCGCCCCCGGACGGGATGACAAACTACGTGCGCTTCCGGCTTTCGCCCGACTCGGCGATTGCGCTCGCCGCGCGGGTCAAGCGGTCGGGCAAAGCGTTCGTCGGCGAACAGCGCGAGCTCATCCTGCTCAACGAGCGACCGGCCGCCGCGCCTGCCTACGAGCGGCTGCTCGGTGACGCGATGCAGGGGAACGGCGCCCTGTTCACCCGCGCCGACGTGGTCGAGGCGGCGTGGGCCGTGCTCGAACCCGTACTCGAGCACCATTCGCCGGCTCTGCCCTACCGGCGCCACACGTGGGGACCGAAGGCTGCCGACGCATTGATCGCGCCCGATGGGCGGTGGCAGAACCCGATCCTGAATGCGGATTGATGGGGCTTCGAGGTCGCGCGTCGCCGTATTACGGTCGCCCGCGTCCGGCGCGATGTCTATGGCGATGAGCCACCGGTTGCTTCGCCCACCGGCGACCGCGGAGTCCTGAATGCCCGTCGATCCCGAGCTCGACCTGTTCAACGCCCGGGTGGCGGCGGCCGTGCCATGGCCGGCGGTCCGGACCCCGGAGGTGCGGCGGACCCGCATGGAGGCGATTGCGTGGCGCTTTCCGGGTCCGGTCGATGCGGTGGTGCGCGCCGATCATTGGCTGGTGCTCACCGGCCGCGAACTGCTGGTCCGGCTCTACCGGCCGCGGGCCGGACGGCTGCCGGCACTCCTCTACTTGCACGGTGGCGGATGGGCCGCGGGGAGCGTGGCGACCCACGACGGCGCTTGCGCGGCGCTCGCCCAGGACGCGGGGATCGTGGTCGCCAGCGTCCAGTACCGGCGTACGCCGGAAAACCCCTGGCCGGCACCCAACGATGATGGCTATGCCGCGCTGCAGTGGCTGGTCGACCATGCGGCAGCGCTCGACGTCGACGCGGCACGGCTCGGGGTGGGCGGCGACAGTGCCGGTGCGCACCTGGCGATCGGGGTCGCGCTCGAGGCACGCGAGCGTAGCGGGCCGGCGATCGCCCTGCAGCTCCTCGTGTATCCGGTGGTCGAGCCCGACTTCGAGACCTCGAGCTATCGCCAGCATGCCGAAACGGCCACCCTCACGCGCGCCGACATGATGGAGTACTGGCGCCTGTATTTGCCGCCCGGCACGACGCAACCCGACGACCGCGGCTTGCCTGGCCGGGCCTCGCTGCAGGGTTTGCCACCGGCCTGCATCGTGGTGGCCGGCATGGATCCGTTATGCGACGAGGGTGGGCAGTTCGCGGCTCGACTGCGCGAGGCCGGCGTCGATGCGTTGGTCGTCGAGGCGCCGACTATGACCCATGGCTTCCTGCGCGCCGCGCCGTACGTGGCTGCCGCGCGCGCAATGCAGCAACACATGAACGCAGTCGTGCGCCGAATGTTGCACGCCTGAAGGAACGTTGCCCGCCGATGCGCGCGTTCGCGCTGGCGCTACCCCTTTACGCGACCGGCCGGGACCTTGCTCGGCGACCGTCCCGGAGCTGGCGCGGGTTGCAGGCTGTCGCGTGACGCCTCGGCGGTAATCCAGTCGAGGAACGCCTTGACCTCGGGCCGGAGCGCGGCATGTGCCGCCGCCACCGCGAAGTACGCGCGAGGCACGTCATAGCGCCGCGGAAACGGCGTCACCAAGGCGCCGCTCTTGATAAACCGGTCGATGAGCGGGGTGCGACCGAGCCCCACGCCCTGACCGTCGAGGACTGCCTGCAGCAACTGATCGTACTGACTGAACCGCAGGTTGCCGCTCGGCACGAGATCCGGCACCCCGGCGGATGCAAGCCAGATCGACCAGTTCACCCACGGCGCGCGGCCGAACGGATCCTCGAGGTGCAGGAGCACGTGCGGGGAAAGGTCTTCAGGACGCCGCAGCGCAATGCGATTGCGGCGCAGGAGGCGTGGGCTTGCGACTGGAACCAGCCGCTCGCCGAACAACCGGACGGCTCCGGCGGGCGCCGGCTCGGCCGCCGTGAAGCGCACGGCAAGATCGACCTCGCCGCGGTCTAGATCGATCAGGCGGTTTTCTGCCGACACGAACACCTCCGTGTGCGGATGCAGCCTGCGAAAGCTAGGCAGGCGAGGGATCAGCCACAGCGATGCGAAAGAGACCGTCGTGGAGACAGTCAGGCGTTGCCCTTGGCCCGTGGCGCGGACGCCGGCAACGGCCTGCGCGAGTTCGCCCAGCACCGCATGTACCGTGCGGCGCAAGGTCTCGCCCGCCGGCGTCAAGGAGAGGCCGCGACGACCTCGCGCGAACAGCGGCACGCCGATCTCATCTTCCAACGTCCTGACCTGCCGCGACAACGCCGACTGGGTGAGATGCATTTCCTCCGCCGCGCGGGTGAAACTCAGGTGCCGGGCTGCGGCATCGAAGCCTTTGAGGAAGTCCATGGTAGGCAGTGATGGGAGTCTAGCCATGCGTCACACGCATACCTGTCATGAAAAATGAACGTTTGCAGGAGACGATACGCGAGTTGCATAGTGTACGAACCCGCTGGCTGCCACCTGTCGCACCGCCACCAGGCATGCATTCTACGCATATCGGAGGCACGCATGAATATCCGCATGAACGGACCCACCCTGATGCTGGATCGGTGGCAGACCATCGAATTGATCGATGCCGCGGGCATCGTCGCGGCGGTCAAGACCGGTTGCCTGTGGATCACTATGGAGAACGATCCGCGCGATATCGTGCTCGAGCCGGGCGACACCTGGGTCCTTGATCGCAATGGTCTTACCCTCGTGCATGCGGAAGTGCCGAGCGCCGTGGCCTTGTCCGAGCAGGTGTCACGGCAGCGCGGCCCGATGGGTCGCCTGCACGCGGCGTGGCGTGCGCTCTTGCGCCGGTGGAGCGCCATGCCGGGACGCGAGTGGGCCCCGTACTATTAGGTCTGGCGCATGGGTCGCGGCGGGCGGCGATCGATCGCGGGGGTGAGGCAATATTGAGGCTCCGGTAGCCGAGCCCGCGAGGCGCAAAGGCTGGCGGTCCCGATGTTTCCGGGGATAGACTCGGAATCCCGCGACTCCCCGAGCCTGCATTTGAATGCCTCCCAGAACCTGACGCACCGTCTGGCCGCGATCCTCGCTGTCGACGTCGTCGGCTACACGCGACTCATGGGCGACGACGAAACGCGTACGCTACGGGAACTCAACCGGGTCTGGGACGAGGTTTTTAACCCTGAGGTCGCGAGGCATCGCGGCCGGGTCGCGAAGACCATGGGCGATGGTGCGCTCGTCGAATTCGGCAGTGCCGTGGACGCCGTGACCTGCGCCCTGGCGATTCAAACTGCGATGGCCGATCGCAACACCGGTTTGGACGCCCACGGAAAAATCGAATTCCGGATCGGCGTGAACCTGGGCGAGATCGTCACGGATGGTGTCGACATCTTTGGCGACGGCGTAAACGTCGCGGCGCGCCTCGAGGGCCAAGCCCCCCGTGGCGGCATTCTCATCTCCGATCTGGTCAATACGCAGGTGAGTGGCAAGGTCGACGTCGCCTTCGTCGACGTGGGCGAGGTCAGCCTCAAGAACGTCAGCCGGCCGCTGCGCGCGTGGTGTTGGGGCGAGATGAAATCGGCCGCGGTCGGCGACCCCGCGCCGCCGACAGGCGAGCCGGCGGTGCCGTCCCTCGCCGTGTTGCCGTTCGCCAACATGTCGGGCGATCCCGAGCAGGACTACTTCGCCGACGGCCTGGTCGAGGACATCATCACCACGCTGTCCAAGCTGTCCGGCCTCCAGGTGATCGCCCGTAACTCCACGTTCGTCTACAAAGGCCGGGCCGTCGACGTTCGGGAGGTCCAGCGAGAGCTCGGCGTGCGTTACGTGCTCGAAGGCAGCGTGCGCAAGGCCGCCAATCGTATCCGCATCACGGTCCAGTTGATCGATGCGGGCACTGGCACGCACGTCTGGGCCAACCGCTACGACCGGGCGCTCGACGACCTGTTCGCATTGCAGGACGAGATCACGCTCCTGCTCGCCACCGAGATGCAGGTGCGCCTGACCGAAGGTGAGCAGGCCCGGCTGCGCTATACCACCACGAGCAATGTGGAGGCTTGGAACTGGTGGGTGCAGGGCCTCGCGCACTTCCGCGGTCCGCTTTCGAAAGAAGGGTTCACCTCCGTCCGCAGCTGTTGGGAACACGCCATTGCCCTGGATCCCGAATCCGCGCCGTTGCTCGCGGCCCTTGCCTTCGTCCACTATGTCGACGCGCGCTTCGGCTGGTGGGGCGACCGGGCAACCGCGGTGCGCACGGGTGCGGGGTACGTTCAGCGGGGCCTGGCGATCGACCCCTCGAATCCGGACGTGCATTCCTCGGCTGGGCTCTTGCTGATGATACAAGGACGCCACGACGAAGCGGTCGTCGAGGCTCGCAAGGCCGTCGATTTGGGGCCGGGGTCGGCCGACGTCGCAACGTTCGCATCGTTCGTGTTCGCGTGCGCAGGCCACGCCCACGAAGCCGTCAAGCAGATCGAGCGCGCCATCCGGCTCAGCCCCAAGTGTCCTCCCACCTACCTTGGTCATCTGGGCAACGCCTACCGCCTCGCCAGTCGGTTCGAGGACGCCATCGCCGCATTCCGGACCTACGGCGAACGCAGTCCCGGCGCAGGTCTGGTCGACCTGGTGCTATGCCACCAGCAGATGGGGCGGCCGGACGATGCCGCTGCTGATGCGCGGCGCGTCCTGGCCGCGAATCCCCACTTCACGGTCGCGAACTGGCGCAAGACGCAGGTCCGTCGCGATGGCGCGCAACTGGACGCGGAAGTCGCCTGGCTCGCGGCGGCGGGGTTGCCAGAGTAGGCGCCGCGGAAGAAGTTTCGGAGCGCTTCGGGTGCGTCGCTTTGGCGAACGAGCGACGCGCACGTCGTGGCCGATTTACACCACTGCCTTCTGCTCGGGCTGATTTACGCGCAAAGGCAACTCCGGCGATCACGGACCGGGATGGCGTTGGGGCCACTCACGTGCGCTGATCCGCTGCAGCCTTGAGACGCGCGTGCACCGACTCCGCGACCTCGATCGCGTCCTCGGCGAGGCGCCGCCGACGCTCGGTTACGGACCGGTCGAACGGCATGCGGGTCGGCTTGTCCGCATCGATCGGCTTGGCGGCGCGCACGGCCCGCGAGTATTCGGCGACGCGGTCCTTGTATACGTCCGTGGACATGAAGAGATCAGGCCGCACCACCATGATCAGGTACCCGCAGCCGGCGACCAGCGGTGGAAAGGGAAGGGTGCCGCACATCATGCCCATGAGCTGCACCATCATTGCCAGGCCCGATCCCTTGTAGCCACCCCACGACGCATAGGCGCCTTCGCCGGCCTTCACGGGATCGCGGGTCGGATTGCCGTCGCGATCGAACGCCACACCCGGCGGCAACTCCTGGCCGAGGCGCTGCGCGAGCGCGACCTCGCCGGCCATGATCGCCGACGTGCCGATGTCCCAGATGACCGGGCTGTCCGCCGAGGGGAATCCGAACGCGATCGGATTGGTGCCGAACCAGCCCTCGGTGCTGCCGAAAGGCGCCACTCGCGGTGACGCGTTGCCGATAGCCATGGCGACCAGGCTCTCGCGCGTGGCCATCTCCATGTAGTACGAGAACATCCCCGTGTACCAAGTGTCGTTGGCCGCGACCATCCCGATGCCGCTGGCCTTCGCCTTTTCGATTGCAATCGTCGTGGCGCGATGGGCTACGAGGTAGCCGACCTGATCGCCGCCTTCCACGAGCGCAGACACCGGGGTGTCCCGCACCACGCTGATGGGCGCCCGCGGGCGGGTCGACTTGGCAAGGCGTTCCAGGATGGACAGCGCGCGCGGCAGGCCGCCGAACTGCACGCCGCGCAACTCGCAGTCGATCAGGTGGTCGGCGATGATCACCGCTTCGTCCGGGGACTGTCCTTCGGCCTGCATGGCCGCTTCCACGAGGCGACGTGCCTCGGCGATGGTTATGCGCACGTGGTGGTCTCCAGGGAATCGGATCGAGAATCAGCCTGCAAAGTAGGGCTCGGGCAGACCACGCACGCCGGGACGCGCCGCGAACATCCGCCCCGCCAATGGTTGGGCAGCCACTTCGTCGGGCTTGAGGTTGTAGTACATGGTGGTGATGAAGAGGGTATCGAGGTCCGCACCACCGAACATCACGCTGCTGACGCGTTTGGCAGGAAGCTCGATGCCACTCACGCGCCGGCCGTCCGGGGCGTAGCGGCCGACGTGCCAGCCGCCGACCTCGGCGATCCAGAGGAATCCTTCCGCGTCCACGGTGCAGCCGTCGCAATGGTAGCCGCGGTCCTTGAAGTCGATGTGTACGCGACGGTTGGAAGGCGTGCCCGTAGCGATGTCGTAGTCGTAGGCGTACACGACGCCAGGGCGCGAATCGCAGTGGTACATGGTGCGATCATCGGGACTCCAGGCGATGCCGTTGGAGAGCTGGATGCCTTCGGCGAGCCGGGTGACCGAACGATCCGGGTCGACCCGATAGAGCGCGCCAACCGGAGCCATCATCGACTTGTCCATGGTGCCGACGAAAAAGCGGCCTCGACGATCGCACTTGCCGTCGTTGAAGCGCTCGATGCCGAAGTCGATCGAACTGGGAATCCTGGTTTCGGTTCCGGTCGCGAGATCGATATGGGCGAGGCCGGTACGATACGCAGCGAGCACCCCGCCGCGTTCGCACAAGGCAATCGAACCGGGCATGCCGGCAACGGAGTGCGTCGAGGTCTTGCCGGCGCGGGTGTCGTGCCGGAAAATCAACCGGCGGGTGACGTCGATCCAGTACAGCGACTGCTCCCGGGGCGACCAAAGCGGGCCTTCTCCCAGCTCCGCCTTGACGTCCAGGTACGGCTCGACTTGCACGGCACTCGCGACACTCACGGGGCTCTCCTCGTCTTGTGGATATTCGGGGCGATGGTTCTGGGCGGCAGCGTCACAGCCCGGGCTTCAGCAGGATGCGGCCGACCGAACGACCGCTTTCGACTTCGCGATGCGCCTCGCCCGCGGATTCCAGCGGCAGCGATCGGGTGATGATGGGCCTGACCAGTCCACGCCTGACGAGATCCAGGCAATCCTGCAGTTGCTTGCGCGAGGTGCTCTTGGCGCTCTTGATGGAAATATCGCGCATGAAGAATTGCGCCGGGTTGATCTGCACGAACTCCCCGGTGAGCTGTCCGACGAAGATCCAGCGCGCTCCCATCGCCAGGCTCCTGCGAGTCGGTTGGAACACAGCACTGCCGACGTTATCGATCGCCACGTCGACGCCGTCTCCACCGGTGACATTCTTCACGGCCGCGGAGAAGTCCTCGCCGCGCTTGCACACGATCACCTCGTGGGCACCGGCATCTTTGATGAGCTGTGCCTTCTCGTCCGAGGTGGTGAGGCCCACCACGAAGCCGCCGGAGGCACGGGCGATCTGGATGCCATGGATGCCGAGCCCGCCGCCCGCTCCGGTGACGAGCACCTTGTCGCCCGCCTGCACGTTGGCCACGTCGCGGATCGCGTTGAGCTCGGTGCCGATCGCGCAGGCCACGATCGCGGCCTGGTCAAGGGAAATGTCGGCCGGTACGATCGCCACGTTGTCGTCTTCGACGCAAACGTACTCGGCATAGCCGCCGTTGAGCCCCAGGTCACCCAGGAACTCGCGTTCGTCGCACGAGGTTTCCCGGCCGCTGCGGCAGTACCGACAGCGCCCGCAGATGTGGCGGCGCTGGACCGTGGTGACCCGGTCACCCGGCTTGAAGTCGCGCACGGTCGGCCCGACCCGCTCGACGATGCCGGCGATCTCGTGGCCGGGAATGAGCGGCATTTTCACGCCACGCTTGAGGGTGCCGTTACGGGTGACGACGTCATGGAAACAGACCCCGCATGCATCGACCTTGATGAGGACGTCGTTCGGACGAAGCTCCGGCATGGGGACGTCGGTGAGCTTGAGGGCCTCGATCCCGCCCGGCTCGGTGACCACCATCGCACGCATCAGCTGTCCTCCCTGAACTTCACCAGGGTCACCGCGTCGGTGACCGGGTCGAAAATGGCGCGGACGCGCATGCCGATGCGCAGTTGCTCGCGCGGCACGTCCACGACGTTGCTATACACGCGCACGCCGTCGTCGAGCTTCACCAGCACCACGGCGTAGGGCAGCTCCGGCTCGAAGCCCTTGAAGTAGGCGCGATGGAACACGCACCACGACCAGATCTCACCCTTGCCCGACGTCGCCACCCACGTGGCGTTCTCGCCAAGGCACGTCGGACAGAACCGGCTGGCGGGAAATCGATGGGTGTCGCAATCGGTGCATCGCTGTACCCGCAACTCACCCGCACGGTTGCCTTCCCAGTGCGGCCGATTGCGGTCATCGATCCGCGGCAGCGGCTTGGCATAGCCCGTTTCGGCGGTCATGCATCTCTCCCGTAGATAATTGAGGTCACGAGGGGTGCAGCACAGACATACTGGATGAGCTTCGCATCCTCGATCTGGCGTGGACCGCACTCGCCGCGCAACTGCCGGACCGCCTCGACGTTGAGTCCCCATCCCTGCATGTAGGAATTGGACAGGTGACCGCCATCGGTATTGGCAGGGAACTGGCCCCCGAGCTCCAGCCGACCATCCTGGACGAACGCGCCGCTCTCGCCGCGCTTGCAAAAGCCGAAGCCCTCGAGGCTGAACAGCACCGTCGGCGAAAAGTTGTCGTAGATCATGAGGCCATCGAGATCATCGTGCTTCACCCCGGCCATGGCATAGGTTTGTTCGGCCACCTTGGCCATCGGCTCGTACCAGTAATCTTCCGGCGGCAGCGAAGAGCCCGCGAGCGCACTCGCGACACCGACGCCGCGCACGTAGACCGGCGGTTTGGGAAAATCCCGGGCGCGCTCGGCCGAGGTAAGGATCATCGCGACGCCGCCGTCATTGATCAGGCAGTAATCGAAGAGGTGCAACGGTTCGGCGATGAACCGGGACGCCTGGTGATCGGCCACCGTGATTGGCGTGCGCATCACCGCGTCGGGATTGAGCACGGCGTGCTTGCGAAAGGCCACGGCGACCGCCGCGAGCTGCTCGCTGGTCGTGCCGTACTCGTGCATGTGGCGCTGGAACATCACGGCATGCGCGGCGCCAGGGGAGGTCATGCCGTAGGGCAGCCACGGACCGATGGCCCCGCCGCCGTACCGGTCGGTGGCACCGCCGTACTGGTCGCCGGCCGAGCGGCCGTTGTTGCCGTAGACCAGCGCGACCGTATGTGCGAGCCCGGCGCCGATGATGGCGGCCGCGATCTCGATGGTCGCGCCCGACATCCGGCCCTGGCCGGGCGTCATCAGCGCGAAGCGTGGACTCATCCCGGCGATCTCGGCAAATCGCTGGTAATCGGGCACGCGATTGACGATCAGGCCGTCGCAATCGTTGGCCTCGAGCCCGGCGTCGGCCAGGGCCTCGCGAAACGCGAGCATGCCCAAATCGTAGGCGTCATTGCCGGGCAGCCGACCGAACGTGGTAGTGCCGACGCCGACAACGGCAACGCGATTGTGCAGTGACACGCAAACCTCCTTTTAGTACCGGCGCGCGCTTCGCGTCCGGTGCTGTATGGCCCGCAACCGCCGGGGAGTGGCGCCTGACGCGTGGATGACCACCCGCGCGGTCGGGCCGGTGCGATGGGTGCGGCTCGGATTCACGTCACGACGACCCGACGGCCGCCGTTGCCCCGTCGCGCTCGGGCAGGGCCTCGAACACCCGGCGGGTCCATTCCACGGCGTGGCGCGCTTCGCGCATCGTCTGCTCGATCACCTGAGCGCAGGTAAGGATGTCGCGGATGAGCCCGGCGCCGGCGCCCATGTACTTGGTCAACGTCCGGATCCTGCGGATCCGCCGCCGCAGACGCTCGCCCACGTCGGCCGCGCCGATCGCGGGCGGCTCGTCGCCGGCATTGGGCCCCAGCACCCCCAGGCCGCCGGCCTCCGAGACCGCCGCGACCAGGCGGGCATCGGTTGCCCAGTTCATCGGTGCCTGGACACTCGGCACCCGGATGCCGAGGCGGCGACATAGTGGCGTCGGCATCGTCAGGCTTCACCGGACTTCGGCGTCGTGCGTTCGATGCGGTAGCCGGCAGCCTCGCGGTCCCACGCAGAGGACGACAGGCCGGCCTCGATGAGCTTGTATTTCTCGATCTTGGCCGAGGGCGTGCGGGGCATGTCGGCCACGAACTCGAGGTAGCGCGGCAGCATGTAGAAGGGCATGCGCGGTTGCAGCCAGTCCATGAGGGACTCCGCTGCCAGGTCCGCGCCGGTGCGAGCGATGATCACGCAACGCACGTCGTCCTCGCCGGCGGCGGCCGGATGGGCAACTGCCGCGACTTCGGCGACGTCGGGATGCATGCCGACGATGCGCTCGATCTCGAAGCCGGAAATGTTTTCCCCGCGGCGGCGGATGCGCTCCTTCTTGCGGCCGGAAAAGAAGAAGTAGCCGTCGGCATCGCGGCGCGCGTAGTCGCCGCAATGGAACCAGAGATTGCGAAAGCTCCTGAGGGTCTCGTCGGGTTTGTTGAGATACCCCTCCATCATGATCGACGGAAGCCGCGGTCGTCCGACCAGCTCGCCGGTCTCGCCGTCGGCGACCGGTAAGCCGCTCTCGTCGACGATCTGGATCTCCCAGTCCTCATGGGCCTTGCCGCAGGAGCCTTCGCGGCGCTCCGGCCAGTGGGTGTAGATGGTGAGTCCGGTCTCGGTGAGGCCGTATGCCTCGACCAGCCGGACGTTGAAGCGCGCCTCGAACTCCGGATCGGAGTTGGCGTTGTACATCGCCCGCAGCCGATGGCCACGATCCCACTGCGACGGCGGCTGCGCCTTCAGGATCGGCGGTATGGTGAACATGGTATGGCCCACCGTGGCGCCGCATTCGGTCACCTGTCGCCAGAATTGGCTGGCGCTGAACTTCTCCGCGATCACGACGTGCGCGCCCACCATGAGCGCCGGCAGCACCCCGAGGCGGCTGGCGAGACCATGGAAAAGTGGCAAGGGGGTGAAGAGGACGTCGTCGCGGTCGAGCCCAAGCGCGCGCAAGAACGTGCAGGTCGACGAAAAGAAATGGCCGTTGGGCAGGATCACACCCTTCGACGGGCCGGTGGTTCCAGACGTATACATGATGCTCTGCACATCGCGGAAGGTGCATGGCACCTCCGGATCGTCGTCACCCTCAACCAGCAGTTCGGCGAAGTCGAGATAGCGACCGGGCCCGGAATGCAGGACGAGATCCCGTGTACCACCGACCACCGCGACCCACTCCAGCTGGCGCAATGTCTCCACCGGCACGCTGAGGAGCCGCGGGGCGAGGCTGCGATCGACGATCAAGCCGCGGGTGCCGCTGTCCTTGATGAGGTAGTCGAGCAGGTAGCCGGTGTTACTGGGGTTGATGGGCACGAAGATCGCGCCGATCACGCAGCATGCGTACCACGAGAACACGAACTCGGCGGAATTCGGCAGCAGCAACGTCACCGGCTCCTGCTTGCGCACGCCAAGCCGGCGCAGCCCGCGCCCGACCTGCCGCACGATCTGGTCGGTCTCGGCAAAGGTCCAGGTTCGCGGTCCGACGGTCATGCACGGCCGATCGCCGTCGGTGCGTGCCTGGGCGGCAAGGATGGGGCCGAGGACCCGCTGCTCCAGCGGCAGGTTGTACATGTCCATCATGGGGTGCGAGGCCTGAACTGGGGAATGGAGATCTCCGGCGTGACATCATCGAACACCACCTCGACCGGCATATCGTTGCGCAGGCTGTCGTTGGGCGCCAGGATGTTGCTGACCAGCACGACATCCTCGTCCAGGCGGATCAAGGCCACGTTGTAGGGAATGTCGGCGGCGAACGACGGGAAGTACGCGCGGTGGAACACGACCCAGGACAAGACTTGGCCACGTCCGCTCACGGGCGCCCATTCGTACCGATCGCTGTCGCATTCCGGGCACACCGGCGAGGCGGGATAGCGGAACCGCGCGCAGGCGCCGCAACGCTGCAGCCGCAGCTCGTGGCGATGGGCGTGTTCCCAGAAAGGGCGATCCAGCGGCGTGACGGCCGGCAAGGGCTTGGCATAGGTCATCGGGTTAGTTCCGATAGATGAGCGAGCTCGCGAGGTTGCCGCGGCAGATGTACTGGACGATGTTGCAGTCGGGTACCTGCCGCGGGCCGCATCCGCCGCGTAACTGCTGGACCGCTTCCACCTGATGGAGCCAGCCCTGCATGTAGCTCTCGGAAAGGTGTCCACCGTGGGTATTGACCGGCAAGGGGCCGCCCAGCTCGATGCGACCGTCCTGGGTGAAGCTGCCGGCTTCGCCGAACTTGCAGAACCCGAAATTCTCGAGCGACAGCCAGATGTTGATCGAGAAGCTGTCGTAGATCATGAGGGCGTCGATGTCGTCGCGGCTGACATCGGCCATGGCAAACACCATCTCGGCTGCCCTGGGCATGGTGTCGCGCCACAACGTGGTGTTCGGTAGCGACGACCCGCGGCCGGTGTCCTGACGGCCGATCCCGGAGACGTACACCGGCTTCTGCTGCAGGTCACGGGCGCGTTCCGCGGTGGTCATGATGACCGCCACGCCGCCGTCGTTGATCAGGCAGTAGTCGTAGACGTGCAAGGGCTCGCAGATGAATCGCGACGCCTGATGCTGCTCCACGGTGAGCGGCTCCTTCTTGATCGCCCGGGGATTCTGCATCGCATGCTTGCGCTGGGCGATCGGCACCGCGGCAAGCTGGCGACTGGTGGAACCGTAGGTGTCGAAGTGGATGCGGGCCTGGAAGGCGCTCGCCGCCCCGGGCGACGTCAGGCCGTAATAGTAGAACGCGCTCGAGTACTCGCGGCCCGGCGTGACCACGGTATCGCCGCCGAACTTGCGGCCTTCGGTGCGCGAGGCATTGCCGTAGAGAAGGGCGACCGTCTCGCACATCCCGGTGGCGATCAGCATCGCGGCGTGCTGCATGAGCGGTCCGGTGGCGAGGCCGCCGACGTCGAAGTTGCCACCGATCACCGGATCCATGCCGAGCATCTCGGCCATCCGCACGAAGCTGACATTGCCGGGGCCCTGCACGATCAGGCCGTCGATGTCGCGCTTGGTGAGGCCGCAGTCGTCAAGCGCCGCCCGGAACGCGGTGATGGCCAAGCTGTAAGGATCGGAATCCGGGAAGGTACCCTGCGCCGACGCACCGACGCCGACGATGGCCGTTCGGTCCTTGAGATGCTTCAGTCGATCGAGGTCGTGCGGCATGGCGATTAGTGGGCAAGGATGAGCGCGCTCTTGTGCGCCTGGGCGCCGCCGCTGGTGACGAGGCAGGTTTCGGCGTCCGCAACCTGCGCCGTCGACGTGCCGCGCATCTGCCGGACCCCCTCCAGGACGAGGTTGAGTCCTTGCAGGTAGCCCTCCGAAAGGAGTCCGCCGGCGGTGTTGCAGGGCAGGGCGCCGGTCCGCCATGCGAGGTTGCCGTCCATGATGAAATCCGCGGCCTCGCCCGGTTTGCAGATGCCGAAGTCCTCGAGGGCCATCACCAGCAACCCCGAGAACGCGTCGTAGATCTGGGCACAGTCGAGGTCGGCCGGGGAGAGCCCGGCCATCCCGAACAGGATGCGGCCGACCGCCTTCGAGTTGGTCGACGCGTAATCTTCCATCGGCATGTTGTGCGAGCCCATCGGCCCGAGGCCCCAGCCGGGACCGCTGGCCTGCGCCGCGGCGAGGATGCGCACCGGCTTCTGAGGAAGATCGCGGGCACGCTCGCGTGACGTGACGATCAGGGCACCCGCGCCATCGGTCTCCAGACAGCAATCGAACAGCCGGAATGGGTCCGCAATCATCCGCGATTCACGATGCATCTCCAGTGTCAGCGGCTTGCCATGCTGAAGCGCGCGTGGATTGCGCTGCGCATGCGCGCGAAACGTGACGGCGACGTGGCCGAGTGCTTCCACGGGTGTGCCGTACTCGTGCATGTGGCGGCGAAAGGTGAGCGCCACCATCTGCCCAGGATTCATCAGGCCGAAAGGCGCCATGTACGCGCCGCCTTGCGGTCGTGGTCGATAGTGTCCATAGCGCTCGTACTGACCCTGACAGAGGGATCGATAGACGACGACGTTGCGGCAGAGGCCGGCGTGCACCGCGAGCGCGGCATTCATGACCGCTCCTGAGCAGCCACCGCCACCCGCCCCCCACACGATGTTCGCGAACCGCAGCTCCGGGATGCCGAGCGCCGCCTGGATCTGCACGGGCTCGTGGCGCTCGTAGGCGAATGAACAGAAGCCGTCGATTTCCGTGACCGGGATGCCGGCGTCCGCGGCAGCCTTCTGGATCGCCTCGCAGCAAAGTGCGAACTCGGTACGATCCTGGATGCCGCCGTGGCGCGTGTACTCGGTTTCGCCGATGCCGACGATGGCGGCCTGGTCGGCGAACGACGCCCGCGCCCGTGGCCGAGGTATGGGTGTCGTCATGGCGTGGCAATCCGCGGGTCGCGGCTGTAGCGTCCGCCGAGGCGCACCGGGGGGGCACGGCCACCAGGCTGCGCAGGAAATCGCGCGGCGGCGGTACCGCTCGCGGCGCGCAGGGCGGTTCGCATCGCTACGCGGCTTTCCGGAACCGGGGCAGCGGCACCCCTTCGGCCGTGTCGTCCCAGCACAGCAGCACCCGCAGGCCGATGGCCATCTCCTCCGGAGCCGCATCGATCACGTTCGAGACGAGCCGGACATCGCCGGCCTCGTCGAGGTGGACGACCGCGACGTTGTACGGGAGGGCGTCCTTCAGCGCCGGGTGCGCGGCATGGTGCACGATCGTGTAGGAATAGACCGTGCCGCGGCCGGGGACCTGGACCCACTCGATGCGACTGGAACGACAGGCGGGGCAGAAGGGCATCGGCGGATGCCGGAAGCGCTCGCAGTCGGCGCAGCGCTGGATGCGCAGGTCGCGGCGCGACACGAAATCCCAGTACGGCTGGTCGTCCGGCACCGGCTGGGGCAAGGGCGTGCCCGAGGGAAGGTAGCTCAAGCGGGCCTCGCGCCGCCACGCTCGGGGGCGAGCAAGATGACCTTGTCAGGCGGCATCTGCACCCATACGTCCTTGCCCTCCGCCCAGAGCTCCGGCGGGCTCAGTTGCCCGCGCAACTGCAGCGAGCCGGCGAGGACGTAGACGTCAGCGATGTTGCCGAGGAAGAACGTATTCTGGATCTTGGCCGGAAATACATTGCGCCCCTCAAGGGGATGGGGGGACACGCGCAGGTTCTCTGGACGGCACATGACGTCGACTTCCGCGTCGATTGCGTAGCCGTTGGCCGTGCTGTCGAGGACCAGGCCGTCCCGCATCCGCACCCGAGTCGATGCTCCGGTCCCCACCACCTTGGCTTCGACGATGTTCGCCAGGCCGATGAATTCTGCTCCAAAGCGCGAGGCGGGGTGCTGATAGATCTCGACAGGCGTGCCGATCTGGTCGATGCGGCCCTCGTTCATCAGCACGATGCGGTCGGCGATGACCATGGCTTCCTGTTGGTCATGGGTCACGTAAATCGAGGTGATCCCCAGCCGCTTCTGCAGCTGGCGCAACTCGAAGCGCATCTTTTCCCGCAGCTTGGCGTCTAGGTTGCTCAACGGTTCGTCGAAGAGCAGCACGCCGGGCTCGAGCACGATGGCCCGCGCCAGCGCCACGCGCTGCTGCTGCCCTCCCGAGAGCTGGCTCGCGCCACGGTCGCCATACTTCTCCAGGCCGACCAGCGCGAGGGCACGCTCGACCCGGCTCCTGATGGCGTCGTTCGAGAGTTTCTTGAGCTTGAGGCCGAACGCAACGTTTTCGGCGACACTCATGTGCGGCCAGATGGCGTACGACTGGAACACCATGCCGATCTCGCGCTTTTCCGGCGGCAGGGAGAAGCCCGGCGATGACACCACGCGCTCGCCCATGGTGATCTCGCCCTCGGACACGTCTTCGAGTCCGGCGACACAGCGCAAGGTCGTCGTCTTGCCGCAGCCGCTCGGGCCGAGCAGGACGATGAGCTCGCCCTCGGCGATGTCGAGACTGACGCCCGCGACCGCGGGAACGGTGCCATAGCGCTTAACGAGGCTGCGGATGTGCACGCCAGACATGGGTTCCTCACGCGTCCTGGAACGCCGACCAGCCGCGTTCCAGGATTTCAGGGGTGTTCGCCCCGGGGGGCATGCCCGGGCGTAGCTCGCCCGGGGTGGCCGCGAACCGCCAGGGCACGCCACCGACGGTCACATTGCCCCAATGCGGTGTATCGAACGAGGTGATCATTTCGTTAGCCAGGTAATGCACGTTGTGGCGGAACTCATCGACGCTGGTAAAAAGGGCGCAAGGGACGTGGACGCGGCGCAGGACATCGAGCCAGTGATGCGCGGCGCAGGCGCCGAACACGTCCTGCAGGATGGGAATCAGGGCAGTGCGATGCTGCACCCGGTCGGGATTGGTCCTAAAGCGTGGATCGTCGGCGAGCTCGCTCCTGCCGATCGCCGCGCAGAGCGCCCGCCACTCGCGGCGCGAGCTCGCGGTGACGGCGAGTGGTCGATCCCGAGTACGAAATGCCTGGTCCGGCACGAGGTAGGTGGTGGCGCTCCCCATGGGGCGCGGCGTCGACCCGGAGAGATGTTCGGCCAGGCGGACGCGCTGCAGGGCCAGCGCCGCCTCCACCATGGTCACCTCGACGAGCTTGCCGCGGCCCGTGCGCCGGCGCTCCAGGAGCGCGGCCAGCACGCCCTCGACGATGCACATCGACGTGTTGCAGTCGAAGTGACCGTACCAGCGCCAGCGCTGGCGCGGCCCGTCGGGCATGCCGTTGATCGAGCACGCGCCGGTGAAGGGCTGCAGATGCGGATCGGTGGCACCGATGCCCACCATCGGCCCCGACGTGCCGAAGCCCGACGCCGAGGCGTAGACGAGCTGCGGATTGAGCTTCGCGAGCTCGTCGTAGCCGACGCCGATGCGGGCGGCCACGCCGGGGCGGAAATTCTCGATGAACACGTCGGCGTCGGCCACGAGCTCGTGCACGCGGCGCCGCTGGTCGGGGACCTTGAGGTCGAGCACCAGCGCGCGCTTGTTGAAGTTGAGCGAAATGTAGGTGGTGCCGAGCCCGCGCTTGGAGGGCTTGATGGCGCGGATGAAGTCGCCCTGCGGCGATTCGAGCTTGATCACGTCCGCGCCGAGCGCGCCGAGCAGGACGCCAGCCCAGGGCCCGACTGCGCCCATGCTGGCGTCGACCACGCGCAGCCCTACGAGCGGTCCAGTCACGGCGCCGCCTCCCGCATGCCGTGCGCGAGCGCCGGCCCTGACGCCGTGAACTCGGCGAGGACCGCATCGGAATGCTCGCCGAGGCGGGGTGCGCGGCTGAGCTGCGCGCGCCGCTCCTCGCCGCCAAACTTGAACGGCGTGCCGACCTGTTGCCCGGCATGGCCCCCCTCGTGCACCGTGACCAGGGCATCGAGGGTCTGCACCTGGGGATGCGCCAGCATCTCTGCGTAGTCGTGGAACTTGACCGAGATGCCGCCGAGGTCGTTGATGATCGCGCTCGCCTCCTCGCAGGTCATGGAGGCGAACACTTTGCGGTAGGGCTCGCCATGGGTGAAGCGCCGGTCGCCGATGTAGATGGTGGAGCGCCAGTCTGCATAGTCGGGATGATCGACGAGTGCGTCGAGACCGACCTTGCGGCAGAAGGCCGCCCATTCGTCGCGCTGACCATGCCGGAAGTCGAAGGTGATCTGGCCATCCGTGGTTTTCCAGCCGGTGTCGGGCGGCCAATGCGGGCCATTGAGATGGAAGCCGTCCCAGGCGTCGATGTCGCCGCTGTGCGCGGCCAGCAGGATGGTCTTCATCGACAGCAGGGAATTGAGCGCGCTCACCTGCACGTACTGGCCGCTGCCGCCCGCGTCCCGGTGGAATAGACCTGCGGCAATCGCCTGGAAGGCGTGCATTGCCGTAGCCATCGATCCGATCTCAAAGCCAACGCGACAGGGTTCTCCGCCCGGCTCGCCGACGTAGCGGGTAAAGCCCGACATCGCCTGGATGGAAAGCTCCGACCCGGCCAACCCGGCGAGCGGCCCGCGCGTGCCCAGCCAGTCGAGCTCGCACACCACCAGTCGCGAGTGCCGCTGCGCCATCGCCTGCCAGTCGATGGGCGCCGGATCGCCGGGATCATTGTGCGCGACCACCGCGTCGGCGCGCGCGAGCAGCGCGTCCAAGCTCGTGCGTCCTTCGGGAGCGGCGAGATCGAGGACGATACTTTCCTTGCCGCGATTGAGATGCGCGAAGATGGCTGCCACGTCGCCCGCCATGGGAGGGCCCCACTCTCTGGCCCGATCGCCGTCCGGGGATTCGATCTTGATGACCCGCGCGCCGAGATCGGCGTACTGCAGTCCGCAGCAAGGGCCTGCAATGCCTTCGGCAACCTCGACGATCAGGTAGTCGCGCAGCGGTTGCATCCCCGGCTCAGGATTTGGCAAGGGTCTTCTCGAGCTGGACATTGAAGATCGCGCGGGTGGCGACCACCAGGGCCATCATGATCAGCGTCTGGATCACGCCGAGCGCGGACGCGAACTGGTAGTTGCCGGCGTCCATGTAATGCCACGTCAGCACCGACAGCACCTGGCTCTTCTGGGTATACAGCAGCAGTGATGCCGACAGCTCCTTGATGCTCATGAGCATCACGAAGAAGAGGATGGCGATCAGCGTCGGCTTGAGCAGGGGCATGGTGATCGCGCGCAGGGTCTTGAGACTGCTCGCGCCCGAAATCCGCGCGCACTGCTCGAGCTCGGGATGGACCTGCAGGATGGCCGAACGGCTGACCACGATCCCATAGGGCAGGAACTTGGCGACGTAGGCGAGGAGCAGCACCCAGACGGTGCCGTAGATCGGCGTCTGCACGTAGGTCCAGATGAGGCCGAGCCCGTACACCAGGCCCGGCACCGCGACGGGCAGCACCCCGAAGAATGCCAGCAGCTTGGTGGACGGACTGGGTCGCCGGACCTCCATGAAACTGATCAGCAGGCCCGCCAGCACGCACAAACCCCCGCTCAGCACCGCGAGGTACAGCGTGTTCCAGATCGAGTCGCGGATGTTCTGGAAGGTGAAGATCTGCACGTAGTGCTTCAGGGTGAAGATATCGGCCGAGATCATCGGTGCGCTGTACTTCATGAAGGACGACAGCAGCAGCGCCCCGAACGGGAGGATGTCCGCCGACAGTACGTAGAGGCCGATGAAGAGCAGGGCAAGCCAGCGCCACGAGCCCAGCGGCAAAGGCCGGCCACGGAAGCCCTTGCCGGTGACGGTGACATAGCGCTCGGATCGACGGGTGACCCGCCGCTGCAGCCAGATGCCGAAGACGGTGATCCAGAGCAGCAGGGTCGCGCCAGCCGCGGCGTGAGCGCTGTGCACCGGAAATACCGTCGCGTCCTGGTAGATCTTCCACGGTAGGGTGGTGAACCCGGCGGTCGAGCCGATGATTCCGGGGATGGTGTACATCTCCGCGGCGAGAATGAATATCAGCAAACCCGAAGCCAGGATCGCCGGTACCGACATCGGCACCGTCACCCGCAGGAGCGTCTGCAGCGGAGTCGCGCCGGTGGTGCGTGCCGCTTCCTCCAGAGACGAGTCCATGGCGCGCAGGTTGCCGACCGTGAACAGATAGGCGAACGGACAGAAGAACAGAAACATTACCCAAACGACCCCGGCGTAGTTCCAGATGTTGATGAGCGGGCCCGGGTCGAGGCCGATGGCGCCGAGGACCGCGCTAATGGTGACGTTGATGAAGCCGGTCTTTTCCGAGCCCAGCGCGATCCAGGCGATCAGCCCGGTGAACGGGGACAGGAAGAGCGGCATGATGATCAGGAGGTCGAACGTGTTCTTGAACGGCAGGTCGGTGCGCGCCATCAAGAGCGCCATGGTCATGCCGACCAGCAGCGACGACAGCGTCACCGCGGTTGCGAGGATCAGGGCGTCGGCCAGGTAGCCGAGGTAGGCCGCGGTGGCGTAGACGTCGAGCACGGCACGCAGGCTGCGCTCGGTGGAGAGCCCCGTCCGCGTCTCGCGGTAGAAACTCGCATCGATCGTGTAGACCAGCGGCAGGATGGCGACGGCGAATACGGCGATACCGAGCACCGCCCAGAGCACGCGCTCGCCACCCCAACGCCACAGGAACCGGGAGAGGGGAGCGCCCGAGGCCGTCGCTGGCACGGGCGCGCTTGCCACCGCCATGTCAGCTCAGCGGGCTTGCTTGAGGATATTCGCCCAGAGATCCATGTCCTTGTGGTAGTCGCGGTCCCAGCGGGCGAAATCGACCTCATAGGGCTGGGCGATGGGCTTGTACCAGGCCTCCTTGGTGACCGAGCGCTGGTCCTTCAGGTCCTTCATGACGGTCGCCGAGCCGTAGAGCTGCTGGATGGCGATCTCGCCTTCCTCGCTCATCGACCAGTTCTGGAAGAGGCGAGCGGCGTTCGGATGCGGTGCGTACTTCGAGATCGCCTGCCATGAGTTGCCGAAGGTGGGCGTCGGCTTCGGATGGATCCAGCGGATCGGCGCGCCCTGTTGCCACTTGGTGAGGGCAATGCCCTCCCACGTCCAGTAGGTGAAGTCGTGCTCCCCGGCAATCACCCGGTCGAGACCGACCAGGACCTCGGAGTAGACGGCCGGCTTCTGGGCGGCGACCTGCTTCAGGAACTCGGGGCCGTAGCGGTCCTTCATCTTCGGATCGAGAAACATGTGGATCCCCGCGTAGCACGCGCCGCACTTCATATTCGTGACCGCGAAGCGTCCCTTGAAGCGCGGATCCAGCACGGCCTTCCAGTCCGACTCGAGGAGCTTGACCTCTTCCGGCGTGACCTTGTTGACGTTGTAGATGATCGCGTTGTCCGTCGTGTAGTTCGCGTAGGCGTGGTTCTTCATCCGGAACACCTCGGGATAGCGGTCGTGCACCGGCACCTTCCATTCGGCGACGTGACCATCGTCGACCAGCGAGGACATGCTCGGCCGGTCGCTGATGTGCAGGATGTCGACGTTGTGCTGCTTGGCCTGGACCTCCTGCATGAACCGCTGGTACTGCTGGATGCCCACGATCCGCAGGACCTCGACCTTGATGCCGGGATACTTCTTCTCGAAGGCAAGGGCGATGGCCTGCATCGGCTCGAGGGGCGCGCTTTCGTACCAGACGACCTTGCCTTCCTTCTTGCCGAGCTCGTAGAGCTTGGCCTCGTCGGAGGGATTGGGAAACGTCTGCGCCCAGGCCGGCGCGGCGGCAAACATGGCGAGGCTGGCAAGGATGCGCAGCCAGGACCACCTGATTTCGAGATGGAACATGATTCCTCCTAAGTCACGCGTACGGTTACGTGGCCGGTCGAATGCCGGTCTGGCGAGCGGAAACCGACGACCCACATCGCGTCGTCGGTCGTGCAACGGCCTTTGTTGCGAGCATACGGACGTGCATCAGCATTGTCCATTGACGGCCCGCCAGCCCAGCTCAGAGCGGCATGCCGCCGATCGCATTGCGAGGCGCCGCGCCAGGGCGCAAGCCAGGCGGGGACTGCCGGGTCGGCATGCGCGGGTCAGCGCTGCGCGACCGCTGCGATGGCGGCGCGTGCCGCGCCATAGGCGTGCGCGAGCACCTTGTAATCGAAGAGATAGACGAAGAAGTCCAGGTCTTCGCGCCGCCAGCCCGCAAATTCGTCAGGCATGTTGAGGTACATCCCGGCGCGAATGCCGGCCCTTCGCGCCGCGCGATGGATCTCGTCGATGGCCTCGCGAACCCTTGGGTGGGTGGGTTGCCCCGGTACTCCGAGGGCTGTCGAGAGATCGCCTGGCCCCGGCATCACCGCGTCGACACGGCAGCGGGCAAGGGTGCCATCCAGGTCGGCCAATGCCTCCACGTCCTCGACGATGCCGATGGCGAGGAGATCGGCATTGCTCTCGCGGACGGTCTCCGCGAAAGGCCGCAATCCGTAATGGGTGGAGCGTACGCCGCTGCAACTCGGACGATCACCTTGCGGCGCATAACGGACGATCGAGCCGAGTCGCCGGCTCGCCGCGGGATCGGCCCCGAAGTGCGACATGACCACGCCTGCCGCACCGGCGTCGAGCAGGCGGCCGCAGCTCGCGATTTCCTCGGGAGGTACGCGCACCAGGGCGGCGGCTCCGTAAGTGGCGCACGCACGGGCGTGGTGCTCAACTTCGGCTGCACCCAGCGTGGTGTGCTCGGTGTCGATGATGACGAAATCGAAGCCGGCCGCCGCGACGATCTCGCTGTTCGCGGCATCGTGGGAAAAGACGAAGCTGCCGAATGCTGGGCGTTGCTCCACCCAGGCGCGGCGGATGCGATTGGCCGGAAAAGGCGTGGGCTGGTCCATGCGCGCATCGTAGACAAAGATTCCGCGGTGCGCACGGGCTTCGCCGCCGCGCTGGATGATTTCATGGATGTGAAAAGCCAGTTCGTCCTTATGAATGCCCGTTTCTTTGTCCTACAATGCGCCTCACCCCGGACTTGATCTCCAGCAGGACGATTCGACCATGCGGTTTCGCTTTCCGTCACCCGATTGGCCTGCGAGCGCGCCGATGCTGCGTGCTGACGTGCGTCGCTTTCTTCGGGAAGAGCGTGCCGCGGGCCGGTTCGAAGCACGCCCCAACGGCTGGATGCGTCACGATGCCGCGTTCTCCGCGCGCTGCGGCGGCCGCGGGTTCATCGGTCTGACCTTGCCCGAGCGGTACGGTGGGCACGGCCGGAGTGCGCTGGACCGCTACATCGTCTGCGAGGAAATGCTCGCGGCCGGCGCGCCGCTCGGAGCGCACTGGATTGCCGACCGGCAAAGTGGACCGCAGATCGCGCGGCATGGCTCCGAGTTGCTAAAGCAGACCGTACTGCCGCGGATCACCGCCGGCCGCTGCTGCTTCGGCATCGGCATGAGCGAGTCCAACGCCGGGTCCGACCTCGCCAGTGTCAAGACCCGTGCCGAGCAGGTCGAGGGTGGCTGGCGACTGCATGGCACCAAGCTATGGACCTCGCATGCGCATCGCGCCGACTACGTCATCGTCCTGGCGCGCACGGCACCGGCGGGCGAGGACCGGCGTTCCGGCCTCAGCCAGTTCGTCGTCGACATGAAGCTTCCGGGTGTGCACGCCTCGCCGATCGAAGATTTGACCGGGGGACGCGACTTTTGCGAGGTGGTCTTCGACGACGTGGCGATCGGGGCCGACTACCTGCTCGGCCACCCTGGCGATGGCTGGAAGCTGGTGGTCGGGGAGCTTGCCTTCGAGCGCAGCGGGCCGGACCGCTTCCTGTCCACGTTTCCCCTCCTCGGTGCCGCGGCAGCCGCGCTTGCCGGCGCCGCCAATCCGAGCGCATGTGCCGGCATCGGGCGGATGACTTCGCATCTCAGTGCACTGCGGCACATGTCGATGGGCATCGCCGCAACCCTCGAGGCGGGGGAGTCGCCGGAGATCGAGGCGGCGCTCACCAAGGACCTCGGGACGACGCTGGAACAGGAACTTGCCGAGGTGGTGCGCGCGCTGGTGCGCGGCCCCGCCGGAGTGCCCTGCACGCCGTTCTTGCGCGAGGCAATCGACGAGGCGACGCTGGCGGCGCCATCGTTTTCGCTGCGCGGCGGCACGCGCGAGATCCTGCGCGGGATCATCGCCCGCGAGCTGGGGATGCGATGAACCACACCGCCGAGCCGATGATCCTGGAGAGCGCCCACCGGGTGTTCTCGCGCCAGACGCCGGTCGAGCTGGCGCACGGCCGCGGCGGCGTGGACACCTCCGGGCTGTGGGCGGCGATCGACGACTCGGGACTCGATCGCATCCTGGTTCCGGAAGCGTCCGGCGGTATCGGCGCCGACCTAATCGACGCCGTCGGCATGGTGCGCACCGCCGGCTACTGCGCGGCCCATGCCCCGATCACCGAGGCGCTGATGGCGCGGGTCGTGCTGGCGGCAGCGGGATGGCCCGACCTTGCCGGTCCGGTGGTGCTCGGCGAGATCGAGAAGCATGCCGACGGCATCGGGCTCCGCGTCCGCCTCCCATGGGGACGCACTGCGAAGCGCGGCTGCGCCGTGGAGGATGCCGGCGATCACGTCGTGGTGCACGTATTCGGGATCGATGCGGCGCGACTGTCCCTGGGCGAGAACCTCGCCGGAGAGCCGCGCGACATCCTGGCGCTGCCTGCGAGCGGCGCCGAGCAGGTCCGCACCACGGCGATGAGTGCCGGGCGCATTCGGTCGCTCTGCGCGCTCCTGCTCGCCGCGCAGATGACCGGCGCAATGGGCCGGATCCTTGAAATCACCGTCGAGCACGCCAACACCCGCCGGCAGTTCGGCAAGCGCATCGCCGAGTTCCAGGCGGTGCAGCAGCTTGTCGCGCAACTTGCGGGCGAGACCGCCGCAGCCACGGCGGCCGTCGACGGTGGCGTGCTGCTCATGCGGGTCGACGACTCGTGGCTCGGGGGTGCGCTGGCAAAGTCCCGCGCCAGCGAGGCGGTGGTCACGGTCAACGGCGTTGCCCACCAGGTCGTGGCCGCGATGGGCTTCACCCGGGAATTCCCGCTGCAGCTGTTCACCCGGCGACTCTGGGCGTGGCGCGACGAGTTCGGCGACGAGCACGCCTGGAACGAGCGCATCGGCGCCGATGTCCTGGCGCGCGGTGCGAGCGATCTATGGGCCTACGTCACGGACCCGCAAGGGAGCGCGTCGTGACGGCGCACAGCGCGGCGAACACCAAGGTCAAGTCCGCGGTGCGAGTGCTCGAGGTGTTCGAGTACTTCGACCAGGTGCAGCGCGAGGCCAGTGTGTCGGAGATTGCGCGCGCGCTCGGCTATCCGGCGTCGAGCACTTCCGTGCTGCTGCACAGCCTCGCCGAGATCGGCTATGTGGAGCAGGATGCGCGCCGCATGTACCGACCCACGCCGCGCGTCACCTTGCTGGGGGCGTGGATCGACCGGCAACTCGCGCCCGAAGGTCCGGTCCTGCAGCTGATGGGGGAGCTCGGCGAGGCGACCGGCGAGACGATCATCCTGGCGGTGCACTCCGGGCAGGTGGTGCGCTACATACACGTCGTGCCGGCGACCAAGTCGATGCGACTCCATCTCGGCCCGGGCACGATCCGACCGCTGGCCACGTCCGGGCTGGGGCGGTTGTTCATGGCGATGATGCCGGACGAGGAGGTCCGCCACGCCGTGTTTCGCCACAACGCCAGGCAGGCCGACGATCAATCGCGGCTGTCGCTCGCGACGGTGCGGCGCGACATCCAGGCGATCCAGAGCGCCGGGTATGCGGTGTCGGTCGATCGCGTCTCGCCGGGAGCAGGGGTGGTGGCGGTGGCGCTGCCTCGCCTCGACGGCCGACCGCCGATGGGCATCGGCATCGGCGGCCTCAGCAAGACCATCCGCGCCAACGCCGAAGCGTTCGCCACCATGATCAAGGCCGGCATCAGGCGCCATATCGGCGGTGCCAAGACGCCGCGCCGGGCCGCCTAGGGGAGCCGACGTGACCGACCTTGTATCGCTCGAGCGCCGCGGTGCCATTGCGCTGCTCACCCTGGCGCGACCCAACGCACGCAACGCCCTCGACGACGCCATGTCGGGCGCGATCGTCGATGCCGCGGCCGCCATCAACGCGGATCCGACGATTGCCTGCGTGATCGTGACCGGCAGTGGGCCCAGTTTCTGCGCGGGCGGCAACGTCAAGGACATGCTGGCTGGACGCGGCATGTTCGGCGGATCGGCAGCGGAAATGCGCGAGAACTATCGTCGCGGCATCCAGCGGGTGCCGCTGGCCGTATTCGGCATCGACGTACCCACGATCGCCGCGGTCAACGGTCCGGCAATCGGCGCAGGGTGCGACCTGGCGCTCATGTGCGACATGCGGATCGCCGCCCGGGAAGCCGTGTTCGCGGAGAGCTTCGTCCGACTGGGGCTGGTCGCCGGCGACGGTGGCGCGTGGCTGCTGCCGCGCATCGTCGGCACTGCGCGGGCGTACGAAATGACCCTCACCGGCGACGCCGTCGACGCCGAGCAGGCACTGCGCTGGGGGCTCGTCTCGGCGGTGCACCCCGGCGAACGCCTGCTGGAGGAAGCGCTCGCCTTGGCCGGACGGATCGTGCGGCATCCCCCGCATGCGCTCAAGCTCAACAAGCGGCTGCTGCGTGATTCCGAGGGCTCGACCCTTGCCCGCAGCCTGGAACTGGCCGCCGCACTGCAGAGCATCACCCAGCACACCGAGGACTTCGGCGAGGCGGTCGCCGCATTCGTCGAGAAGCGCGACCCGCGCTTCGTGGGTCGCTAGGGCTCGGCGATGGCCGCTCTCGACCTCGCTGCGCCGGACCTGGCCTCGGCCAACGGCACCCGGGCGCTTCCGCCAGGCTTCGAGTTTCGGGGTCTGCCGACCCGGGTGGTTCTGCGCGCGGGCGCGGTCGATGACCTCGACGCGGAGTTGCGGGCGGCCGGCATTCAGAAGGCGATGCTGGTCTGCGGCCCGCGCACCGCCGCTTCGTCACTTGGGGCCCTGGTACGGCGTGTCCGGTCGATCGTGGCCGTGGTGGACGACGTGGTGGAGCATTCCGATTGCGCTCACGTGGAAGCTGTGGCGCGACGCGCCGCAGAAGCTGGCATCGATGGCCTGATTGCGGTCGGCGGTGGCAGCGCTTCGGATACGGCCAAGGCCATCGCCATCGTGCTTGCCGAGGGAGCACCACTCGCGCGGCACGCGAACGTGTTCACGCCTCCCGATCACTACGTGCAGCAGGCGTTGGCCCAGCCGAAGTTGCCGATCGTGGTCGTGCCGACCACCGCATCGGCTGCGGAAGTGACGCCCGGCCTTGGGGTGCGCGCGGCGAATGGGCGCAAGCTCCTGTTCTGGGACCCCAAGCTCGCACCGCGCACGATCCTGCTTGACCCCCTTGCCAATGTCGATGTCCCTGTCGAGGTCATGGCAAGCACCGGCATGAACGCGATTGCCCATTGCATCGAGGGCCTCTACTCGCGGGTGCGCAATCCCATCTCGGACGCCCTCGCACTCGGTGGTCTGCGTGCCTTGCAGCAGGCCATGCCGGCAATGGTTCGCGACCCGTCGAGCATCGCCGCACGCGCCGATGTGCTCGCAGGTGCGCACCTGAGCGGGATGGTGATCGCCAACGCGCGCGTCGGCATCCACCACGGCATCTGCCACGGCCTCGGGTCGCTCGGCGGATTGCCGCATGGCATCGCCAACGCCGTGCTATTGCCCCACGCGATGCGCTTCAACGCCGCCGTGGCCGGGCCACCACTGCGCCGCGCGGCGGAAGCCATGGGGGTTGCGGTCGCGGACCTGTCCGACGCGCAGGCGGTGCAACGCGCGATCGACGCCGTGGTCGCGCTGCAGCGCACGCTCGGGGTGCCTACGCGCCTGCGCGATACCGGGCTCGACCGCGGCCTGTTCGGCGCGCTCGCCGACCTTGCGATGGGCGATCGCGGGCTCTATTTCAATCCTCGCCGTGCCACGCGCGAGGACGTGCTCGCACTTCTCGAGGCGGCGTGGTGAACGGCGATACCCGCGCCTCGCAGCGCCCGGCGGTCGGTCCCGATGGCGGCCTCGGCCCGGCCGTCGCGCGCCTGGTCGCGGGGGACGTGCGCACGCTGTCGCGGGCGATGAGCCTCGTCGAGAACCACGACCCGCGTGGCGTCGAAATGCTGACCCGCAGCTTCGGCCAAGGGGTCGAACCCTGGGTGATCGGCATGACCGGCGTGGGGGGCGCCGGCAAGAGCACCGTCCTGCCGCTGCTCGCGCATCGGCTGGTCGCAGCCGGCGAACGTGTCGCTATCCTGGCCATCGACCCATCCAGTCCTTTCACGGGAGGCGCATTGCTCGGCGATCGCATCCGCAGCGCACGGGAGCAGCCGTCGGAGGTGTTTTTCCGGAGCCTAGGCTCGCGCGGCGCCGCCGGTGGGCTCGCGGCCTGCGTTGCCGATCTCGTGCGGCTCGCAGGTGCTGCCGGTCGCACCGTGGTGATCGTGGAGACGGTCGGGACAGGACAGTCCGAGGTCGCTATCCGGCACGTGGCGCATAGTGTGGTCGTCGTGACCGCGCCCGGGCTTGGGGACGACGTCCAGGCGATCAAGGCCGGCATCCTCGAGATCGCCAATGTGCTGGCCGTCAACAAGGCCGACCGACCGGATGCGGCGCAAGCCGCGAACCAGCTTCGCCAGGCGCTGCATCTCGGGGCCGACACGCACGCCCTTGAGGAGGGGAGCAACGATCTCGGTGACGGGCGACTGGCCTGGTTCCCGCCGGTGCTGGAAATCTCGGCCCGCAATGATGCGGGTATCGACGTCCTGCTCGCACGTTTGTCCGAGCATCGCACCTTCCTCGATCGCACCGACCAGCGCCGGGCGATGGCCCGGGCGCGAGCGGAGGAACGCCTCGCCGATTGCGTACGGGTGGAGCTGTTCGCGCGCCATCGCGCGCGCTGGGGCGCAAGCGGACGCTGGACGGCGCTGGTCGCAAGTATTGCCTCCGGGGAGCGCGATCCTCTCGTCGCGGCCCGGGACCTGCTCGATGACACCCATAACTAGGAGGAAGACGATGCAAGCGAAATGGACATGGATGGTGGCGATGATCGCCGCATCGGCCGCCCACGCCGTGGCGGCTGCCGACAAGATCGTGCTCAAGGTGGCTGACGTCTATCCGCCCGGCCACCCGGTCGCGGAGAGCACCGCCAAGTTCTTCATGGAACACGTGAAGAAGCTGACCAACGGCGAGGTCGACTTTCAGTACTTCCCGGCGGAGCAACTCGGCAAGGGCAAGGACCTGCTCGCGCTCACCCAGGCGGGCGTGGTCGACATCGGCTTGGTGGTGCCGTCGTATGTCTCCGACAAGATGCCGTTGTCGGCCGTCGCCGAGTTGCCCGGCGGCTTTGCGAGCTCGTGCGAAGGCACCGTTGCACTCGCGCAACAGGCGCGCGACGGCGCCCTCGCCAAGTACGAGTTCCAGCCCAACGGCGTGCGGGTGCTGATCGCCCATACGTTCGCCCCCTTCCAATTCGTCACCACCCGCAAGTACGAAGGGATGAAGAGCCTCGAGGGGCAGAAGATGCGCTCGCTGGGAGCGGCGATGGACATCACCATCCGCAAACTTAAGGGCATCCCGGTGCGCATTCCCGCGCCGGAGATCAACGAATCGATGTCGCGGGGCACGATCGATGGCGGCCTCATGGGCTATCCCACGGTCCTGTCCTACGATCTCACGCGGGTGGTGAAGACCGCGACCCGCGGCGAGAACTTCGGCGGGGCGGCGATCACCTACGCCATTGCCGAGAATCGTTTCAAGGCCCTGCCGGCCAACGTCCAGAAGGCATTGGTCGAAGCCGGGGACGCCGCGACCCGCAACGGTTGTGCGGTTGCCGACCGTGATGTCGCGCCTGCAGCGGAGAAGCTCAAGGGGGCCGGCATCCAGCTCGTCGAGTTCCCACCCGAGGAGCGCAAGGCGCTGCAGTCCTTGCTGACCAGCGTGTCCGAGGAGTGGGCGGCCGAGCTCGACAAGCGCGGCAAACCGGGCACGACGGTGCTCAAGGACTTCCGTGCCGCCGTGGCCAAGCAACGCTGATTCCAACCAGGAGAGAGCAGCATGACTAAGACGATTTTCCGCACCGCCGCCGTGTGCGCCGGCGTGTACCTTGCGTTGCAGCACATGCCGGCGCTGGCCCAGGGCAAGACGCTGCTCAAGTTCGCCGACTCGTTGCCCGCGAACCACCTGTTCACCGAGAGCGTGGCCAAGCCTTGGATGGAGGAGGTCAGGAAGCGCACCAACGGCG
>JBDSND010000151.1:0-9078 GCA_039915505.1 Casimicrobiaceae bacterium
AGCGCAAACAGCAATCCGAAGGCGCTGTTGGCATGCGTGCCGTGGCGGATGGGATAGTCCGCTTTGGGCAGGTACGCGAGATAGCGCGCGACGATCGCCTCGGCCAGCGGCGCCAGGCATTGGCTCCAGCGTTTTGCGTGCGAGTGCGACGAGCAGGCGAGTTCGGTCGCGAGCTTCAGCAGCCACGCCCAGCCGTAGGTACGCTCGAAGGCGCTGGCGCCGGGCCGCGCGAGATACCGGCACTCCGCGGCGATCGGGTCCGGCGCGAAACTCGCATCGAGCTGCGCCTCGACAGCGCTACGCTGCGGCAGTTGCGGAAACGCACTGACGAGATGCACCAGCAGCCAATGCATGTGCACGCATGAATGCCAATCGTAACTGCCATGGAACGCCGGGTGGAGCACCTTCGGCACGACCACGTCCGCGTCGCTGTCGAGCACGTGATCGAGCTTGTGCGGGTACGTCTGGGCAATATTGGCAAGGGCGAGGCCGGCGAAGCTGCCGGCCTGCCGCGCATCGAGCCCGCCGTCTTGCGGCCGCCGCATGGTCAGTGGGGCGATCACGTCGGGGGCGCCGGTGGTGGGAGCGTCAGGCTGCCTCGCGGCTCGCCTTCTTGCGCTCGTGCTCCTTGAGGAAGCGCTTGCGGATGCGGATCGACTTCGGGGTCACCTCGACGAGCTCGTCGTCGGCAATGAACTCCACGGCGTACTCGAGGTTGAGCTGGATCTGGGGCACCAGCCGTACCGCTTCGTCCGTCCCCGAGGCGCGAACGTTGGTGAGCTGCTTGCCCTTGATCGGATTCACCACGAGGTCGTTGTCGCGACTGTGGATGCCGATGACCATGCCCTCGTAGAGCTTCTCGCCGGGGCCGACGAACATGCGCCCGCGATCCTGCAGCTTCCACAACGCGTAGGCAACGGCGTCGCCGTCTTCCTGCGAGATGAGCACGCCGTTGCGCCGTTCGGGGATTTCGCCCTTGACCGGCGCGTAGCCGTCGAACACGTGGCTCATGAGCCCGGTGCCGCGGGTAAGGTTCATGAACTCGCCCTGGAAGCCGATGAGGCCTCGAGCCGGAATGCGGTACTCGAGACGGGTGCGCCCACGCCCATCGGGCTGCATGTCGGTGAGATCGCCGCGGCGTTGCCCGAGAGCCTCCATGACCGCACCCTGGTGACCTTCCTCGACGTCGACCGAGAGCATCTCGTAGGGCTCCGACGTCACGCCATCGATCTCGCGCAGCACGACCCGCGGTCGCGACACGGCGAGCTCGTAGCCCTCGCGACGCATGTTCTCGATCAGGATGGTGAGGTGCAGCTCACCGCGCCCCGCCACCAGGAACACGTCGGTGTCCGCCGTCTCCTCGAGGCGCAGGGCGACGTTGGTGAGTGTCTCCTTGACGAGGCGATCGCGGAGGTTGCGCGACGTCACGTATTTGCCTTCGCGCCCGGCGAGCGGCGAGGTGTTGACCTGGAAATACATCGAAAGCGTCGGCTCGTCGACGTGGATCGGCGGCAGCACTTCGGGAGCTTCCACGGCGGTAAGGGTCGTGCCAATGCTGAGATCGTCCACCCCGGTCACGAGCACGATATCGCCGGCCTCCGCGCTCTCCGCAGGGACTCGCTCCATTCCCGAGAAGACGAATACGCTGCCGACGCGGGCTTTCGGCGCAACCTGTCCTTCCGCGAGCGGACCGTGCAGGATCGCGACTTCCTGCCCCGGCGCTATCCGGCCGCGGCGGATGCGGCCAATGCCGAGGCGCCCAATGTAGCTCGAGTAATCGAGGGCGCTGACCTGGAATTGCAGCGGGCCCTCCGGGTCGCCCACCGGCGCCGGCACATGGGTGAGCACCGTCTCGAATAGCGCCTTCATGTCGCCGCCCTCCGGTGCCACGCCCAACTTGGCGACGGCGACGTCGGTGCTCGCCCAGCCGTGCAGGGCGGAGGCGTACACCACTGGGAAGTCGAGCTGCGCCTCGGTGGCGCCCAGTCGATCGAAGAGGTCGAACGTCTGGTTGACCACCCATTCGGGCCGCGCTCCCGGGCGATCGACCTTGTTGACCACCACGATGGGCTGCAAGCCGAGCTTCAGCGCCTTCAGGGTCACGAAACGCGTCTGCGGCATCGGTCCTTCGACCGCATCGACCAGGAGCAGGACTCCGTCTACCATGCCGAGCACGCGCTCGACCTCGCCCCCGAAGTCGGCGTGCCCGGGAGTGTCGACGATGTTGATGCGCGTGCCCTTGTAGGCGATCGAGCAGTTCTTGGCCAGGATGGTGATCCCACGCTCGCGCTCGAGATCGTTGCTGTCCATCATCCGTTCGCCGACGTGCTGGTGCTTGGCGAAGGTGCCCGCCTGGACCAGCAGCTTGTCGACGAGGGTGGTTTTGCCATGATCGACGTGGGCGATGATGGCGATGTTGCGTAAGCGGTGTGCGGAAGACATGGTGAGCCCAGAATGGCGAACGGCGTGCGCTTGCAGGTCGCCAATGTCGCGGAGACGAAAGCGCAGCGCTGCCCAGAATCCGAAGCAATCCGCTAGCGAGGCTCGCTGCCGGATTCGACGGTGGCGCAGGGTACGCCGACGCCCGGCGCGGGTAACCATAGAGTATAGCTTGCGTGGACTCTACAAAACCACAAAAATTTGCAAAATCCGCGGTTTACGCTATAATTTGTGGCTTCGGGCGGCCGTTTCCGGTCACCGCCCACCTACGGGGTTCCGGGTCTGCCGGCGCCTGCGTCCAACCACCTCCAGCACACTCCGCTGCCTGGACCGGAAACCGCTCACGGGCGGTAGGCCGCGCCAGGAGCCTGCATGCACGCCACGAGCTTTGAAGAGCTCGGCCTGCGACCCGAGCTATTGCGGGCCGTTGCCGAAGCCGGCTACACCACGCCTACCCCAATCCAGGCCCAAGCCATTCCCGTCATCCTCTCGGGGCGCGACGTCATGGGTGGCGCTCAGACCGGCACCGGCAAGACCGCCGGCTTCGCCCTGCCGATTCTCCAGAAGTTGCTGCCGCACGCCAATAGCAGCCCATCGCCCGCCCGCCACCCGGTCCGGGCGCTGATCCTCACCCCCACCCGCGAGCTCGCCGTGCAGGTGGAGGAATCGATGCGCACCTACGGCAAGCACACCAACCTGCGCTCGACGGTGGTGTACGGCGGCGTCGACATCAAGCAGCAGCTGCCGATCGTCCGCGGTGGTATCGAGGTGCTGGTCGCGACGCCCGGTCGGCTGCTCGATCACATCGAGCAGAAGAGCGTGTACCTGGGCCAGGTCGAGATCTTCGTGCTCGACGAGGCCGACCGCATGCTCGACATGGGTTTCATCCCGGATATCAAGCGGATCATGGCGCTCCTTCCACTGACCGCAAAGCGCCAGAACCTGTTGTTCTCGGCGACCTTCTCCAACGAGATCAAGAAGCTCGCCGACGCGTTGCTGAACGAGCCGCAGCTGATCGAGGTGGCCAAGCGCAACACCGCGGCCGAGACCGTCGCGCAAAGCGCGTACAAGATCGCCTCCGACGGTAAGCGCGCGCTGCTCGCCCACCTGGTGCGCTCCGAGAACCTGAACCAGGTGCTGTGCTTCATGCGCACCAAGCACGGCGCGTCGCGCCTTGCCCGGCAGCTCGAGAAAGACGGCCTCATCACCGACGCGATTCACGGTGACAAGAGCCAGCAGGCGCGGATGGAAGCGCTTGCCGCCTTCAAGGAAGGCAAGCTGCAGGTGCTGGTGGCGACCGACGTGGCCGCCCGCGGACTCGACATTGACGACCTCCCGCTGGTGGTCAATTACGAGCTGCCGTACGTCCCCGAGGATTACATCCATCGCATCGGCCGCACCGGCAGGGCAGGCGCTACCGGTCGGGCAATCTCGTTCGTCGCACCCGAGGAGGAGCGCCTGCTCGACGAGATCGAGAAGCTGCTGAAAAAGAAGGTGCCGGTCGATACGGCCGCCGGTTTCGATGTCGGCAGCGCCGAGCGTACCCGTCCCGCCCGCGAGCAGGGCGCGCGCGACCCCGGCCGTGAGCGTGTCCGGCGCGAGCGCGCGCCTGCCACCCCGGTGCGCGAGCGCTCTGCGAGTCCCGCTGATCGCACCGCGGCAGGCGAGCGCGCTGCGAGTTTCGCTGACCGCACCGAGGCAGGCGAGCGCGTACCCACCGTCCCCGCTAGCGACGCGCCACGGTCCTCGCGGCAGGAAGAGCGCGAGCGCGCATACGCCCTCAATCCCGACCAGCCGCCGCGGTCCGCCGCGCCGGCTTCCGGGCACCACGGCCCCGCACGCTCGAAGCAGCCCGTGCCTGCGCTGCTGATGAAGCGACCCGCCCCGGTCGAGCCCGAGAAGGTCTGACACGGTGCCGGCGGCGCCGGCCGGAAAATCCGTCACCGGGTCCGGTTTGAACGACGGGCCCGAACCGAACGACCCGCGCCACCGGCCTACCCAGGGAGCGCCGCGTGCGCACGCCAACACGGTCGCCGTCGTGGCGCACTGTCGCGCGGGGTTCGAGGCCGAATGCGCCGAGGACCTCGCCCGACTTGCCGGCCACGCGGGGGCGATCCTCACACCGTTGCCTGGCATCCCCGCCCTCGCGAGGGTGGCCCTAGCGCGCTTCGACGTGCGGCGCTGGCGGGGCGCCCTCGCCACCCACCCGCCTGTTTTCGCCCGTGCGCTGTTCACGGCGGCACGCGAGGTCACCCTCGGACGCGATCGCATCGGCCCGATCGTCGCCGCGGCCGGAACGTTCGCGCCATTCTCGGCAGTCTGGCTGGAAACGCCCGACACCAACGAGGGCAAGACCCTCTCCGGGTTGTGCCGCCGATTGCAGCCACTGCTCGAGCACGCGCTCGTCGCCGCGGGCATGCTCGACGCCGCCCAGGCGTCCGCGCCGCGACTGCACGTGCTCTTCACCGCGAAGAACGCTGCCCTCGTGGGCATCAGCACGGCGGGGGAGGCACGCTGGCCGATGGGCATCGTCCGTCTGCGCATGCCGCACGCGGCACCGTCGCGCTCGGCCCTCAAGCTCGCCGAAGCGTTCGTCACCTTCCTGGGTGAGGACGAGACAATCCGGGTGCGCGCCGGGATGCGAGCCGTGGATCTCGGTGCTGCGCCGGGTGGCTGGTCGTGGCAGCTCGCGTACCGCGGTCTGCGGGTAAGCGCCGTCGACAACGCGATGCTGAAGGGCGAAGTCACACAGGATGCGCTCGTCACCCATGTGCGCGCCGACGGCCTGCGCTACCGTCCACGCCGTCCGGTCGACTGGCTCACCTGCGACATCGTCGAGCAGCCAGCCCGCATCGCCGCCCTGGTGGCCGACTGGATCGCAACCGGCGACGCCCGGCAGGCAATCTTCAATCTCAAGCTGCCGATGAAGCGCCGCTACCACGCGGTCGATCAATGCACAGCGATCATCCGCGAGCGTATCGCCCGGGGCGGCACCGGGGCGCAGGCGAAGCTGGTGCTGCGGCAGCTCTACCACGACCGCGAGGAAGTCACCGGTTACCTGGCGACGGGTTAGCGAGGCGCACGCCTTTCACTCCACCAATTCTGCGCGCAGCCTTATCGACTGCGGAATTGAAAGACCGAGTGCGTTGGCGGAATTCAGGTTGATCACCAGTTCGAATCTGGTTGGCTGTTCGATCGCCAGATTTCCAGGTTTCTCTCCCTTCAGAATCCTGGAAACGTAGGATGCGGTGCGCCGATAGTGGTCGATTCGATCCGGCCCATAAGAAATCAGGCCACCGTCGGTTACAAATTCGCGGTATCCGTAAATCGCAGGAATCCGATGCTCCGCCGTGAGGTCGACGAATAGTTTCCTATGGCTCCAAAGCACTGGATCGTCAAAGACGACAAGTGCAGTGGCCTGCTCTTGGATAGCGGCAACAAACGCTTGCTCGATTCCCTTCCGATCACGCGCCTGCAGAGGTTGAAGTCGCGCTTCTAGCCGCTGAGCGGCGACCCGCGTCTCTTCCAAGAACACGCTATGAACGGGGTTGTCGGGGTTCATCACGATCCCGAGCCGCGGAATATTCGGCACGAGAGTCGCGAGTAGTTCGAGGCGTTTCCCGCTCAACTCAGCGGTCAGCAGACTGAGCCCTGTCACATTTCCCCCGGGCCGAGCAAGGTTGGTGACGAGTCCAGTCTTGACCGGTTCGCCTACGGCTACGACGACGATTGGAATCGAGCTGGTCGCCGCTTTCGCCGCCCGGCTTGCGGGGGTAGCGGCCGCCACGATTACGTCCACCTTCATTTGAACAAGATCCTCCGCGAGTTTCGGCAGGCGTTCGTGATGTCCGTCCGCCCATCGTGGCTCTAGCACGATGTTCCGGCCCTCGACGTAGCCCAACTCGCGCAGACCTAGCCGGCAGGCCTCCCACAGGTGGGCGCCCTCTGCTGGGGCAAAGGAGAAGAGATAGGCAACGCGGGGAATTTCTCGCGACGTCTGCGCCATCAAACGGAGCGGAAACGCTACTGGGCCTACCCCGACCGCGGAGAGAAATGTTCGACGGTCCACTTTCCCCTCCTGAGCCTAACGTAGAGGTGCGCGGCGGCGGCCGGCGTAGCCGGACGACGTCCGCTTGACCGCCAAGCTAGACCTCACGATGTAGGAATAGCTCAATGGTTCGAACAAAGATGAACCCGAATACGCAAAGAGCCCACGTCAGGACGACGGCGTAAGGGCCGACGCTCGGTGAGGAAGGGACTCCTGCGACGTTGAACCAAAGGCCCGCAACCGCAACTGTCGAAACCGCATAAATGATGACAACCCATATGGGAAAGCGACCCGGCTCGACGGTACGGCGACGCCGGAACTGGATCAGGAGAAGGAAGGTGAAGATCGACGCAGCGACTGCGCTGGAAAGCGGCCAAGTGACGGAGTCGGGGAGATGGAGGAGGTTAAGAAGTGTGGGAATCAAAGCCAGCGCGGTGACCAGAAGACCGCCTTCTATGTAAAGGCGCACGAGGCGAAGGTGCCGATCGGAGAGTTCGCCCCCCAATGCGCCCCGGAGCGTGACAACCACTGCCGAAAAGCCGACAAATGACAACGAAAGCCCTGCGAGGCGCAGAAGGTAGTCAGATTCTGGCGATGTCACGATTGCAGGCTCATAGTAGGTGTCTAACGAAAGCGTTGAGCGGCGCCATGGAAGCGCCGACTGGTTGAAGCAACGCCGGGCGGCGTCCGCTCGAACGCGCGGTTAGGCCGCGCGATGATCACGCGGCTCGGCGCAGCTCTTCCCGAATAACCTTCCGCAGAGTCGACTCCAGCCCTTGCTGATTCACGTAGGCCCTCAAGGCGTCGTTGATGAGTGATTGATAGTTACCACCACCAGCGGCGTTGACGCGGCCGCGGAACCACTCAATCAATTCATTATCGAGGCGAATGGTAATGCGCGTTTTGCCTGGGGCCGGTGCGACCACGGCGCCCCGCTTTGCCTTGGAAAAGTCGTATTCAGTCTTCATAGTCAGAGCGTTCCCTCTTCGTCGCCAGACGAGCCGATATCAACCTGATGTTGGCGCCGCGCTCGGCGTGAACCACGACGAGATGACGCCCAAAGCCGTCCATACCCAGAGTAACGAAACGCCGCTCGCCGCGCGCATCGATAGCAGGGCGAGTGAGAGCCAACGAGTCTTCAAAAACCGCTACCCCATCGGCAAAGTCGACGCCGTGCTTTGCAAAATTGGCACGATTCTTCGCAGGGTCCCATTCGTACGCCACAGGATATTATATGTACAATTGTGCACCGTGGCAATCGGAGGCACATGTGGCCTAACGTTCAAGTTGAGCGGCGCCGAGCAGGCGCGGCCAAAGAGAAGCAGCGCAGATCGGCGTCCGCTCCAACGCTGGGTTAGGCGACGCGGCGCTAACCAAAGAAGCAGCAATATTCATCGCGGTCCACCACGTTCAAAAACGCTTCGAGGCTAATGACCTCGAGGTTGGGCTCGTACCCGTGCCACTTGAGATCCCGACGCATCCAGAAGACGCGCCACCGATTCTTCGAGCGCACAAACGTAGCCTTTGCGACCGGATGCTCCACCCTCGCTTTCGGGTTTTGCCAGTCGGGCCGGATCTCGAAGATTTCAACACTTTGGCCGGAAATCCGATATCCAAAATCGAGCTGCGGCCGAATATGTGGAGGCGGACGCCGCCGGTCCATAAATTTCGCGATGTCGCGCTCACAGCGCTTCCGTTCGAGATCGCTCAGTGCCACGATAGCCTCGGATGATGGCGCCTAACGATCAAGGTAACCGGCGACTCGCCGCAGGCGGGGTGTCCGTGTTGACCGCCTGGTTAGGGGCTGCGCGACGATACTCATACCTGCTGCTGCCCTGTCCCTGAGCAAGGCCGACGCGCTCAAAGCCACAGTGAATAAGTACTGCCGTAGACGCAACGTTGGACTCTTCAGTGTGCGCAACGATGCATGCGACACGTGGTCGTCTAAGAGCATGATTGACGAGTGCTTGAATCGCCGCTGATGCGTACCCCCTTCTCCGCACTTCGGGCACAATTGAATAGCCGAGTTCGACCACACCGTCTTTCGAAGGAGGACCGAGGTAGCCTGCGACTCCCACGGCTGACTGCCGCGAACCATCCGCGCCAAGCGATATCACGTACCAGCCGTACCAACCGACCGAATGTGGCGCTTCCTCGAATTTTGCCCGGAAGTACTCGAGCGCATCGCGATCGTACTCACCAGGTGGCCACGAGTCTGGCACATGGGCGGAAAGAAGAAGGGCGAGGGCATTGGGGCCGGACAATTCGGCATAGATATGCTCGAGGGTGGCTGCAACAATCTCGACCCGACCGACGCGAATGGTCATCTCGGCTTTCATCGGCTCTACACTATCTACGCCGTACCCGGCACCTAACGAGAATTGGACGACCTAATCGCGACGCTAAACCAACCGTCGCTCCTACAAGCGTCCCGCCGTTGCCCGACGCAAGAGCCCCGAAAAATCAACGATTATCGTCCCAATGGGGGGACCGAATGCGCACGATACTACGCCGCGAGTTCGGAGTTGACCATCGACAACCGTCATGCTGCGCAACTGCGTTCAACGCCCTGGAAATAGGGGTTCAAATTA
>JBDSND010000171.1:0-5908 GCA_039915505.1 Casimicrobiaceae bacterium
ATGGCGCGCCGTCGCTCATCTGGCACACCGAGGAGAAGGGTGTGCTGGTCGATCACGGCCGCGAGCCTGGATCCAGCTTTTTCCGGCATCTCGAGGTGAACCTGCTGTCACTGCTGCCGATCGAGGATCAGCTCTAGCGGCGGGATCAGCTCTATCCGGGGGGAGAGGGACGAGCTCGGGGGCCAACTCAACCGGGCCATCACCAACCGGGTACCAGATCCGACCGTTCCCGCCACCCCGAGAGCAGCCACCGGGACCGGCTCGCCTACGACCCGATGCTGACTATGGACCCGATCCCACCGACGGGCTCGGCTCTGGCGAGTGGCCGCCTCGGAGGCATACCAGCCTTGCCGGGGATCAAGGTTTGGCGCGTCGACGTGCGACTTGGAGATGCGCTCTCCCACAACAAAACAGGGGCGCACGGCCCCTGTCCTGATGTGGCTTTTCGCAACCCGCTACTTCTTGTTCGAATCCTTCGCGGCGTCCGGGCCCGTTGCGTCGGCGGACGCGCCGCCCGCCTTCTTCGGGCCCGCGGCATCAGCGGATTGTCCGGTCGACGAGCCCGCGGGGGTGTTGCCTTGGGCCGTCGTCACCGCACCCCTGCCTCCCTTGGCGTCGCCAGCGGGTGCCGCGTTGGATGGCACCGCCGTCCCGGGAGCACCGGCGGCCGCTGCAGCCGACGGCACCGCGGCGATCGCTGCAGTCGTCGGCGCGACGATCGGAGTTGGGTGCACCGTGTTGCCCTTCGCCTTCTGCTCGGCGATATAGCGCGCCGCGACGCGCTCCTCGGCTCGTGCGAGCGCGGCTTTCGCTGCCTCGGCAGCTGCAGCATCCTTCGCCTTCTTTTGCTCTGCAGCCGCCTTTTGCTGGTCATCCATCGGCGGCGGCGGAGGCAGCTTCGCCACAGCCGATCCCATGGTTGCAGCGGCCAGGCCTGCAACCAGCAGTGCACGCAAAGTGGAGGTCATACTCAGGTTTCCTTGTTCAAACGGGACGATGCGCGGGCCGCGCCGGCGCAGCGGAGGGCGCCGCGGTAGGCGCTTCCAGGCCCCGGGCAGCCTTATCGGCCACCACTTCCTCGTACCACAGCTCGTGATGCTCGCGTGCCCAGCTCTCGTCGACATAGCCGTAGCGCATCGCCTCGTACGCGCCCTTCATACCGATGGTGCCAAGGTAGATGTGGGCCGCCGCGAGCGTCACGCCGACCAGCGCGGCGATCATGTGCACGACATTCGCGATCTGCATGGTCGATCGCGTTTGGTTGAAGTTCGGGAAATCGAGGATCAGCCCCGTGACGACCAGAGTCACGCCGGCGGCGACCACCATCAGCCAGTACAGCACCTTCTGCCCGGCGTTCGCCTTGCCCGACGGGGGCTCATGCCCGGGCGGATCGAGGAATCCACCGAAGCGCTTGATCCAGACCCAGTCGTGCGCCCGCGGCAGGTTCTCGTGCAGGAACATCACGATCATCACCGGCAGTGCCATGGAGAACACCGGTCCGACAAAGTTGTGGAGGTTCTTCGCCAGGATAGCGAGCCAGGAAAACAGCGTGTAGCCGAACAGCGGCAGCAGCACCGCCTTGCCAAAGGTGATGATGAGCCCGGTGATGCCCAGGGTGACGAACGTGATCGCGACGGTCCAGTGCACCATGCGCTCGACGAGCGTGAACCGGCGGATGAGATGCCCGGTGGCGGGCGCCCGGGTGACGATCGGTCCCTTCCAGGCGTAGAAGATCGCGAGGGCAAGCAACGCCAACGCGAAAACGAATCCACCCGTCGTCGAAATGGGCACACGGGCTGCGCGCCACGTCTGCCCTTCCGGCTGGATCAGGACGTTCGTTTCGCGGCCTGGAATGCTGGTGTACTGCGGGATGCCCGAGCGTACTTCCTTCCAGACGGGGGCATTGTTGTAAGGCTGGGTAACTTGCCGCTGTTGCTGCGCCTGCGCCGGATCGAGCGGCGGGGGCGTGGTCGCGCTGGTCTGTGACCAGGCAGGACTGGCCAGGACGAGCCCGGCCACCAACACACCCACCCCCAGCGCCGCCCCCCGCGCGTTCATCGTACTGCGCATACGCCCTCCGGGACCGTCAGCTGATCCGCTTATATTCGTTCTGGAATTGGTTGCGCTGCCGGATTACGTCGTCCCACTGCTTCTGGTCGCCGTTAAAGGGCGCACCGGCGTACGGCGGCGTGTCGGGCTTGCCCTGGTAGCGGCCTTGCTTGTAATTCACGACCTGGGGACGCTCGCCGCATGCCACGAGCGAGACCGCGACCATCGCACCGACGAGGACGACGGCGATGTGCCGGCACGTCATGTCTTGGGCCCCCCGGGCGGCTGCGCGGGCGGTGCACCGGTCGGCGGGGCCGCGCCTGGTTGTACGCCGGGCTGGCCGTAGGCAGTCGCCCAACCCCAAACCTCCGCCGCCTTGCCGCGTATAGTCACCCGCTGCCGGTAGATATCAGCCACCGCATCACCGTCGCCGCCGAGCAGCGCCTTGGTCGAGCACATCTCGGCGCACGCCGGGAGCTTGCCTTCGGCCAGACGGTTACGGCCGTACTTCTGGAACTCGGCCTGCGAACCGTCGGGTTCCGGACCGCCTGCGCAGAACGTGCACTTGTCCATCTTGCCGCGCACCCCAAATGCTCCCGCCTGCGGGAACTGCGGCGCGCCGAACGGGCAGGCGTAGAAGCAATAGCCGCAACCGATGCACAGGTCCTTGTCGTGCAGCACCACACCGTCGGCGCTCTTGTAGAAGCAGTCGACCGGACAGACCGCGGCGCACGGCGCGTCGGAGCAGTGCATGCAGGCGACCGAAATCGAGCGCTCCCCGGGTACGCCATCGTTGATGGTGACGACCCGGCGGCGGTTCACGCCCCACGGAATGTCGTGCTCCTGCTTGCAGGCGGTCACGCAGCCGTTGCATTCGATGCAACGTTCCGCGTCACACAAGAACTTCATTCGAGCCATCGTTCCTTCTCCTCAGGCCTTTGGCGTGGTCAGGCGGACTGCTTGGCGACCTGGCAAAGCGTCGTCTTGCTTTCCTGCATCATCGTCACGGAGTCGTAACCGTACGTCGTCGCGGTGTTCACGGCTTCGCCGCGAACGACGGGGGCTGCGCCGTCCGGGTAGTACTGCAGCATGTCCTTGCCCATCCACCACCCCGCGAAATGGAACGGGATAAAGGTGGTCCCGGGACCAACCCGATCCGTGACCATGGCCTTGACCTTGATCTGCGCGCCGGTCGGTGACTTCACCCACACGTACTCGCCATCCCGAACGCCGCGGTCGTTAGCATCCTTGGGATTGATCTCGATGAAGTTCTCCTGCTGCAATTCGGCGAGCCACGGATTTGAACGGGTTTCGTCGCCGCCGCCTTCGTACTCGACCAAGCGACCGCTGGTCATCACCAGCGGAAAATCCTTGGAGATGTCCTTGTTCTTGTCCTGCACGCTCTTGAAGAGGGTCGGCAGCCGCCAGAAGGCCTTCTTGTCGTCGTGCGTCGGGTACTTCGCCACCAGGTCCGGCCGCGGCGAGTACAGCGGCTCGCGATGCTGCGGAACACCGTCGGGGAAATTCCACACCAGCGCGCGTGCCTTGGCATTGCCAAAGGGGTGGCAGCCGTGCTTCATCGACACCCGCTGGATGCCGCCGGAAAGGTCGGTCTTCCAGTTCTTGCCTTCTGCGAGCTTCTTTTCCTCGTCGGTGAGTTCCTCCCACCAGCCGAGCTTCTTCAACAGCACGTGGTCGAACTCGGGATAGCCGGTGGTGAGGTCCGACCCCTTCGGAAACGAGCCGTCCTCCGCCAGCAGGTTGACCCCGTCGCGCTCGACGCCGAAGTTGGCCCTGAAGCAACCACCGCCTTCCATGACGTGCTTGCTGGTGTCGTAGAGATTCGGAGAGCCCGGATGCTTCAGTTCCGGGGTGCCGTAGCACGGCCACGGCAACCCGAAATAGTCGCCATCGCAGGGACCGCCGTTGGCCCGCAGGCTCTTCACGTCGAAGGTCGCCATGTGCTTCATGTGCAGCTTGAGCCGCTCAGGCGACTGTCCGGTGTAACCGATGGTCCATGTGCCCTTGTTGATCTCGCGCAGGATCGATTCCGGTTCCGGTTCCTCAAACTTGGCGTCGCCATCGGGCTTGACGATCTTGTAGTTTTTGACGAACTCCGGTCCGAAACCGAACTTCTTCGCAAAGGCGTACATGATGGCGTGGTCGGTCTGCGACTCGAAGAGCGGCCGGATGACACGCTCGCGCCACTGGAGCGACCGATTTGAGGCCGTGACCGAGCCCGAGGTCTCGAGCTGGGTCGCCGCCGGCAACAGATACACGCCGTCGTTGCGCACCATCGCGGCCATGGCAGCGGTGGCCGACGGGTAGGGATCGACGACCACGATGAGGTCGATCTTCTTCATCGCCTCGACCATGTCCTTGCCGCGTGTCTGGCTATTCGGCGCATGTCCCCAGTACACCACGGCACGGAGGTTGGAATCCTGGTCGATGAGCTCGTTCTTCTCCAGCACGCCGTCGATCCAGCGCGACACCGTCATACCGGGCTTTTCCATCATGCCGGAGGCGAACTGCTTCTGGATCCATTCGTACGGCACGCCCCATACGCTCGCCCAATGCTTCCACGATCCGGCGGCGATGCCGTAGTAGCCCGGAAGCGAATCGGGATTGGGACCAACGTCGGTCGCGCCTTGCACATTGTCGTGGCCGCGGAAGATGTTGGCGCCACCACCCGACTTGCCGATGTTGCCCAATGCGAGTTGCAGGATGCACGACGCCCGTACGATGGCATTGCCGATGGTGTGCTGGGTCTGGCCCATGCACCATACGATGGTCGCGGGCTTGGCCTTCGCCATCATTTCAGCGACCTTGTACACCGTCGCCTCGGGCACGCCACAGACCTCTTCGACCTTGTCGGGGGTCCACTTGGCCATCACGTCGTCGCGCACCTGGTCCATGCCGTAGACACGATCGTGGATGTACTGCTTGTCCTCCCAGCCGTTCTTGAAGATGTGATACAGCATCCCGAACAGGAAGGGGATGTCCGTGCCCGAACGGATGCGCACGTACTCGTCCGCCTTGGCGGCGGTGCGGGTGAAGCGCGGGTCCACCACGATCAGCTTGGCTCCCGTTTCCTTTGCATGCAGCATGTGCAGCATCGACACCGGGTGCGCCTCCGCAGCGTTCGAGCCGATGTACAGCGCGCACTTGGTATTGCCAAGATCGTTGTAGGAGTTGGTCATCGCGCCGTAGCCCCAGGTGTTGGCTACGCCGGCAACCGTCGTCGAATGGCAGATGCGCGCCTGATGGTCGGTGTTGTTGGTGCCGAAGAACGACACGAACTTGCGCATCAGGTAGGACTGCTCGTTGCTGTGCTTGGAGCTGCCGACCCAGAACACCGCGTCAGGCCCGGACTCCTTGCGAATGGCGAGGATCCGATCGCCGACCTCGTTGATGGCCTGCTCCCAGCTGATCCGCTGGTACTTGCCGTTCACCAGCTTCATCGGCGTCTTCAGCCGGTATTCGCCGTGCCCGTGCTCGCGGATCGACGCGCCCTTGGCGCAATGGGCGCCGAGGTTGATAGGCGAATCGAACACCGGCTCCTGGCGAACCCACACGCCGTTCTCGACGACTGCGTCGATCGAGCAACCGACCGAGCAATGGGTGCATACCGTGCGGTGGACTTCGCGCTTGACCGCATCGCCCTCTTTGGCGGCCTCGGCCTTGCCGATCGCGCCATACGGCAGTTGGCTTGCAAACGCCCCGGCGCCAGCGACCAGGCCCGAGCGCTTCAAAAACGCTCGCCGATCCATCGTCGGGGCTCTCGCACCCGCGAGGCGGCGAAGACGCGGACCGGCTGCCGCGAAGCCATCGCTTTTCTTGGTCAGCAGCATGATCCTCC
>JBDSND010000051.1:0-5420 GCA_039915505.1 Casimicrobiaceae bacterium
TCCGGCAACACGGTGTACATCTCCGACCCCGCGACGCTCCTGCCCCGCAAGAACCTCCAGGTTCTGCTGCCCGCCCTTCCGGGGGGTGCAAGCATCGATCCGGACGCGGTTGCGCAGGCGATCGGCCACCACTTCCACGCGTTCGACCTGACCGAGGGCGAGACCGAGGTCGCGCTGGCATTTCGCTGGCACGGTGCGCCGTCGTACGAGCGCGTGGCGGCGTTCGCGGAGGGGTTGCGGCGCGGCCTGCCCGGCACCATCGCTGCCGGACGGCCGCTATTTGTCATTCTCGACGGCGATATCGCCCAGACGCTCGGGGCTGTGCTGCGCGAGGACCTGGGGATCCAGAGCGAGATCCTGGTGATCGATGGCGTGACGCTATGGGACTTCGACTACATCGATCTCGGGCGCATCCGGATGCCGTCGTTCACGGTGCCGGTGACCGTGAAATCGCTGGTGTTCAGCGAGGATCCCAGGGCCGTGCCGGGGGAGACGGCGTACACCCGCAAGGGCGCGGGCCATACGCATCGACATGGGCATGCCCACCGTCACGATGGCCACGACCACCATCATGGCGACCACGATCACCATCACGACGACCTTGATCAGCATCATCGCGACCATGACCACCATCCCGGCGGCCACGACTTGGCTCACCACCATCCCGGCGATGGCCATGACCACCACGGCAGTGAGGGCCACGACCATCGGCACGAGCTCCCGCAGGCGTTGCGGGGCGCGCCGGCGCGCAAGCCTAGGGTGTGATGGCGACGGCGTCGCAAGCGCGAGCGAGTTTCGGGTGGCGCCTTGGAAACGCAGTCCAGCTGGGCACGCGACGGAAGCGCGGAGCGGGGTCCGAACGAGCGCCGCAGAGAAGCAGTCCAGCCGGCCCGCGCGTCGAATCCCGGGGTGTTTTACCTTGACACGCATGGTCGTGGTTGCTAGATTCGTTCTTTCTATGCGGACCGACGTTCCATATATAGGAACGCGTCACGAAGCCGCGTCAATCGGGGTGCGCACGCCGAATTCCGACGTTACTGAGCCTCCACTCGATGGGGCTTGGCCGGCGCGCGACGACGTGTTCGCCGCAGCGCCTTAAGAAAGGAGGAGGAGCGTCATGGACGCTGCGAGCCGCGAACTCACGGTACGCCACCCCGCCCCGCCGGGCGGGTGGCGGCACATCGATCTCAAGTGGATCGCGATCGGCATCTCGGTCGTCATCGTCGCCTACCTCGCGCTGGTGCCGCTGGGCTTCCTGCTGTGGCAAAGCTTCTTCACCCCACGCACGGCCACCAAGGCGGCCGAGTTCACCTTCGGCAACTACGCCACCGCCTATACCAGTGTCGAGACGCTGCGGCTGTTCCTTAACTCCCTCCAGTTCGCGACCGGGACGGCGGTCTTCGCGTTCCTGGTAGGCACGCTGCTCGCCTGGATGAACGAGCGCACCAATACGCCGTTCAAGCAGCTCTTCTTCGCGCTGTCGATCATCCCGTTGATCATTCCCGGCATCCTGTTCGTGGTGTCGTGGATCCTGCTCGGCAGCCCCAAGATTGGCATCATCAACCTGGTCCTGCAGAACGTGTTCGGGTTCACCGGGCCGGTGTTCAACGTGTATTCGATGTGGGGCATGATCTTCGTCGACGGACTGCATTACTCACCGATGGCCTTCCTGATTATGACGGCCGCGTTCCGCTCGATGGATCCCTCCCTCGAGGAGTCGGCCATGATGTGCGGTGCGAGCGTCCCGCAGATCGCCTGGCGGATCACGCTCAAGCTCACCTGGCCGGCGGTCTTCGCCACCATCCTCATCCTGTTCGTGCGGGCGATCGAGTCCTTCGAGGTCCCCGCGCTGCTGGGCCTGCCGGTGGGGATCCAGGTGTTCACCTCGTCGATCTACCAGGCGATCCATCACTATCCGAGTGAGATCGGCCTCGCCTCGGCGTATGCGGTCACCCTGCTGCTCATCACCACCGTCGGCGTTTACTTCCAGTCGCGGCTGTCCAGCCAGGGCAACAAGTACTCGACCATGACCGGCAAGGGCTTTCGACCCCGGCCGATGGACCTCGGCGGCTGGCGCTACGTCACCGCCGGCATCTTCGTCGTCTACTTCCTGCTGATCGTGGTGCTGCCGTTCCTGGTGCTGGTGTGGTCGTCGCTGCAGAAGTTTTACAGCGTGCCCTCGATGGCCGCGCTCAAGAACCTGACCCTCGATCCCTATCGATTCATCTTCACCTACCCGACCCTGATCACGTCGGTGTGGAACAGCGTGGTGCTGGCGGTCGGTAGCGCGACCACCATCATGCTGCTGACGTCGGTGATCTGCTGGATCGTGGTCAAGACCAAGATCCCGGGGCGATGGGTTCTGGACAACCTCGCTTCCCTGCCGATGGTGTTCCCTGGGCTCGTGCTCGGCCTCGCGATCATGATCTTCTACCTGAACTTCGACATCGGTATCTACGGCACGATCTGGATCATGTTCGTCGCCTACATCACTCGCTTCATGCCGTACGGCTTGCGTTACAACACCACCTCGATGCTGCAGATCCATCGCGAGCTCGAGGAGTCGGCGGCGATGAGCGGTGCGTCGTGGGGAACTACCTTCCGCCGCATCATCCTGCCGCTGCTCAAGCCGGGCCTGATGGCAGGATGGATCTACATCATGATCGTCTCGATCCGCGAGCTGTCGTCGTCGATCCTGCTCTACAGCCCGGGCACCGAGGTGGTGTCGATCGTGATCTGGGAGCTTTGGGAGAACGGCCAGTACGTGGAGCTGTCCGCATTGGGGGTGATGCTCATCCTCGCGTTGTTCGTGCTGGTCATGGCGGCACAGTGGGTCGGGCGGCGGTTCGGCGTCCGCGACGCGTGAGCGGTCTACCTTCAGGAGAAGCACCATGCTGAGCGTCAAAGGCCTCTTCACCGAGTATCCCAACGACAAGGGACAGGTCGTCAAGGCGGCGCAGAACGTGGCCTTCGACGTGCCGGAAGGCAAGCTCTTCACCCTGCTGGGCCCGTCGGGCTGTGGTAAGACCACGACCTTGCGTTCCATCGCCGGACTCGAACGGCCGAAGAGTGGCGAGATCACGGTAAGCGGCGAGCCGGTGTACTCGTCCACGAAGGGGGTGTTCATCGCCCCCAACCGGCGCAATTTCGGCATGGTCTTCCAGTCCTACGCCATCTGGCCGCACATGACGGTGTTCCAGAACGCGGCGTTCCCGCTCGAAGTGGGCAAGAAGCGCTATAGCCGCAAGGACGTCGAGGCGAAGGTCATGAAGGTGCTGACTGCCGTCGATCTCGACAAGTTCGCCGAGCGCGAAGCGACCAAGCTCTCCGGCGGGCAGCAGCAGCGCCTGGCGCTCGCCCGTGCCCTGGTCATGGAGCCCAAGCTGCTCCTCCTCGACGAGCCGCTGTCGAACCTCGATGCCAAGCTGCGCGAGCGCATGCGCTTCGAGCTGAAGCGCCTCCAGCGCGAGCTCAAGCTCACCACCATCTACGTGACCCACGACCAGTCCGAAGCGCTGGCGCTGTCCCACGAGATCGCGGTGATGAGCGAAGGACGCATCGTGCAGATCGGCAGTCCGCGCGACATCTACGAGCGGCCCCGCGACAAGTTCGTCGCCGATTTCGTCGGCCTCACCAACTTCATCGACGGCAGCATCGCCGGTCCGGGGGAGAGCGCCGGCCGCTACCGGGCCGCGACCGAGATCGGCGAGCTCATCGTGACGAGCGCCGAGAACCTGCAGCCCGGCACGGAAGTGGTGTTGTCGGTGCGTCCCGAGGACGTCGAGCTGAAGGACGAGCCGGTGCAGGACCGGGACCCTGCCTACAACTACACCCAGGGTCGCGTCGACCAGAAGGTGTTCCTGGGCGAGTACGTCGACTTCCAGGTCAAGGTCGGCGAGCGGTTGCTGCTCGCCAGGGCGCATCCCTCGTTGCGCACCCCGATCGGCGGGCAGGTCTACATTCGCATCAATCCCTTGAAGTGCGTCGCCATTCCCGAGCCGGGCAAGCAGCGCAAGGTCGCCTAGCGACCCGCCGACCATCATCGAGCCGATCCGCATGCCACCCGACGACCTGCCCCGCGCACCCTCGTTTCCCGCCGTGACGACCCCGGCGGAGCAGCGCTGGGCGTCGGACGTGATCGTCGACCTGCTGCATCGCTACGAGCTGCCGTACGCCGCCCTCAACCCGGGCGCGAGCTACCGCGGCCTGCACGACTCGCTGGTGAACTACGGCGGCAACGTGCCGGTGATGATGCTCTGCCAACACGAGGAGACGGCGGTCCAGGTGGCGCATGGTTACGCCAAGGCGAGCGGCAAGCCGATGGTCGCGATCCTGCACAACCTGGTCGGGCTGCTGCACGCTAACCTTGCGGTCTACTACGCCTACATCGATCGTGTGCCGATTTTCATCATCGGGGCCACCGGGCCGATGGACGAGAGCAAGCGCCGGCCGCGCATCGATTGGACCCACACCGCCCAGGTGCAGGGGCAGGCGGTACGCGACTACACCAAGTGGGACTACCAGCCGACCAGCATCGACGGCGTGCCGGATGCGTTTGCGCGCGCCTACGGCGTGATGATGACCGAGCCGCAGGGCCCGATCTACATGTGCTACGACGCCTGGCTCCAGGAGCAGCCGCTCGACCATGATGTGCCCTTGCCGCCGGTGACGGCCGCGCGGGTGCCGGCGCCGATCGGTCCTGATATGGCCGCGCTCGCGCGGGTGGCCGATATCCTCGCCGCGGCCCGCCATCCGGTGATCTTGGCCGAATTCGTCGGGCGCGATGCGCGCGGCTATCACGCCTTGGTCGAGCTCGCCGAGGCGCTCGGTGCGGTGGTGTTCGACATCAACAGCCGGCTCAACTTTCCCGGCACCCATCCGCTCAACCTCAGCATGGTCGACGACGCCTTCGCGGGCGCCGACGTCATCCTGTGCCTCGACGTGCGCGACTGGGAAAAGCCGACCCACACGCTCGTCTCGACCACTCGGACCCTGACCTCGCGGGTAAGCGCCGATGCGCGCTGGCTTGAGATCGGCTTCGGCGACCTCGAGCTGTCGAGCTGGGCGATGGATTACCAGCGCCTGCTGCATGCCGAGGTTCGGGTCATGGCGGATACCACCGTCGCGATTCCACTGCTGACGGCTCTGCTGCGCGAGCGTCTGGGCAGGCAGCGCGGGGCGGACGATGTGGTCGCGGCGCGCACCCGCGCCATCGGCGAGCGGCACCGCCAGGCGCGGGCGACGTGGGCCGAGGCGGCCAAGGTCGACTGGGACGCTTCGCCAATCACCCTGCCGCGCCTCGCGAGCGAGGTGTGGGAGGTGATCCGCGACGAGGACTGGGTGCTCACCGCCAACACCCTCGGCGACTGGACGCGCAAGCTCTGGGACTTCGACCGTCCCTACCGGCATCCCGGCAAGTC
>JBDSND010000090.1:0-8412 GCA_039915505.1 Casimicrobiaceae bacterium
CGCGTTGGCGAATTCACGGCTGTGTCGGCCATGCCGCTCTATCGAACCGAACGTTCGTTGCACCCAGTTGCGATTCCGGGTGACGACGACATGCGTATGCCGCGCGTAGTGTCGCGAAACGAAGGTCCGTTGGACCCAGTTGCGATTCTGGCCGACGAGGACGTGCGTATCGCCTACGTAAAGTCCCGAATCGAACGCCGATTGGACCTGGTTGCGATGGCGGCGGCGAGCTTGCCGATCGGAACACTGGACGGGACACTAGAACCTCACGCCTAGCGACATGTGCAATCGGATCGAGCTCGATTCCTGGCCGTAGGCGATGTCGACCCGGAACGGACCGACGGGCGTGCGCACCCGTGCACCCACGCCATAGCCGAACACGGGACGCAGATCCGCGGCCGTGTCGGCGGCGTTGCCGCCATCGACGAAAACCGCTGCGCCGAGCCGTTCGTTGAAGTAGTGCGTGGCCTCGACGCTACCGACCGCGTAGTAGCGGCCGCCGAGGACGGCTTCGCCGCGGTTCACGCCGAGGCTCTCGAACGCGTAGCCGCGCACCGTGGTGTCGCCACCGGTGCGAAACAGCAGCGCCGACGGCACGCCGGTCCGGTCGGTGCCGAGCACCGCACCCCCTTCGAGGCGAAGCTGTAGCTCGTTGCTGGTACCGAACGGAATCCACCAGGCGGTTCGGCCGATGACGCGGCCGAAGATGCGTGTGGCGACCGGCGCCACGCCGACCTCGGTCTCGAGGGCATAGCCGCGTGTCGGGGAGAGCAGCGCGTCGACGTTGCGCCAGGTGCGTCCGTAGGCGGCGTAGAGCGCACGCGCGCGCTCGGCGGGAAACCCCTGCGGTCGCTGCTCGTCTTCGTAGTAGGTGAGCGAGTACGTCGTCTGGTCGCGCTCCTCGAGCGTCTGGCGCTGCACACCAACCAGCCCGGTGCGCGTCTGCAAGCCGGAGATGTCGGTGCGCTGCACTTTAGCGCGAGCGGAGTCGATGTACCCTCCGGAGCTCGGCGGCCGCGCGAGTGTCACGCCGAGTTCCTGGATGGTGAAATCGATGCGCCCGGTGACTTCGAGCTTGCGTGCCCGTTCGTTGAAGTTGACGTCGGTGTAGCGGCCGTTCGCTCCGAACCTGTTGTCGGTCGAGTAGATCAGTCCGCCTTCGATCCGATGTCGCGGTGCTTCGATGACCGAGACCCGCACCGGTGCGGCTTCGGCCTGGTCCGGGTCGGGCTCGATGCGGGCCTGCACGCTGGCGAAATAACCGGAGCCTTGCAGCCGCCGCACGTACTGGTCGAGACGCTCGGTGGAGTAGGGCTCCGCCGGTTCGAACGTGCTGAAATTCTTCACGACCGCGGGGTCGTACTTGTCCAATCCCTCGACCACCACCGGGCCGAAGCGAAACAGGGGGCCACTTTCGATCTTGACGCTGAGATCGGCGCGCAATTGCTCGGGGAAGACACGCGCCTCGCTGTCGGTCATCCTCGCCGCGGCATAGGGACTCGCGGCGAGCGTCGTCACGGCGCGGTCCTTGGCGCTGTCCCACGCCTCCTGGCGGAAGCGCGCTCCCTTCTTCAGGGTCCAGTCGCGGCGAATGGTCGCGATAGCCTGTTCGCCACGCCCGCGATCGTCGGTGGCAGGTCCGGTGACGTTGATGTCGACACCGTCGATGTGCGCCGGCTCGCCGGGCACGACGTTGACCTTGACCACGCGGCGCCCGTCCTCGGCCGGCGCGGCGTCGATCGACACGTCGACCGCGGCGTTGAAATAGCCTTCGGTCGCGGCGGCTTCGGCAGCCTGCTGCTTCGCCTCCTTCATGAGTTGCTGGAGCACGATGGCGGTGGTCGCCTCGTAGTCCTGCCAGCGCACGATATCCAGGCTGTCGCGAAGCGTCTTAACCAGCGCCTTGGGTGCCTCGATCTCCACCCGGTATCGCAGCGCCCCCGCCGCGGCGTCCGGCGCCTCTTCCGCGCGCGCGACGCCGCACACCACGAGGGACGCGAGCGCCAGGGCAGCGCACAGCGCGGTATATAGCGCGACAGACAGCCCGGCACGCAGCCGCGCGAACGCGTGCATGCAGAGCCCCACGGATGGCGAAGCGGTGCGACGGCTCATGACGGGCTGGACAGGCGACGCTTCACGAGTCGCTGCATGGATCGAAACAAAAGCACGGCATGACCTTCCGGAAACATTGGGACGTCCGTAAGAAAAATCTTCGTCGAGTGGACGCAATGCGCACAGCCGACTCGCTTGACAGCGAAGGGGTGGCAGGAGAAACGCTGGTGACCGAATCCCGAAGGTGGTGCAAGTTTCTTGCCATCATTCTGGACAGCATCGCACGTGCGTCGGTTCGTTCCGGGGCCTTGGACAGCGCTCGGTTTCGGCCGATCGCTCGCGGCTCGTGTATGAGCCCCGGTCGATGCATCGGCAGGTCAGTCCGTTTCGGAAGTCAGACCGGCGTTTGTCGCCCCGGGACCCCCAGGAGGGGAATGCGGCTGTTCAACCGACGGCCGACCGGGGAGCTTCGGTGCCCTAAAGTAGTGCTGCAGCGCAAAATCGACCGTCCCCATCGAACGATCGTACGAAAGCGTGTAAAGGTAAGCTTGATGCTTTTGTAATGCATGAATATGTTTCCTCAAGTCATTGAATTTCAAAGGGTGACGCCAAATTGCAACAAGCCTCTTAAGTCCTTGTTGCAGAAAAAGAAACCGTTTGACCCGGCCCGTTTTTTTACCTATAGTCGCTTGCAGTGGTAAAAAGTGGGTGGAAGTGGGTGATTTGGGTCTCCGATGGGCGGAGAGTACATAAGCACTCACTTCGCTCGCTCCGGGAGGGCGGGTGGCGGCAACTGCGGAATCGGGTGGCAGCGCGGGACGGCCGGTGTTCCGTGGCGTTACGCATCTTGCGCTCGACGCCAAGGGCCGCCTGGCGATTCCGGCCAAGCATCGCGCCCTCCTGACGGGCGAGGCCGCGAGCGAAGCCGTGGGTGACGGCGCGCTCGCGCCCGGTTCGCTGATTCTGACCGCCGACCCCAGCCGGTGCCTCCTGCTTTACCCCCACGCCGAGTGGGAGCCCATCCAGGCACGGCTCATGGGCCTGTCCTCGTTCAACGAGACCCTCCGCAGCCTGCAACGGCTCCTGGTCGGTCACGCCGACGATGTCGACATCGACGGCGCAGGCCGGATCCTCGTTCCACCGTCGCTGCGCCAGTACGCCAGTCTCGAGCACCGCGTGGTGCTGGTCGGGCAGGGTAACAAGTTCGAGCTCTGGGATGAGACGCGCTGGCTGGAAGCGACTGCGCGCGCCATCGCCTTCCCGGCCGGCAGCCTGCCCTCCGAGCTCGACGGCTTCTCCTTGTGACCGATGGCGAACACGTTCCCGTCCTTCTCGACGAAGCCGTGGCCGGTGTGCTGGTCGGCGCTGATGCCCGGATCGTCGACGCGACCTTCGGCCGCGGCGGCCACAGCCGGGCGCTGCTTGCACGCCTCGGCGCGTCCGGACGCGTGGTCGCGCTCGATCGCGATCCCGCCGCGGAACAGGCAGCGCACCTCCTTCACGACAGCCGCTTCACATTCCGCCGCGCATGGTTCTCGGAACTGCCCGCCGTACTCGCCGACCTCGGTATCGATGCCGTCGACGGCGTGCTCCTCGACCTCGGCATTTCCTCCCCGCAGATCGACGATCCGGAGCGCGGATTTTCGTTCCGTGCCGACGGACCGCTCGACATGCGCATGGACCCCACGCGCGGCGAAAGCGCCGCGGACTTCATTGCGCGCGCCACGTCGCGCGAGCTCTCGGAGGTACTGCGCGACTATGGTGAAGAACGGTTTGCTCAGTCGATTGCAGGAGCAATTGTTGCGGGTCGCGCGCACGAACCCATTACGCGCACCGGGCAACTCGCCGCGCTCGTGGCCAAAGCCGTCGGCACGCGCCCGCGGCGTGATTGGAGCCAGGATCCGGCGACGCGCACGTTCCAGGGGTTGCGGATCTACGTCAATCGCGAGCTTGCGGAGCTGGCGATGACATTGCCCCGGGCGCTGGCCCGCCTGCATCCGGGCGGACGGCTCGCCGTCATCAGCTTCCATTCCCTCGAGGATCGGATGGTCAAGCGATTTTTCGCCGCAGCGTCCCAACCCTTTGGGGGTGATGCTCGGCTCGCCCGCGTGCCGTTGAAGACGGTTGACCTTCCAGGGGCGCCGATGCGCCTGGTCGGGAAGGCCATCAAGCCATCGGCCGCGGAAATCGCGATCAATCCGCGCGCCCGTAGCGCGGTGCTGCGCATTGCCGAGCGCACGGCGCATCCCATCCCGGCGGCACTAACGGCCGTGGAACCCGGAGCCCGCTGACCATGGTGCGTTTCAACCTGGGCCTGCTGGCCGTGCTGGTGCTCTGTGCGCTTTCCCTGGTGACGTCGCGCCATCAGGCGCGCCAACGCTTCGTCGACCTCGAGCGCGTGCAAACGCAGGCGCATGCCTACGAGGTGGAATTCGGCCAGCTCCAGCTTGAGCAGTCGACCTGGGGCACACCAGCCCGGATCGAAAAGATCGCCCGCGAGCAACTGCGCATGCAGCTTCCGGGTGCCGGTCGTGTCGAAGTCGTCGACACCCGGTTGCGCGAGGGAGCGGCGCCATGACCTCCAACACGGCCGCGCTGAAGCGCCGTGCACAGCCTGTCCCGGCGCTTCCCAGGCTGCGCGCGCCCCTCGTGTTCGGGTTGTTGCTCGCGCTGTTCGCGGGCCTCGTCGGCAGGTCGTTGTATCTGCAATGGATCGACAATGGGTTCCTGCAGGAGCAAGGCAGCAACCGCTACAGCCGGCAAATCGAGGTGCCGGCGCATCGCGGCCGGATCGTCGACCGCACCGGCGAGCCGCTGGCGATCTCGACTCCCATGAAGTCCATCTGGGCCTTCCCGGATAAGGTGCAGACGACCCCGGCCGAGATGCAGGCACTGGCGCAAGCGCTCGAAACCACGCCGCAGGCGCTGACCAAGAAGCTCGCGGACGCCGGCGACTTCATCTACCTCGCCAAGCAGATCCCGCCGGAAATGGCCGACCGGGTCGCGAGCCTGCGCATCAAGGGCATCCACCACCAGAACGAATACCGCCGCTATTACCCCGGCGGAGAGAGCATCAGCCACATTCTTGGCTTCACTGGCGACCACGACGTCGGCCAGGAAGGCATCGAGCTCGCGCAGCAGGAATGGTTGGGCGGCAAGCCGGGTAGCCGGCGGGTGATCATCAACCGCCGCGGCGACGTGGTCGAGGACGTCGAAGCGGTGCGCGCGCCGCAGGCCGGCCGCGATCTCGCGTTGGCGATCGACACGCGCCTGCAGTACCTCGCCTTCCGCGAGCTGAAGGCCGCGGTGGAGGCGAACCGGGCCAAGGCCGGCGGCCTCGTGATCATCGATGCGCGTAGCGGCGAGATTCTGGCGCTGGCCAACTGGCCGACGTACAACCCCAATGCGAAGAACCGTGTCGGTCGCGACAAGATGCGCAATCGCGCCCTGACCGACGTGTTCGAGCCCGGCTCCACGCTCAAGCCCTTCACCATCGCCACGGCGCTCGAGGCCGGGCGCATTCGTCCGGACACGGTGATCGACACGGCACCGGGGCGCATGACCATCGGCGCGCACACCATCCACGACGCCCATCCGAACGGTGCGTTAACCGTGGAGCAGGTGATCCAGAAATCGTCGAACGTCGGGGCCGCCAAGATCGCCCTCCAGCTCCCCGCCGAACGGATGTGGGACATGCTCTTCGAGTCGGGCTTCGGCAATCCGCCCAAGACCGGGTTTCCCGGCGAGGTCGGCGGGAAGCTGCGCGCCGCCAAGACCTGGAAGCCGATCGAGCAGGCGACGATCGCCTACGGTCACGGCATCTCGGTCAACCTGGTGCAACTCGCCCGCGCGTACGGTGTCTTCGCGAGTGACGGCGAGTTGAAGCCGGCGACGCTGTTCAAGGGCAGCGGGACGGTCACCGGACGTCCGGTGATCAAGCCGGAGACCGCGCGCGCGGTGCGGCACATGCTCGAGCTCGCCGTGCTTCCCGGAGGCACCGCGCCCAAGGCGCAGATCGCCGGCTACCGCGTCGCGGGCAAGACCGGCACCGCCCACAAGCTCGAAGGCCGCGGCTACACCAACAAGTACGTATCGTCGTTCGTGGGTTTCGCGCCGGTGTCCAATCCGCGCCTGATCGTCGCGGTGATGCTGGACGAGCCGTCGGCCGGCCAGCACTACGGCGGCGCGGTGGCAGCACCGGTGTTTTCGGCAGTGACCGGGGCGGCCCTGCGCATGCTGGGCGTGCCGCCGGACGCGCCGCTTGGCAACGTGATCCTGCCGCCGGAAGGTACGGAAGTGCGGGAAGAAACGTGAAGCGCGGAGCGATCGACTTCGGGCGCCGTCCGACCTGCGTGCAGTTGGGCCTCGAAAGGTGCGGCTGCGCCGGCGGTGACAGATTGAGGGTGACCCGGTGAGCGCGATGGCCATGGACCGGATCGACGTCGCGGCGATGCTGGCGCGCGTCGGTGTCACACCGCGGCGCATCACCGCCGATAGCCGGCTGGTGCGGCCGGGCGATGCCTTTGCTGCCTTCCCCGGAGCACGGGTCGATGGCCGCGCTTTCATTGCCGATGCGGTGGCGCGCGGCGCCTCGGTGGTGTTCTGGGAAGCCGCGCGGTTCGCGTGGGATCACGGTATTCGCGTCGCCAATCATGCCATCGAGAACCTGCAGGCGCGTCTGGGCGAACTGGCGGATTTTATCTACGGCAGCCCCTCCAGCACGCTCTGGATGGTGGGCGTCACCGGCACCAACGGCAAGACCACCTGCGCCAACGCCATCGCGCAATGCCTGGAGCGGTCGGGCCAGCGTGCCGCCGTGATGGGCACCATCGGCAATGGCCTGGTGGGCTCGGTCACGCCGGCGTCGCACACCACCACGGATGCGGCGATCCTGCAGGAGACGCTGGCGCAATTCCAACAGGCCGGTGCGCAGGCGGTGGCGATGGAAGTGTCCTCGCATGGCCTCGACCAGGGCCGCGTCAACGGCGTCGCCTTCGATGTCGCGCTGTTCACCAACCTGTCGCGCGACCACCTCGACTATCACGGCACGATGGCGGCGTATGGCGCGGCCAAGGCCCGTCTGTTCGCCTGGCCGGGCCTGCACGCCAGCATCATCAATCGCGACGATGCGTTTGGGCAGAGCCTTGCCGACACGGTGAAGTCGCGTGGCGCCAAGCTTCTCACCTATGGCTTCAGCGGCGCCGATATCGCCGGCTCGAATCTGCGCACCACCCCGGTCGGTGCTGCGTTTATGGTGACGACACCGTGGGGCCGGGCCGAGGTGGCAACCCGGCTCGTCGGGGCGTTCAATGCCTGGAACGCGCTCGGCGTGCTCGGCGCGCTCCTCGCGAGCGACATCCGGCTCGATCGCGCCGTCGAGGCGCTCGCTACCGTGGAGGCCCCGCGCGGCCGCATGCAACGACTCGGCGGCGAGGATGCGCCGCTGGCCATCGTCGACTATGCCCACACGCCGGATGCGCTCGAAAAGGCGCTCACTGCGTTGCGCCCGATCGTCGTGCGCGGTGGCGAGCTCGTCTGCATCTTCGGCTGCGGTGGCAACCGCGATCCTGGCAAGCGTGTCGAGATGGGACGCGTCGCGGGCCAGTTCGCCGACCGGATCGTGGTCACCAGTGACAATCCGCGCGACGAGGATCCAGCGACGATTGCCGAAGCGGTCGTCCGCGGCGTACGCGAGACCACGAATCGGCGCTGGATGCTGGAGCTCGATCGCGGCGCGGCCATTCGCGCGGCCATCCATAAGGCGCGTCCGGGCGATGTCGTGCTGGTGGCGGGCAAGGGCCACGAGGATTATCAGGAAAAGGCCGGCGTCCGCAGCCACTTTTCAGATGCGGAAGCCGTCACCCAGGCGCTCGCCACGCGGAGCGACGCATGATGGATACCGCCACGGCCGCTGCCGTTTTGCACGGACACCTGGTGGGCCCGAACGTCACCTTCTCGCGGGTCACGACCGACTCCCGCAGCCTCGAGCCCGGTGATCTCTTCGTGGCGCTGCAAGGCGAGCGCTTCGACGGGCATGCGTTCGTCGACGCGGCCTTTGCGGCTGGCGCGGCCGCGGCGCTAGTGAGCCACGATCGCATTGCCGCGCCACGGGGCAGTCAGCCAAAAGGCAGTCTGGTCAGCGTCGACGACTCCCTGGCCGCGCTTTCCGCGCTGGCGGCACACTGGCGTCGGCAATTCGCCATCCCCGTCGTGGTCGTGGTCGGCAGCAACGGCAAGACCACCGTGAAGGAGATGACCGCGGCCATCCTGCGCGCGCGGCTGGGCGAGGCGGTGCTCGCGACCCGCGGCAATCTCAACAACGCCATCGGCCTGCCGCTCACCCTGCTCGGCTTGCGCCAC
>JBDSND010000139.1:0-31894 GCA_039915505.1 Casimicrobiaceae bacterium
CGTCAGATGATGTGCTTGCGCAGCGCCGTCACCACCAGCTCGGCGACGATCACCACCGCGAAGATCGCCACCAGGATCAGCGCGACCCGCGGCCATTGAAATAGGTTGAGCGCGGAATCGAGCGCCATGCCGATGCCGCCGGCGCCGACCAGTCCGAGCACGGCCGATTCGCGCACGTTGATGTCCCAGCGGAAGAGGGCGATCGACCAGAACGCCGGCTTGATCTGCGGCCAGTAGCCATAGATGAGGCGCGAGGTCCAGGACGCTCCGGTCGCCGTCAGCGCCTCGATGGGGCCGGGCGCACCTTCCTCGAGGGCTTCGCCGCAGAGCTTGCCGACGAAACCGATCGAGCGGAACGCGATGGCGAGCGTACCGGCGAGCGCGCCAGGCCCGAAGATGCCGACGAACAGCAGCGCCCAGACGAGCGAATTCACCGACCGCGACGACACCAGGATCAACTTGGCGACGAGGTTGATCGGGGTCGACGGCACCAGGTTGTGGGCCGCGAGGATACCTACCGGCACGGCCATCACCAGCGCGAGCAAGGTGCCGAGGGAGGCGATGTTCAAGGTCTCGATCATCGCCTCGTGCACGGTGCCGCGGTAGTGCTCCCAGTCGATGGGCCACATCCGGGTGAGGAGGTCCGCGACCTGCTCGGGTGCGTCGGCGATGAATTCGGGAATGACCTCGACGGTGCGCAACGACGCCACGATCGCCGCGACGATGATGAGATAGATCACCAACCGGGCGAGCCGCTGCGCTGGCGTGAAGCGCAGCCATTCGCGCGGCAGGGTGCCCGAGGCGTCCATCAGTCGTCCTGCAGCGGTTGCGCGGCAGGCCGGTGTGCCTGGCGACGGAAAAGATTGCGCAGGGTGGCATTGTTGATGAATACCGCCCGCACGCCAGTGGCAAGCACTTCGCCAATCATGATGATGGTGATGATGGCGATGAGAATCGCGCAGACGAAGTCGTAATCGAAGCGCTGGAAGGCCGCGAAGAGCGTGCCGCCGATGCCGCCGGCGCCGACGATGCCTACCATCGTGGAGTTGCGCAGATTGGAATCGAGCTGGTAGGTGGCGAAGCCGATGAAGCGCGAGAAGACCTGCGGCAGCACGCCGAACGCGAGAACGGCCCCGAACGGCGCGCCGGTGGCGCGCACCGCCTCGACCTGCTTCGCCGAGATCTCCTCGATGGCCTCGGTGAAGAGCTTGCCGATGAAACCGATGCTCGCTACGGTGAGCGCGAGAATCCCCGCGAGGGCCCCGAAGCCGACCGCCTTCACGAACAGGATGGCGACGATTACCGGGTGGAACGAGCGCGCGGCAACGATGATCATCCGCGCCGGCCAGGTCGCCCACGGCGGCATGAGGTTGCGCGCCGCCGCGAGCCCGATCGGCAGTGCCAGCACGATTCCGAGCGCGGAGGCCAGCACCGCGATCTGCATGCTCTCCAGCAGGCCCTGGAGAAGTAGCTCCCAGCGCCGGAAGTCGGGGGGGAAGAGCCGGGCGAAGAAGCGGCTGGCGTTCTCGATCCCGATCTCGATGCGTGCCCACGAGATCTCCATCTGGGCGCATGCCCAGATTACGTAGAGCACCAGGACGACGAGCATCACCCGTGGCCAGATTGAGCGCCGGAAAGGATCGCGCGGCGCGGCCAGGGTGGCGGCGGGGGTGCTCATCGCAGCGGGTCCGATGCGGGCGGGCTCGGTGCCGCGTCCATCGCGACGGGCGTCATTGCAGCCAGTTCTCGCCGCCGTATATGGTGTTGAGGATCGTGTCGTGGAGCTCCGGTGGCGGGCCGTCGAACACAATGCGCCCCTCGGACATGCCGATGATCCGGTCGGCGAATCGCCGTGCCAGCTCGACGTCGTGCATGTTGATCAGCACCGGGATCTGCCGCGAGCGGCCGATGTCGGCCAGCAGCTGCATGATCTCGACCGACGTCTTCGGGTCCAGCGACGACGTCGGCTCGTCGGCGAGCAGCAACTTCGGATCCTGCATCACCGCACGGGCGATGCCGACGCGCTGCCGCTGTCCGCCCGACAGGGCATCGGCGCGCTGGGTGGCGAAGTTCGCGAGGCCAACGAGGTCGAGGAGCTCGTAGGCGCGGTCGATGTCGGCGCGCGGGAACTTGCGCCGCCATGCGGCCCATGCCGATACGTACCCCAGCCGGCCGGACAACACGTTTTCCATCACCGTCAGGCGCTCGACCAGGTTGTATTCCTGGAAGACCATGCCGATATGCCGGCGCGCGCGGCGCAGGTCGCTGCGCGAGAGCCGGGCGAGGTCCTCGCCTTCGAACAGGATCGAGCCCGTCGATGGCTCGACCAGGCGATTGACGCAGCGGATGAGGGTCGACTTGCCGGTGCCCGAAGGACCGATGATCGCCGTGATGCCGCGCGGGGCGATACTGAGGTTGATGTCCTGCAGCACCGGCACGCCGGCGACGTAGGACTTGGAAAGACGGGATAGGGTCAGCGCGGCGCCGGTCTCGCCGCCCGAAGCGGCGACGGCGCCCACAGGCACCGCCGCCGCAGTCGGACGGGCGTCGTTCATGATTTCTTCTTGGCGGCTTCCGCGGCTTCGCGCGCGGTTTCCTTGTCGTAGCTTGACTTGTCGAACGCACCGCCGGAGCCCTTGGCGACATCGCGCACCACGGCCCAGGTGGTCTTGTAGTTGATCGGGAAGAACCGATCGGCGCCGTCGAACGCTTTCTTCATCTCCGGCGGGAAGCGGTAGTCGTAGAAGCACGTCAGCATCTTATCGACCAGCTTCGGTTCGAGGTCGTGCGCGTAGGCGAACGACGAGGTCGGGAATTTCTGACTCTTGTAGAGCACCCGGAAGTCGCTTTCCTTGACCTGGCCGCGCTCGGCCATGCGATGGAATACGTCGGAAGCCACCGCCGCGGCGTCGTAGTCGCCGGAGTTCACGCCCATCACCGACTGGTCGTGCTTGCCGGAAAAGATGACCTTGTAATCCTTGTCGGGGGTAAGGCCGAGGGCGGGGAACAGTGCCCGCGGCGCGAGGTTACCCGAATTGGAGGATGGTGACGTGTGCGCCACCTTCTTGTCCTTGAGATCGGTGATCTTCTGGAAGGGCGAGTTCGCCTTCACGATCAGGAGCAGGGTGTAGCCCTGGAAACCGCTGGCATCGCCCTTGACCGCGAACGGTACGGCGCCCGCAAGGTTCACCGCGAAGGCCGTCGGCCCGGTCGAGAAGCCGCCGACGTGCAGCCGCCCCGAGCGCATCGCCTCGATCTCGGATGCGTTCGACTGGACCTGATAGAAGACCACCTTCTTGTTGAGGCACGACGACAGGTGGTTGGTGAACGGCTTGAACACGCTCTCGTACACCGCCGGATCCTCGACCGGGGTGTAGGTGAACACGATCGTGGACGGGTTCTTCCATTTCTTCGAGTCGGTTGGCGCGTCGGCCACCATGTCGCCATTGCTATCGCAGTACATGGTGTCGAGCTCGCCGCGGCTTTTGCAGGCGTCGGCAGCGCTTGCGGTTGCGGCGAATCCCGTGATGCCGAGCGCGAGCGCAGCGGCGACGATCGAACGGATGAGCAGCATGTTTCCTCCAGGTCGTGAAGCGCCTTTGCGGCGTCGTGTTGGCTACGGCGGTGGTAAGCACACCTCCGCGGTCGCCAAGTTTACTCCAGCATCCGGCTTCGGCCAGCCGCCTGGCCGACGCGGCGTTGCCCAGCACCGGTTGTCGCGGACAACGCCGCCGGCCCGCGGACGCGCTCCGCAGGTCCGACGGACCCGCGCCAGGCGCGGGGCATGCCGTATCATCACAGGTCTCGTTCGTTCTCTCCTCCGCCGTGTCGAATTCCTCCCTCCAGGTCATCGTGCTCGCCGCCGGTCAGGGCAAGCGGATGCACTCGTCGCTCCCCAAGGTGCTGCACTCGCTAGCGGGTCGCACCATCATCGCCTACGTGCTCGCGGCCGCACGAGCGCTCTCTCCCGCGCGCATTGCGGTCGTGATCGGTCACGAGTCGGAGCGCGTCGGCGCGGCGCTTGCTGGCGAGAACGTGACGCTGGTCCGGCAGGAGCCGCCGCGCGGCACTGGCGATGCCGTCAAGCACGCGCTGGCGGCGCTGCCGTGCGAGGGTGTCACCCTGGTCATGATCGGCGACGCGCCGCTCGTCTGTGCCGACGATCTCGCTGCACTCGCGGCCGCGGCCCGCGACGGAGCGCTCGCCCTGCTCACCGCACGCGTGCCGGACCCGCACGGACTGGGGCGCATCGTGCGCGCTGCCGACGGTGCGGTACGGGCCATCGTCGAGGAAAAGGATGCCGACGGCGGCGAGCGTGCCATCGACGAGATCAACAGCGGCATGCTCGCGGCGCCGACCGAGCACCTCGCGCGTTGGGTCGCCGAGCTCTCGGACGACAACGTGCAGCGCGAGTTCCTGCTGACCGACATCGTCGCCATGGCGGTGCGCGACGCGGTGCCGGTCGTGCCACGCTGTGTTGCCGACGAGCGCGATGTGCGCGGCGTGAACGATCGCCGCCAGCTGGTCGAGCTGGAGCGCATCGTGCAGCGCCGCCAGGCCGATGCGCTGCTCACGGCCGGAACCTGGATCGCCGACCCGGACCGAATCGACATTCGCGGCGCCCTCACCTGTGCGCGCGACGTGCGCATCGACGTCAACACCCTGTTCGAAGGCGCGGTGACACTGGGCGAAGGCGTAGAGATCGGGGCGCACTGCGTGTTGCGCAACACCACGGTTGGCGCCGGCACCATCGTCGCGCCCTTCTCGCATTGCGACGAGGCCACCGTCGGCGCGAATTGCCGGATCGGTCCGTATGCCCGCCTGCGGCCGGGCGCCGACCTCGCGGCCGAGGTACACGTGGGCAACTTCGTCGAAGTCAAGGCCTCGACCGTCGGCCTGCGCAGCAAGGCCAACCACCTGGCGTACATCGGCGACTCGACCGTGGGCGCCGACGTCAACATCGGCGCGGGTACGATCACCTGCAACTACGATGGCGCGAACAAGCACCGCACCGTCATCGAGGATGGTGCCTTCATCGGCTCCGACACCCAGCTGGTCGCCCCGGTCACCGTCGGTCGCAATGCTACGCTCGGTGCGGGCACGACCCTGACCCGCGACGCACCGCCGAATGCCCTGACGGTGTCACGGGCGCGGCAGGTCAGCATCGCCGGCTGGAAGCGTCCCGTGAAAGGCAAGTCATGAACCTGTCCCGAATCTCGATCGCCGCCGCGTGTGGCGTCATGCTCTGGAGCGGTGCGGCGGCCGCCCAGATGGACTGCGACAAGCTTGTCCCCGACATGCAGGCGAAGTGTGAGATGGTCCAGCGCAAGAACGAGGTCTGCGCCGGCAAGACGGGCGACGAACGGCACCGCTGCGCCAAGGAAGTGATCGTCGTGCCGGTCACAGAGGATTGCCGGCGGGTGCCGGCGGCGGCCCGGGCCATGTGCGAGGCGCACAACCGCATGGCGCTGAAGGCGGAACGCTGCAATGGCCTGCGCGGCACGCAGCTCACCGCCTGCAAGCAGGCAAATGCCATGAACACGCCCCTGTGGCGTTGACGAGCGAGGTCCCCCCATGTGCGGCATCGTAGGCGCAACCTCCATCCGTAACGTTGTCCCGGTGCTGATCGACGGCGTGCGTCGCCTCGAGTATCGCGGCTACGACTCGACCGGTCTCGCCGTGCTCCGAAGCGTGAACGGTCACGTCGCCGCAGGCATGGAGCTTTCGCGGCTGGTGACCACCGCGCGGGTCGCCGATCTCGCCAAGCAGGCAGAATCGTCGGGCCTCAACGGCACTACCGGCATCTCCCACACCCGCTGGGCCACCCACGGCGCGCCGACGCCGACCAACGCGCATCCGCATACGTCGGGCGGCGAGGTCGCGGTGGTGCACAACGGCATCATCGAGAACTTCGAGTCCCTGCGCGACGAGCTGCTGGCGAAGGGCTACGTGTTCGCCACCCAGACTGACTCCGAGGTGATCGCGCACCTGGTTCATGCCCACTGGCACGCCGAGGGCGGTGGGGACCTCTTGCGTGCTGTTCAGGCCGCGGTCGCGCAATTTCACGGCGCGTACGCCATCGCCGTGATCTCGGCACGCGAGCCGGGGCGCGTCGTGTGCGCGCGGCAAGGGAGTCCGCTGGTGGTGGGCATCGGCGAGGACGATCACTTCGTGGCCTCCGACGCCGCCGCATTGTTGTCGGTGACCCGGCATGTGGCCTATCTCGAGGAGGGCGACGTCGCCGACGTGCGCCGCGAAGGCTACGTGTTGTACGACACCGCCGGGGTGCGGGTCGAGCGGCCGGTGGTGAACATCAGCCTGTCGAGCGATGCCGTGCAGCTCGAGCCCTACCGGCACTACATGCAGAAGGAGATTTTCGAGCAGCCGCGGGCGGTCGCCGAGACGCTCGAAGGGATCGATCGGATCGATGCCGCGATCTTCGGAGCGAACGCGGCCGAGATCCTGGGTGCCGTCGACAGCGTACTGATCCTTGCCTGCGGCACCAGCTACTACTCCGGCCTCGTCGCCAAGCAGTGGATCGAGTCCCTGGCGAAAATTCCCTGCCAGGTGGAGATCGCGAGCGAGTACCGCTATCGCGACACCGTGCCCAATCCCAACGCATTGGTGGTCGTCGTGTCGCAGTCCGGCGAGACGGCCGACACCCTCGCCGCCCTGAAGCACGCCAAGGCGCTCGGCCATCGGCACACCCTCACCATCTGCAACGTCGGCACCAGCTCGATGGTGCGGCAGACCGCGCTGTCCTATCTCACCCGCGCCGGTACCGAGATCGGCGTCGCCTCGACCAAGGCCTTCACCACCCAGCTGGTCGCCCATTTCCTGCTGGCGCTGACCCTGGCCAAGCTGCGCGGTCGACTCGACGAAGTCGCCGAGGAGAGATGGATCCGCGGCCTGCGCCATCTGCCGGCCGCGTTGCAGGGTGCGCTGGCGCTCGAGCCGCAGATCATCGCCTGGGCCGAGCAGTTCACCAAGAAGCAGAACGCGCTCTTCCTCGGCCGTGGCCTGCACTACCCGATCGCGCTGGAAGGCGCGCTCAAGCTCAAGGAAATCTCCTACATCCACGCCGAGGCGTACCCGGCCGGAGAGTTGAAGCACGGCCCGCTGGCGCTGGTCGATGCCGCCATGCCAGTGGTCGCCATTGCGCCCAACGACGCGCTGCTCGAGAAACTCAAGTCCAACCTGCAGGAAGTGCGTGCGCGCGGCGGCGAGCTCTACGTAGTCGCCGACTTGGACAGCCACCTGCAGCCATCCGAAGGCATCCATGTGATCCGTTTGCCCGAGTACGCCGGCGAGCTGTCACCGATCATCCACGTCGTGCCGCTCCAGCTGCTGGCGTATCACACCGCGGTGATACGCGGCACCGATGTGGACAAGCCGAGGAATCTGGCGAAGTCGGTGACGGTGGAGTAGGGCGGCGACTTTGGCGTGACGCGTCCGAGGTCGTGCGATTGCCTGGACTCATTCCTGCACAGCGCTCCCGAGTCGGGATCCCGCGATAGCGGCCCCCGCGCGTCCTGCAAGTCGGAAAGTCCACCGCTGCCATGTGGGAGATCGCGCCGCACGGGACGGGAGCATGGCCACCCCGGATTCCGGCGCCACGCTGCTGAACCATTGGTGACTTGCATCCTAAACGCACGTGCTCTTCGTCCGGCTACGTCATGCGCTGGCTGATCATCGCACTCGGCCTCGGGCTGGCTTGCCCGGCCGGCGCGGCCGGCCTCGATGCACTCTGGCGCGCCGCCAGCGGGACCAACACCGGCACCAATGCGTCGTGGCAGTTCACCGGTCCCGGCCCCAGCGAGGTCGTGACGGGGTTTCCTCCGGGCGCGCCCGCCTCTTGGCAAGTCAAGGGTACCGCCGACGTGAACGCCGACGGCATCCTCGACATCGTCTGGTTCGAGCCCGCGTCGGGCCAGGCGGCGATCTGGCTCATGGGCTCGGCCACCGCCATCGGCAGCGCGAGCTTTCCGGGAAGTGTTGGCCGCCGCTCGGACTGGATGCTCGCCGGGATCGGCGACTTCAATGGCGACGGCCAGTCCGATCTCGCATGGCGCAACGCCGCGGATGGTCGCCTTCGCATCTGGTACCTGTCGCCGACCGCGCTCCTTGCCGAATTCAGAGACTACGCAGGCGTACCGCGCTCGTTCGTCCTCGGCGGTGTCGGCGATTTCGATGGCAATGGCGTATCCAACTTCCTGTGGTTCGAGCCTCGCACCGGGCAGGTGGCCGTCTATCTCCTGCAGGCCGATGGCACGTTCGCAACCGGTTTTCCGGCGAGCGTCGGCGCCGGTGATTGGCGGCCGGTAGGCATCGACGACTTCGATGGTGACGGCCGGAGCGATATCTTCTGGCGCAACCAGGCAAGCGGCGCGACCGCGATCTGGTACATGGAGGGGGCAGCGCTCGCCGACACCGACCTCCTGGCGTCCGTGCCTACGGCCGAGTGGGACGCGACCCCGGTCCGGGATCTCGATGGCGACGGTCGCGCCGAGCTTCTCTGGCACGGACGCACCAACGGCGGCGCGGTACGCTGGCTGATGCGCGGCCGGCACGTCCCGCCGACCACCCAGACCCTGAGTCCGGTCGGCCCCGACTGGAGACTCGGGCAAGCGGCGCGGGAGCGTCTCGAGACGCTTATCGCGCCGTGTCAACAACAATGTAAACATTGACATGCCCCACGCTTCGGCTGGTTTGCTCGCTGATCGTCCATGGTGACCGCGTTCTAAGCGTCGCCGGTCGCAACAAACTTACAACGTTGACAATTCTTGAGGCCGACCCGATACTTGCATGGTGGTGATCGCAACCCGGACCGTGGCCTCCGTCGCCGGTCCGCATTTCTGGGAATGCCATGATAGATACGACGCTTGCGGCTTCGAATGTGTGTCCGGCCGGTGGTGCGTTGGGTGCGGACGTGGTCGATGTGGACTTGCAGGCCGCGGCAGCGGATGGTGTTGGCCTGATCAAGGCGGCGCTGCGGGAGCACCTGGTGGTTCGCCTGCGCGGCTATTCCCTCGACGACATAGCCTTCACGCGACTCGCCGAGCGATTCGGCGACCTGGAAGGCTCGCCGGAGTTCAGCCGTTCGCGTCCGGTCTATGTCAAGGAATCGCCGAAAATGACCGTTGTCTCGAACGTAACCGAGGACGGCAAGCCGGTCGGCGATCACGGTGACTCGGAACTGAACTGGCACACGGATCAAGGCTTCGTCGAGCGTCCGTCCGGCTATACCTTCCTGATCGCACGGGAAGTCCCGCCCACCGGTGGCAATACCAGTTTTGCCAATATGTACAACGCGTACGAGCGCCTGTCCGACGAGGTGAAGCGCCAGATCGCGCCGTTCAAGATCAAGCATCAGGAAAGTCATACGGCCCAGGGCGTGCCCCGACCCGGCTATCGCGACATCCGAACGCACGATCCCAGGGAATTGCCCGGACCCCAGCATCCGATCGTGCGGCATCACCCCGAGTCGGGACGCAAGGCCCTCTATCTCGGCCGGCGTTTCGGCGCCTACATCCCCGGCCTGCCACTCGCCGAGAGCGAGGATCTGCTCGACGTGCTCTGGTCCGCGGCGGCCAGGCCCGAGGATGTGTGGACGCAGGAGTGGCGGGTCGGTGACCTGATCATTTGGGACAATCGCTGCACGATGCATCGGCGCGATGCCTTCGTAGGGATGGGGCGGCGCCGGATGCATCGTCTAACGACGCTCGGCGAACGTCCGCAATAACCCATGGACGTAGTGCCCGCACAGCAATTTTCCGGCGGTGTCGCGGTCGCAGCGCGAGCCGGTCGCGGCCCCCGCAAGCTCGCCGAGATCGTCCACGAGCAGCTGTCTCGCCTGATTGCACGCGGTGAGTTTCCCAGGGGATGCAAGCTGCCACCCGAAGGCGAGCTGAGCAAACGGTTCGGCGTGTCGCGCCCGGTGATTCGGGACGCGCTCGCCAAGCTGAAGGAAGCGGGCTTCGTCCGCTCCCAGCGCGGATCAGGCAGCGTCGTGCTGAAGGGTGAGCTTCCAGGAACGCGCGCATATCCGCCGATTCGCACCGTTTCGGACTTGCTGAGCTCCTACGAATTTCGGATCACGGTGGAATCCGCCACGGCATCGATGGCCGCGGAGCGCCGCGGGCCGAGCGATCTTGCGGACTTGGAGCGCACGCTCGACCGGGCGGCCAGCGCGCTCGACACCGCGGTGCTGCATCTCCTGGCCGATCTCAATTTCGATTTTCACCGCGCGGTCGCGCGCGCAACCCATAATCCGTTCTACCTGAAAACGGTGGAAATGATTCCCAACTTCATCGGCGCGGAGCGCCTCGACGTCACGACCTTCGGTGATCGCGACATGCCTGAGCGCGCGCGGCGCATTCACGCCGAGCACATCGCGGTATTCGATGCCATCCGGCGCCGCGATCCGGAGTGCGCCGTGCAGGCCATGGAAAGCCATATCGCCTGCGCACGCGATTTCGTGCTGGAACGGCAGGAACTCGCCGTCGCTGAATCCATCCCGGCGCGCCGAAGAAAATAGCGCACCGGCCCCCGCCCACCCCAGCCGAATCGAGCGCACCAAGGAGAAGAATCGTGCAATCCCGCAGAAATGTCTTGAAGGGTCTCGCAGGCGCCGTGGCCGCTGCGATATCGGGTCCGTTCGCCGTCGGCGGTGCTCACGCGGCGGACCGGCTGACCGTCATTGGTCACGCCGTGCATAAAACGGCGGCTACGACCGGCCTCGGCGGCGATGTGACCGCCGCGTGGCGCGCCAAGCAGGGCACCGACGTCGAGTGGCTCACCTTCGGCGTCGAGGCTGCCAACGAGCGTGCCTTCAAGGAAGCGAGCCTTGCGGAAGGCAATGCCGATGTCGTGTTCATCCTCGATCGCTACACCGGCCCCCAATTTGCGGGGCTCTTCGAAGACCTCCGCGCGTGGCAGGCGAAGGATCCCATCAACGACTTCAGCGAGATTCCCGCCGGGATGATCGCGGCGCACACTTTCGGCGGCAAGCTCACCGCGGTGCCGTTCCGTCACGCGACTCACGGATTGCACTACAACACCGAGTTCTTCGCTGAGCGGAAGGTGGCCGGGCCGCCCAAGACGATCGACGAGGCCATTGTTCTGGCGGAGACGCTGACGTTCAAGCGCGCCGACGGGATTCAGGTTTACGGTCTGGTGATCAACTTCGACGATCCAGCAACGCCTATCGACTGGATTCGGGCCTATGGCGGCGACTTCATCACATCCGATTACAAGATCGTGATCGATCAGCCGGCGGCCGTCCGCGGCGTCGCGGTTCTGGTCGACCTCTATCGCAAGGGCGTCCTCCCGAAAAATTCGATGAATCTGAAAACGGAGGATGTGACGACGTTCATGCAGCAGGGCCGGGCTGCAATGACCAACAATCCATTCAATCGTTACCTGAGTTACAACGATCCCAAGGCGAGCAAGTACCCCGGCAAGATCGCGGTCATGGCGCTGCCCCTGGGCAGCGACGGCAAGCCGATGCCTGCGAAAACGTCCGTCTGGGCGATGGCCATTCCGCGCAACAGTCGCAATAAGGACAAGGCTTGGAGTTTCATCAAGGCTCTCTCCCAGCCCGAGAGCACCATCGCCGAGACCCTCAACGGCAACGGTCCCGTGCGCCCCTCTGCCTATGAAGATCCGAAAGTCAAAGCGCTGATCCCCTATGCCGCGGCCGAGAAACAGGCTCTCGGCAGCGCCCGACTCGTGGTGCCCGGCTTTGCGAACTCGGCCAAGGCGATGGATGTGCTCATCGAGGAGATCGGCATCGCGATGCTGGGAACCAAGGATCCACAGACCGCGATGAGCGACGTCAAGAAGCGCGTGCAGCTACTCCTGCCCACGTAGTCGGGGTCGCAAAAGCAGATGACCGAACGGTCGCTATCGTCAGAGATCGTCGGGACAGCGCTTACGGGGTCGGCGCCGGGGCGGGGGCGGGCACCCCGGCTCGCCCGGCGTGTCGGCGATCGTCGGCGAGTGCGGCTCCCGCATTACGCGATGCTGGCGCCGACGCTGCTCCTGTTGGCGGCCTTCCTCGTCATGCCGGCCTTCTACGTCGGCTGGCTCAGCTTCCACACGTCTACTTACGGGCAAGCCGCGAGCTTTGTCGGACTCGCCAACTATGCGCAACTCTTTGCCGACCCCATCTTCTGGCGGGCTTTCTGGAATACGTTCTACGTCGTCAATGGCATCGTATACGTCGAGCTGTTGTTGGGTCTCGGGCTTGCCGTCCTGCTCGCGCCACCCCTGCGCTACAAGGGTTTGATCATCGCTGTCATCCTCGCGCCGTATGCCATCACCGAAAGCAGCGGCATCGTCATGTGGCGCTACATGTTCGAACCCGATGTCGGGATGATTTCCCAGCTGCTCGCCCGATTGGGCATGGGGCAGCTCGATTGGAGCACCAATCCGGTCGAGACCCTGCTGCTCGCCGGAACGATCGCGATCTGGCACCACCTGCCCTTCACCTTCCTGATCCTCTACGCCGCGCTTACCACCATTTCCAAGGAGATCATCGAGGCGGCGGAGATCGACGGCGCCTCGCGGTGGCAGGAGTTCAGGCTCCTCACCCTTCGGATGATCACGCCGGCAATCCTGCTGGCCGTCGTGTTTCGCTACATCTTCGCGATTCGCACCTTCGCCGAAGTGTGGCTGTTGACCGAAGGAGGGCCGGCGCGACTGTCGGAGCTCCTGGCAATCTACCTGTACCGGGAGATGTTCAAGTACCACCAGTTTGGAATGGCCTCCGCTACCGGCTGTTTCATGCTGATAATGTCGCTCATCATTGCCTTGCCCTATCTACGACGCATGTATACCGAAGTGTCGCGCAGTGCGTAGGCGCACCCGACTTGGGCAACTCGTCCGGGGCCTGCTGATCGCGCTTGCGATCGTTTGGTCGATCATCCCGATACTCCTCGTGGTGCTCTCGTCGTTCAAGGAAGCCCGCGAGATCTTCGAAGTCCCTCCGAAGCTGCTGTTTCGCCCCACGCTCGAGAACTACGCGACGCTGTGGGCCACGCGCCCCGAATTCTTTCGCGGACTTGCGAATAGCGCCATCGTGACCATCGGCACCGTCTTTCTCGCCGTGGCGTCCTCGACCCTGGCCGGCTACGTCTACGCACGGTTTCGAGCCAGAATCCTGAACGGGACCGCATTCGGAATGCTCGCGGCACGCATGCTCCCGCCGATCATCATCACGGTACCGCTCTTTCCAATCCTTAACGTCTTACGGATGAACGACACCCACGCTCTGCTCATGCTGCTTTACGCGGCCTTCTATGTGAGTCTCGCGACCTGGATCATGCGGACGTTCATCTCGCAACTCCCCATCGAACTGGAGGAGGCCGCCGCCGTCGATGGCGGCGGGCTGCTCACCATCCTGCTGCGCGTCGTTCTACCCCTGGTCGTGCCGGGGGTCATCGCGGTATCCATCTTTGTAACGGTGTTTGCCTGGAACGAGTACGTATTCGCCATGATCTTTACCACCCGCAACGCGCGAACGGCTCCTGTGGTGATCGGGGAGATGCTGGGAACGGTGGAGGGCGTGCAATGGGGCGTCATCTTTGCCGCAGCAACCGTGCAACTCGTTCCGGTGCTGGCGTTGGTCGTGGCGCTACAGCGCTACCTTGTCGCAGGGCTTACCGCCGGTGCTGTCAAGCAATAGCGTGTCGCCCGCTGACGGTCGCCGATGGATCGGTGCCGCCCACCTCTCGTACGCGCCGGTTGTTCGAAGCCGGGACACATCGGAGTTCGGCAGCGTTCACGATCGGGACGGCCGCGGCACGGTCCGCGGGTCGCCGTAATACGAAGTAGGGATATGAAGTAGGGTCAGACTCGACTTTCCATTTGGCCGCAGACCGCGGACGCTGGGCCATGCCGCGGAAGTCGAGTCTGACCCCCATTTCTGGGAAGAACTCAGCCTGGGTAAAAGACATCGAGCGTCGGAAAGCGCGCTGACCCGTGCAGGCAGTCCCATAGATAGATCGCCAAGCCGAGGTCGCCCGTCCATAGCGAGTAGCGCCCCTGGCCATGACGCCGGGCCGCAGCCTCGGCCTGGGCGATGCCGTGCATGGCGAAGGCGCGGGCGCGGTCGAGCCACCGGGTGTCACCCGTGCGTCGGTAGAGCTTCAGAAATGCGTAGCCGTTGCCGCCCGTGCCATGGCAGAGGTTGGATCCCTTGACCAGCGGGCCGGCGGTCCAGATGGTTTCGCCCGCGGCGAGTAGCAGTGCGTCGAGCTCGGGCCCCGGAAAGTCGGCGAGGCATATCACGAAGCCGGGCGCGCCGTGGCAGAACTGCAGCAGCATCTTGGACATGCCGCCCGTCGTATCGAGTTCAGGGCGCCAGTTGACCAGCGCGCCCTCGTGGCTGGCGGTGCGCGTCACCGTGTCGGCGATGCATCGCGACCACGCGCTCCACGCGTCGGCAGGCAGCAGCCGCCGACCTCGAATAAGCACCGAGGCCGTGGCGACGAAGCCGTGCACGGCGTCGAGGTAGGTCGACCGCCGGCCGTACAGGTCCTGCGTCCAGTAGTGACAGGCGTGTACGGAGGACCATTCGAGCTGTGACCAGAGGCGCTCGGCGGTGCGGCGAAACATCATGGACCAGCGCGCGTCGCCGGTCCGCTCGTGGAGGAACGCGGCGGCGAGCAGCGTGCCCGGCGCGCCCCACATGAGCTCCCGTGCGGGATGGTCGATGTTGGCGGCGATGAGTGCCGCGAGGCGCTCGGCGAGGGCCGCGTCCGGCCGCGCGCCGAATGCCAGCATGAGGATCGGGACGTCACCCATGAGGTAGGAGGCCTGCTCGGCTTCGGACGCGAGCCAGCGGCGATTGCGCGCCACGAGTGCATCGAGGTCGTCACGGTAATCGCGCGACAGCATGATCGCTCCGACATCCTGGAGACGGTGCAATGCCCACGCGACTCCGCACGCGCCGAAGTAGAGGCTGGTGGCCGGCAGGTCCGGGTCATCGCCGGCTTCGAGATCGAGGGGGTGAATCGGCCAGTAGGCGGTTTGGTCATCGGCGCCCGGTCGGCCAAGCCGATCCGCTGTGGGCCGATCAGCGGTGGACCCATCAGCGGTGGACCCATCAGCGGCTGGCGAATTGGCAGTTCCCCCTCGGGCCGTCGGAACGTAGCGCGCCTCGGTGTCTGCCGCGATGGCGGTGATCGCGGCACGGACGCGATCGGCGTCCCACGCCATCGCGGTCAGAGATTCGTGGCGCGCGGGATCGAACAGCATCGGATGCTCATCCGGCGCGAATGCCCGGCCGGCTGCGCGAGGCTTGCATGCGGCCCGTAGAACGGCCGCGCACCTAGTCCGCCTGGCGGGCGGCGTCGATCATCGCGTGCAGCGGGCGTCGTTGCATGCCCTTGGCATCGAAGTTCCCGGGCGCGAGCCATTGCGCATAGGCTTCGGAGAGCCGCGGCCATTCCGCATCGGTGATCGAGAACCATGCGGTGTCGCGGCTGCGGCTCTTGTAGACGATCGCCTGCCGGAAGATGCCTTCGAACACGAAGCCGTAGCGCAAGGCAGCAGCCCGTGACGGGGCATTGAGGCTGTCACATTTCCATTCGTAGCGGCGGTAGCCGAGCTCGTCGAAAACGCGTTGCATCAGGAGGTACATCGCCTCGGTCGCGACCGCGGTGCGCCGGAGGCTGCGCGAATAGCTGATGTGACCCACCTCGATCACGCCGTTGGCGGGGTCGATGCGCATCAGGGCTGCGCTACCGACTGCGCGACCGGTGCGCGTGTCGACGATGGCGTGATGCATCGGGTCGGCGCTCTTCTCGATCCGGGCGAGATACGCGTCGAACGCGGTGCGATCCTTGAAAGGGCCGGCCGGCATGTACGTCCAGTCGCGGCCATCCGGAGCCGCGCTGAACGCGGCGTAGAGGTCCGCGCCGTGCCGCGCCGCATCGAGCCGCTCGACGACGGCCCAACGCCCGGTCATGGCCGTTCGCGGCGGCATCGGCCGGGCGTGCCATTGCGGAAGCGGTGGGCCGATCGGCTGGCCGTACTCGTTCGTACGCGGGGCTGTCATCGCGTCACCTTTCCTATCAAGGCGGACCGAAGCCTGCGAGGTCGCGCGAGTCGCATGCGGACTTGGTCCTCGTCTGCGGACCCGTCCGTCGCATGCAGACTCGACCGTCGCATGCAGACTCGACCGTCGCGGGATTTAGGGAAGCAGGGCGGGGCCCTGCGACGCCCACTCGATAGACTCGCCGACGATTCGTGCTCGCACCCTTGACTCCTATGTCTTGCTGCCCACCAGTGTCCCAGGTGCATGATAACGCCTGCGCATCGTCCGGCCGACGTGGGGTGCCGGACCCCAATGCTTCCTTCGCATCGACTGCACGACCGACTGCATGGACCTGCTGCTCGCCCTCACCCTGTTCTGCGCCGTCACGCTCTTCACCCCGGGGCCAAACAACCTGATGCTGATGGCGTCGGGGCTCAACTTCGGATTCCGCCGGGGCATGCCGCATCTGCTCGGCGTGGTGTTCGGCTTCACGGTGATGGTGTTGCTCGTCGGCATCGGCCTGGGCGCCTTTTTCCACACCTGGCCCGCCGCCTACGCGGTGCTCAAGTACGCCGGCGCGGCCTATCTTCTTTACCTCGCCTGGCAGATCGCGACGGCGCCACCGCCCGGGCAGCGCGCGACGGGTACGACGTCCGCCGGCGCCCCGATCGGATTCTTGCAGGCGGCAGCCTTTCAGTGGGTCAACCCCAAGGCCTGGGTCATGTCGGTCGGGGCCGTTTCCACCTATGCGTCGGTCGCGCCGTTTCCATTCAACGTGATTGTCATCGCGGCCCTGTTCTGCGTCCTGGGCGCGGCCTCGGCCGGCACCTGGCTCGGATTCGGCGCGGGTTTGCAGCGAGTGCTGAAGGACCCGCGCGCGATCCGCATCTTCAACGTCCTCATGGCCCTGCTGCTGGTGGCATCGCTGTATCCGATCCTGCTCGGCGACGGTCATCCGTAGGCGGGCGTACGCTCGCTCTAGGCGTTCGCGAGCTCGACCAGCACGTTCGCCAGCACCCGCGTCCCGGCAGCCAGATCCTCCGCCTTCGCGGATTCCGCCGAGCTGTGACTGACCCCATCCTTGCAGGGCACGAAGATCATGCCGGTGGGGCAGACGGCGTGCAGGAAGCGCGCGTCGTGGCCGGCCGCGGAGGGCAGGTCCATGGTGGGGATGCCCAGAGCACGGGCGCTGCGGCGAATGAGCTCGGTCATCGTCGCCGGGAATTCGAGTGACATCGCGGTGGTGAGCTCGGTGACCCCGACCGTGCATGGTCCTTGGTGCGCTTCGCACAGTGGGCCGATGCGATCGCCCAGCGCCTGCAGGATGGCCGAATCGACGTGGCGCAGATCGATAGAGAAGTCCGCTGAAGCGGGCACGACCGACGGGGCGTTCGGCTTCACGTCCAGTCTGCCGACGGTAAATTTCACGACGTCCGCGTCGTCATGCATCGCGTCGGCCAGCGCATCGATCATCCGCACCGCGGCGAGCAACGCATCCTTGCGCTCGCGCCGGGTCGCGGTGCCCGCGTGCGCTTCCTCGCCACGCACGCTGACCCGGAAGGTGCGCTTGCCCTGGATGCCCGTGACCACGCCGACCGTGTAGCCTTCGCGTTCCAGCACCGGGCCCTGCTCGATGTGCGCCTCGACGTACGCGCTCACCGTTCGGCCGAGCGGGCGCGTCGACAGGTCCGGGAACGCCACGGCCAGGTCCATGAGCCCCTGGCCGACGGTGATGCCGGCCTTGTCGCGCACGGTGAGGAAGCGTTCTAAGGGCGTCGCGCCGGTGAAGGCCGCCGACCCCATCATGCCGGGCGCGAAGCGCGAGCCCTCCTCGTTCATCCAGGCCACGATTTCGATCGGCCGCCGCGGAGTGATGCCGGCGGCCATGATGGCCTGCACGGCTTCGAGTCCTGCGAGCACGCCATAGACGCCGTCGAACCGACCCCCGGTCGGCTGGCTGTCGAGGTGCGATCCGGTCACCACCGGCGCGGCATCGGCGTCGGATCCTTCGAGGCGCAGGAACAGATTGCCAGCAGGATCGGTGAACGCGCCGAGATCGAGCGCGCGTGCCCAGCCGACGAGTTCTCGCCAGGCCGCGATCTCTTCCGCCGAAAGCGCCTGGCGATTCACCCCGCCGCCGGGCAGCGCGCCGTGGCGCGCCATGCGCTCGAGCCGGTCCCAGAGCCGCGACGCGTCGACGCACGCCGCCGGATCTGATGGTTTGGTCATGCAGTCCGCATGATCTGCGCGGGCACCGCGCGCGGATCACGTTCGGTCCAGCGACCGGCCTCGACCTGGACGATGAAGTCCCCGACCAGGCGATTGAAGAGTTCGGGCTCCTCGAGGTTCAAGGTGTGCCCGGTCTTGGGCAGCACCGCGAGGCCGCAGGCGGGAATCGTTTTTTTCAGGAAGATCGCCGGTTGCAGGCAATGATCATCCTCGTCTCCGGTCATGACCAGGGTCGGCACGCGCATCGTCCGCAAGCGCTCTTCGAGATCGTAGAGCGACGGCCGTCGGGCCTGCACGCCGCGCATGGTATTGGCCGCGCCGACGTCGGAATGCTGGGCGAGGAGGTCGGCGAATTCCTGCCAGCCGCGCGGATCCTTGTTCTGGAACTGCACGCGCGACGCGCCGAGTGAGTAGGTCGCGGCGAATCGCATGCTGCCCTGCGACTCGAACTGCTTCGCGACCTCGAGGGAGACATCGCGGAAGTAGGTTTCGAATGCCTTCTCCGCGCCGTAGCCCGCGCCGGCCACGACCAGCGCGAGCGCACGTTGCGGGCATTCCAGGCCGACATGCAGCGCCGCGAACCCGCCCATCGACAGGCCGACGATGTGCGCCCGTTCGACCTCGGCCGCATCCATCACCGCGACGATGTCCTGTACCGCGCGCAGCTGCGAATAGGACTCGACATCGGCAGGCACGTCGGAGGGCGGGTAGCCGCGCGCGGCGAACGTGATGCAGCGGTGGGTGCGGGCGAAATGCCGCATCTGCAGCTCCCAGCTCCGGTAGTTGCCGCCGAACTCGTGCACGAACACGATCGGCGTGCCGCTGCCGGCTTCCTCGTAATGGAGGCGCACGCCGTCGTCGGTCTTCGCGTAGCTCATGATTGCGTCCTCAAAAAAGTGCAGCCACTTCGACGGGCCCGCGCGCCTTGTCCACCATCTCGGGCAGCGCCGCGCAGAACGCATCGGCCCAGGCCTCGGGCACGGTCGTGCTCACCTTGACGAACCGATGCCCGAACGTCGGGGTGTGGTAAGTGCCCTGGCGGATCATGATGTTCTGCTCGCGATAGACCGCGCACAGCGCTTCGGGGGTGATGCCGGCGTCGATGCACTCGATCACCAGGAAGTTGGCCTGCGACGGATAGACCGCGACCGACATGCCCGGCACCTTGGCGATGGCCTTGGCGATCTCGGCCTGGTTGCGGCGTTGGCGGCGGTTGATCTCCGGGAACCACGCGTCCTTGATCCTGAGTCCCGCGATGGCCGCGCGCTGGGAGATGACGTTGCAACCCAGGTTGTTCGGCGGGGCGGCCGCGAGACGCTCGATCAGGTCGGGATGGGCCACGACCGCGCCGACTCGCAGGCCGGCGAGCCCCAGCCACTTGGAAAAACTGTAGATCGTGACCGCCCGCTCGGGGTAGAACTTCGCCGCCAGCGTGTGATCGTCGGCGAAATGGAAGTAGGTGCAGTCGTGCAGGAAGTACGCGCCCACCCGGCGTGCGATCGCGGTGAAGGCCTCGATTTCGGCTGCGGAGTAGCAGACCCCGAGCGGATTGTTCGGATCGACGAGGTAGATGATCCGGGTCCGGTCGGTGACCGCGGCCTCGAGCTGCGCCACCGTGAGCTTGTAGCCGTTCTCCGGCTTGTATATCGGGATCTCGATGACGTTGGCGCCGGCGGCGCGGGCAAACTCGAGCGGCCACTTCCAGCCAGGATCCGTGGTCACGAAGTCCGTGCCCGATTTCATCAGGGTGTGACAGACGTTGTAGAGCGCCTCCACCGCGCCGTCGGTCACGAGCACCGATTGATCGCGCAGCCCGAGGTCGGCGAGGATCATCTGCCGCAGCTCCTCGAACCCGGCGGGCGGGGCGTAGGCGTGGTACTGCTCGGTCTCGATGGCATCGAGCATCGCCTGCTTGACTGCCGGATGGGGATGGAAGTGATTGGTGTTCTGGCCCAGCCACATGAGGCCCGGGGTGTTGCACAGGCGGTCGAAGTGCTGGTTACGGATCTCGAATTTACGCACGCTCCACCGTCCTTTCCTTGATGATCGAGCCGCGCGACGCGATGCCACCGTCGATGGTGACGACCGTGCCGGTGATGTAGCCGGCGCGCGGCGAGGCCAGGAATACCATGAGGTCGGCGACCTCTTCCGGCGTGGCGGGGCGCCCGCCGGGATACTTCTCGCGCAGCTCCTGCCAGCGGTTCTCGTCGCCGTACCAGTCGAGCGCGCGGCGCTTGTTGATCTTGACCATGCGATCGGTCTCGACCGGGCCCGGGTTGACCCCGACCACCCGCACGCCGAAGTCGAGGCTCTGGCCGCCGAGCGCCTTGGTGAAGGCCATCAGTGCCGCGTTGCCCGTGCTCCCGGCGATGTAGTTGGCATCCCAGTTCTCGCCAGAGTTGCCGATGTCGTTGATGATCACGCCCGAGCGGCGCTTTTTCATGCGCGCGTACACCGCCCGGGTTAGATTGATGTAGCCGAAGAGCTTGAGGTCGTAGCCGCGCCGCCAGTCGTCCTCCGTCAGGGACTCGATCGGTCCGGACGGCACCTCGCCGGCATTGTTGATCAGGATGTCGACGTCTCCGGCGGCCTCCGCCAGCGCCGTCATGTTAGCCGACACCGACAGGTCGAGCGCATGCACCACGACTGCCGTGCCGCGGGTGCGGACGATGTCGGCGCGCAACGACTCGAGCGCTTCGGCGGAGCGCGCGGCGAGGTGGAGACTGCAGCCCTCGGCCGCGAAGGCTTTCGCCGTGGCGAGACCGATACCCTTGGACGCGCCGGTCACCAGCACCGACATTCCCTTCAAGCGCATATCCATGACGTGTTCCTTTTGCTTCGGCGTGGGGTGCGGGCGCGGGGACGGGCGCTCGCGCGCCGGAAGACCGCAAAACGACCGCGAACGACCGCTATTCCTTCGGCATACCGTAGGTGCGGTTGGCGAACCACTCCGCCGCCGCGACCAGTCCGTACAGCCCGAGGCCGGCGATGCACAGCACCGCGATTGCCGCCATGGCGATGACGGTGTCGGCGCGCGCGGTGGCGAAGATGATGAGATAGCCGAGCCCCTGCTGCGCGGTGATGAACTCGCCGATGATCACCCCGATGATCGCGAGGGTCATCGCGATCTTCATGCCGCTGAAGATGTAGGGCAGGGCGGCGGGAAAGCGCACGCTGCGAAACACCTGCCACTCAGTGGCGGTGAGCGACCGGCACAGTCGCACCATGTTGCGATCGACGCTCAAGAGGCCGGCCGTCGTGGCGATCACGATGGGGAAGAAGGCGATGAACACCGAGAATGCGAGGCGCGACTGCGCGCCGATGCCGAGCCAGATGATGAACAATGGCGCGAGCGCGATCTTGGGAATGAGCTGGAAGAAGACCAGGTTCGGATAGAGCGCCTCGCGGGCGATCGTCGAGTAGGTGATCAGGATGGCAAGACCGATTCCCAGGAGGCTGGCGATGACGAAGCCACCGGCGGATTCGAGGGTGGTCGGGATCGCATGCTTCAGCAGAATGGCGTGCTGGTCCAGCATCATTCGGGTGATGGCGCTCGGCGCGGGCAGGATCACCTCGGGAACGTTGCCGAGCCGCACGGCGAGTTCCCAGGCGAAAAGAACCGCCAAGGCGAGCGCGACCGGGAGCACGATGGCCCGCGCGCTGGTCCACATGTAGGCGCTTCGCCGCGCGCCGATCGCGTCGCCGGTCTCCGTGCCGATGTTCATGCGTAGGCTGCTGCTGCCTGACTCTGCCATGCGCGTTCCATTCAATGCATTGCCGGAGCGCCGGCAGCGGCACCGGGAACTGCGTGGGCCTGTTCGATGGTGAGTCGCAGGGTGCGGCAAGCTTCGGAGAAGGCCGGGGTTTCCTCGATCTCGAAGGGCCGGGGGCGCTCGAAGGACACCGGCAAGTCGAGGATGATCGAAGAGGGCCGGCCTCCCATCACCAGCACGCGATCGGACAGGTACACGGCCTCGCGGATGCTGTGGGTCACGAACAGCACGGTCTTGCGGTACCGCTCCAAGAGCTCCGACAGCACGACGTTCATCTGGTCGCGGGTGATGGCGTCGAGCGCACTGAAGGGCTCGTCCATGAGCAGCACCTGGGGATCGTGGATCAGCGCGCGGCAGATTGCCACCCGCTGGCGCATGCCGCCGGAAAGTTCGTGCGGCCGCTTGCTCTCGAAGCCCTCCAGGCCCACCCGCACCAGGAGCTCCTGCGCCCGCTCCTGGTAGTCGCGCCGCTGCAGCTTCAGGATGTCGATCGGGAAGAGCACGTTCTCCAGCGTGGTCTTCCACGGCAGCAGCGTCGGGTCCTGGAAGATGATGCCGGTGTCGCGGCGCGGGCCGGTCACCGGGTCGCCGGCGAGAGTGAGATCTCCGGCGCTCGGGATCTCGAGACCCGCCATCATCATGAGCAGCGTGCTCTTGCCGCAGCCGCTCGGCCCCAGCAGGGAGACGAATTCGCCGGAGCGTGCCGTGAAGCTCGCCCTGGCGACGGCATGCACCGGGCCGCTGCGGGTGGCGTAGGTCTTCGCCACGCCGCGGGCGGCGACGAATGCGGGCGCCTCCACCGTCATGCGACGTACTTGCGTATCGGCGCAACGTTGTTGCGCACCGTTGCGGCTTCTGCTTCGGTGAGCTTCAGCTTGCCGACGAACTGGTTGGTGAAGAGCTCGCCGAGGTCGGGCATCTTGGCTCCCTGCGCACTCGCGTATTCCATGATCAGTTCGGCCTGGCTCTTGACCTTGGCGGGATCGGCCCAGCCGAAGCCGTGTTGCTCCACTTCGGGCACGAGGTTGGTCAGGTTGGTGAGGCCGAGGCCGATGCGCGCGTACTCCTTGCCAGTCTTGGACATCGCCACCTCATCGTTAGCCTTGAGGAAGATGTCGAGCGCCTCGTCCGGATTAGTCATGGAGAACTTGATCGCCTCCATGGCGCCATTCACGAAGGCCTGGCAGACGGCGGGGTCGCTCTTGACCCGCGCCGGCTGGGTGGTGAGCGACTGGCCGTAGAACTCGATGCCGACTGTCTTGAACAGCATGAAGCGCACGTCGGCGCCTGTCGATGCCAGCGAAGGGATGGTGCTCGAGCCGAACGCCGAGACCGCGTCGACCAGCTTCTCCACCAGCGAGCGGTCGCGCACCTTGGAGTCGAGCTGCACGATCTGCACTTTCGAAAGGTCGAAGCCAGCTTTCTTAGCGTACAGGGGAAGGAACGGATATTCGCCCGACGTCACGCTGGCGCCGAGCTTTTTGCCCTCGAGATCCTTGGGCGTGCGAATCGGCGAATCGGCCAGCAGGCCGATACCCATCAGCGCGTCGTAGTTGATCTGGCCGATGCAGGCGATCGGCAGGCCTTTCATGGCTTGCGCGATCACCGTCGGCGTCGCGCCCATGCCGAACATGAAGCTGTTCGCGCCGACGGCCTGCGCGGCCGCGCCCGAGCCCGAGCCCCGAGCAACGCTCACGTCCAGCCCATGCTTCTTCCAGAAGCCTTTGTCCCTTGCGACGTAGGCAAAAAGGTTCGGGCCCTCGGGGATCCACGACGTGGTGAAGGTGACCTTGGTGAGGCCCTGCGACACCGCGGGCGCGGAGACGCCCATGGCCGCGGCCAAGCCGCCGACACCCGCGGTTTTGAGGAAGGCGCGGCGCGAAACTGGATTCGACATGGCAGATCTCTCTCTGGTGATGGTTGGCTATGGCAGCGTTGGGTCCGGGAGGCCTGGGTCAGGCGCGGCATCGAGATGGGTGATCAGCGCGCGAAATCAAGACGCACTATGAAGACACACATGAAGGACAGGAAGTCACACCATTACAGTAAGACGCAGAATGAGCCGCGGTATCGAGCGGCATCCGGCCGCGGCGTTCGGGGGCTTCCTCATGTGCATACCGCTACCTGCTATGTGCTTGTATACACCGTTACTCGCCGTGTATACATCAAGTATGCGCGATGGTACGATCTTGTCAATACGTCGCGACCCCATTTCCTGCGTCCATGAGCCATCCCACGACAAGTGCACGCACTGCTTCGGCGCAAGCGCCCTCGCCGCGCCCCAGTAAGGCGCGCCGGGACAGCGGCGAGACACGCTCGGAGCAGATTCGCGCCGCGCTCGAGCGCGACATCCTGTCCGGTCGCCTCCCGCCCGGCACCAAGCTCGAGGAGGAAGCCCTGGCGGAGCATTACGGCGCCTCGCGCACCCCAGTGCGCGAGGCGCTCAAGCACATCGCTTCGGAGGGGCTCGTCAACTTGCGGCCACGGCAGGGAGCCTTCGTGGCTCAGCTCACGGTCGGCAATCTCGTGGAGATGTTCGAGGTCATGGCGCTGCTCGAGGCAGACTGTGCGGCACTGGCCTCGCGACGGCATACGACACGCGACCGCGCCGTGCTGGCGGCGGCGCACGATGCTTGTCAGCGGGCGACCAAGCGCAATGCCCCGCTCGATTTTTACAAGGCGAACCGCGAATTCCACGAAACCATCTATCACGCCACGCACAACACGTTTCTGGAGGCGCAAACGAACGCCTTGCGCAACCGTCTCGAGGTGTATCGGCGCGAGACTACCTTCCATCCGGGGCTGATGAATGTCTCGCTCGTCGAGCACGAGAAAATCCTCCGGGCGATCTTTGCGATGGACGAGGGCGCTGCGGCGCTGCACATGCGCGGGCATCTCGATACCCTGCGCAACGACGCCGTGGCCATGGTGGAGGCGGTGGGCGGGCGCAGTTGACCTCCGTGGGTGCGGCCGAACGTTGAGCCGTGACCAAGGGCTGAGGGCGGCGCCTCACGCCTCGCGCCGCCTGAACTGGGGTCGCTTTCTGTGGCTCGCACGCCCGACACCTCGCGCCGCGTGCGATCCGGGTCAGGCCGATGCGGGTGACCTGCCGGTTGGCGCCGCCGCCCTCCCGGCTGGCGAGAGCTACGAAGTCCGGGTGCTGCGCAGTGCGATCTCCGGATTCACCATCCGCGCCAGCGGCGGCAATGCGCCGGGATCTTCCGACGAACGACTCCGGCTGGGCATTGTCCGCCAGCGGGTGGGCATCGCGTGGCAGGTTTCCTTTTAGTGCCCCGAAGCTCAGCCGCTCGCCGAGCACGTCCTAGCGTAGCTAGGCTTAGCTTAGCTGCTAACGCGGCGCGGGCGCACTACATGTGCGCGCCCGCCAAGACCCGCAACTCGTCGGCTTCAAGATGCGGACCGTCGAGCGTGCAGCGCTTGTCCTGCACCTCGCCACTGCGAAACCGCGCCATTAGCGGCTTGAGCTCGTCCTTAACGTGTTCCTGGCTGTAACCGTTGAACAGATGGCCAAGCAGGCCGCGCCGCAGGTCGCTCGTACCCAGGCACCAGTCCGCGATAGGGAACGTGAGGTTCATGTTGAAGTGCATCATGATCCCCATGTTGTGATGCGCCGTGTGGTGGCGGCGAATCGTATTGACGAATGGCATGTTGCGTACGAACCCGTTCTCGGGGACGTGGCAGCAAAAGTGAAACGTCTCGTAGGTCATGTAGTAGCCGACCATGGTCATGAAGACCACGTATCCGGCGTTGGGATTGACGACCCACCCGACCAGAGTGCCGATCATGGTCCCGAAAACGCCGAGAACCATCAGCACCCGCCACGGAAAGAACACGATACGAAACTCCCGCGTGGTATCGATCGTTGCGTCATTGTCAGTGAAATACTGGTGGTGCTGTCGCGTGTGCCGGTCGTAAATGGCCCTCAAGGCAAAAACATCGATCTTCCGGTGCATAACGAAGCGGTGCATCGCCCATTCGACGAAATTACCGCCGATGAACGCCGGGATGATGAACAGCCACTCCCAAGTCGGACTTTGCAGCTGCGTGGCGCAATACCAGATCGCGGCGATGCCGGCGCCATACATGACGACGATGTGAACCCAGCCGTTGTAGAGCGGGCTGATCTCTGATTTGTACTGCTCTCGGAACCTACGTTGGCGCTCGGTCATCATGGGGTCGGCCTCCCGGATCGTCTGGCCGCCGCGGTGGCGGTTTGCATGGCTTTCAGGTGCTGATATACTACTTGTCGACCAGCCACCCTGTCAATCCAGAAAGCGCGCCATGGCTGCAGCGTCGACGCCGCACCAACCCCCCGAGTACATGCACCGCGACGAGTGCGAGTGGGAGACCATCCGCTGGCCGGGGCAGACCGGAAAGATGCTTTTCCATCCCCGCGCCGAGCGACCGACCGAGCCCAACGCCGGCATCGTCCGCTACGAGCCGGGGAGCCATCATCCGCTCCATCGCCACGACTTCGCGCAGGTCTGGTACGTGCTCGACGGCGAGTTTCGAATCGGCGCAAATACTTACGGGCCGGGAACGATGATCTTCTATCCCGACCCGCATTTCGAAGAAGAGCTGGTGACCGAAACCGGCGGCGAGATGCTGTTCGTTCAATATCCGGGCCCGTCGACCGGCGCCCGGCCGATCTACGAAGGCCGCTTCAACATGAAGGCCAGGAAGCCCGTGGCCGACGAGCGCACCGACCGCTGAACCGCGCAGTCGATCCGGACAAGACCACACCAGAGACCGAGCATGGCCGAAAACACCGCCCGCAAGAAGCGCACGATCGGCGAGATTCGCGCGTCGAAGAAGACCGGCGAAAAGATGGTCTACACGTCGGTGCCCGACTACACCTCCGCGCGCTGGGCTGAAGCGGCAGGCGTCGACGTCGCCGTCGTCGGCGACAGTCTGGCCATGGTTGCGCATGGTCACGCCAACACGATCCCCGCGACGATGGACATGATGGTGCTGCACGCCTCGGCCGTCCGGCGCGGCGCGCCGAACACCTTTGTTCTCGGCTGCATGCCGTATCAGAGCTACCACACCATCGATCGTGCGCTCACCAACGCCACGCGATTCATGCAGGAGGCGGGCTGCGACGCTGTCAAGCCGCAAGGCGGCAAGGCGCAGGCGCAGATCCTGAAGACGCTGGTGGACGCCGGCATTCCGACTGCCTCGCATATCGGGTTGACTCCGCACACGATCGCCGTTTTTGGAGGCTTCAAGATCCAGGGCCGCACGGCCGAGGCGGCGATGAAAATTCTCGAGGATGCGCTGGCCATTCAGGACGCCGGCTGCTTCATGCTCGAATTCGAAGCAGTGCCGGCGGCAATCGCGAAGGTCATTTCCGAGCAGCTCGAGATCCCGACCATTGGCATCGGCGCCGGCGCCGGGACGGACGGGCAGATCCTGCTCAGCTACGACTTGCTCGGGGTCTTCACCGACTTCAAGCCCAAGTTCACCAAACGCTATGCGAACCTGACCGAAGTCGCCGTTGCCGGACTTTCCAAGTACGTCGAGGAAGTCAAGGCCGGGCGCTTCCCGGATGACGATCACAGCTACACAGTCGATCCGAAGGAATACGAGGCCTTCCTCACGCTCGTGGAAAAACGTAAGCACGTATGACTCGGACCTCGAGCGCCCTACGGGACCCGCCAGCAGCGCCGGCGCGCGGGCTCGCGACGAGGAAACCGAAGAAAGCGGCCGCTACGACGAAGGTGCGGCGAAACGGCGGCACGCTCCTATGGGGTGCAAACCAACCGAGCCTCAGCGAACAGGCCTACGCGACGCTCGAAGAGATGATCGTCACGCTGAAGCTGCCACCTGGAGTCGCCGTTTCCGAAGCCTGGCTCAGCCGAGCGCTCGGTATCGGCCGCACGCCGATCCGCGAAGCCTTGCAGCGACTTGCCCGCGAAGGCCTGGTGACAATCCTGCCGCGCCGCGGCATCATCGTGTCCGAGGTCAACATCAAGAGCCAGTTGCGCCTGCTAGAGGTGCGGCGTGAAGTCGAGCGCCTCGTCGTTCGCAGCGCAGCGCGACGCGCGCAGCCCGAGGAACGTGCACGGTTCGCCGAGCTCGCGCGCACGTTCGAGAGGTCGTCGCAAAATAACGACGAGACGACGTTCATCCGCACCGACCGCGAGTTCAACGAGCTATGCACCAAAAGTGCGCGCAACGAATTCGGTGCCGGCGCGATGATGCTGATGCACTCGCTGTCGCGGCGCTTCTGGTTCATCCACTACAAGCAGGCCGCCGATATGCCCGCCACGGCCAAGCTGCACGCCGACATCGGCTGGGCGATCTCGAAGGGTGACGAACAGGCTGCGGCCGTCGCGCTCGACCGGCTGATCGACGAGATCGAGCAGTTCACCCGCGCCACGGTCACGACCGACATCTGAATCCCGCGGCGCAAGCGGAGAGGAACACCATGACCCCCGAAGATATTCTGTCAATCCGCCCCCGCGTCCTTAGCGAGCGCCAGCGCGAAAGCTACTTCGAGGATGGCTTCCTCCTGCTCGAGGCGTTCATCTCCGCCGAGTGGCTCGAGCGGCTGCGCGCGTCAACCGGGCAGCTGGTCGAGGCGAGCCGGGCGATCACGAAGTCCGACGCGGTGTTCGACCTCGAGCCCGACCATTCGGCGGTAAACCCGCGCCTGCGCCGCGTCTCGAGCCCGGTCGACCACGACCCGGCGTTCTGGGATTACGCGGCGAAGTCGCGCCTGGGCGACATTGTCGCCGACCTGGTCGGCCCGGCTGTGAAGTACCACCAGTCGAAGCTCAACTTCAAGTGGGCCAAGGGCGGCGCCGAGGTGAAGTGGCATTACGACATCTCGTTCTGGCCGCACACCAACTACTCGCCGCTGACCGTCGGCACCTATCTCTACGACTGCGAGATGGACCAGGGTCCGGTCGGTTTCCTGCCCGGCAGCCACCGCTGGAAGATGCCGAGCCAGTATGACGAGAGCGGGCGCTGGACCGGATGCCTGTCGAAGGCCGACGTCGCCGCACTCGACCTCGGCAAGGCTCGCTACATGGTCGGACCCGCGGGATCGTTGACCCTGCACAACTGCCGCACCATTCATGGCTCGCCGGCGAACACCTCCGACAAGGGACGGCCATTGCTGTTGTACGTGATGACCTCGGGCGACGCCTTTCCATACACTGCCAACCCGATACCTTCTGCGCGCTACGATGGGGCGATGCTCCGAGGCGTGCGGCCGCGCACGGCGCACATTGACCCGACGCCGTGTGAAGTTCCGCCCGACTGGTCGCACGGCTACACTTCGATATTCGCCTTGCAGCAACAGGAGGAGTCCGAAGTGCGGGGAGAAACGGCCGGCGCCGCGATGTGACGCAACGGCCCAGCTGGCTGGGTAGTCCCGACCGACGGAGTCACTATCTCGGGCTACATATCAACGACAATTCCAATTTGAAAGGTGCGAACATGAAGGTCGGAACTGAAATGTTGAAGGGCTTGGCGTTGGCGGTCACGCTCTCGGTCTGCGCGCTTGGTGCTGGCGCCCAGGGCGTCGTCAAGATCGGCGAGATCGAGGCGCAAACGGGCTCGCTCAACACCTATGGCTGGATGGGTTCGCAGGGCATGCGCATGGCCGTGGACGAGATCAACAAGGCGGGCGGTTTCCAGGTGGCGGGCAAGACCTATAAGCTCGAGCTCAGCAACCCCGACACCCAAGGTAATCCGCAGCAGGCGCTGATCCAGCTCAAGAAGCTGGTCGAGGAAGACAAGGTCAAGTACGTCTTCGGACCCTTCCTGACCAATGTCTTCAAGGGCATCGAGGGCTATTCCAAGCAGCACAATGGCGAGTTCCTGATGATGGGCGGGGCCACGCAGATCCATTTCGAGCTCGGCAAGCCCGGGAACGAATACCTGATGCGAACCTGGAACTGGGACGCTGGAGAGAGCGGGTTCGGCACGCTGATGGTCGACTATTTGAAGAAGAAGGGCGTCAAGAAGGTCGCGATGCTGATGCAGAACGACGCCTTCGGCCACGTCGCGGCCGACATCTATCGCGAAGCGTTCAAGGGTGCCGGAATAGAGTTCAAGGAGAACTGGTTCGAACCTTCCACGAAAGACTATTCGGCGGTGCTGGCCAAGATCAGCGCTGACAAGCCCGACTACCTTTTCCCCGGCTACACCGATTCGGTCCTCTACGACATCGTGCAGCAGGCGACCCAGCTCGGCCTGACCAAGTTCTGGCTGGTTCGCGGCTCGCTCGGGCCGGCATTGAAGAACAAGGATTACATCGACGAGTACGTTGCCTACATCCCGAAGTATTTCGAGGAAGCGGAGAAGACGGAGCCGAAGGTGAAGAAGTTTGTCGAGGCATACAAGGCCTACTACAAGAAGGACTTCCCCTACGACCAGGCGCCGCTTTGCTCATCGTCGTGCTATGACCACGTTTACATGCTGGTAGACGCCATGAAGAAGGCCGGTACGGTCGAAGACGTGGCCAAGGTCAAGCAGGCACTGATGTCCTTCACGTACGAAGGGCTGTGGAACGTGCGCTACGACAAGACCGGCGAGGAAGTCATCAACTTCGACATCGTCACGGTGCAGAAGGGCGGCAAGATCTCCGTCTCCCATCAGCAGCCCAAGTAGCGTTCCGGCATAGACGGCACGGTCCCAGCCATGTTGCAACTCGTCGTCGGCCAGTTGCTCAACGGCATCATCGTGGGCACGCTCTACGCGATCATCGCGCTGGGTGTCACGCTGACCTTCGGCATCACCGGCATCGTGAACTTCGCCCTTGGCGCGTTCATGATGCTGGGAGCCTACATCACCTGGTACCTGACCGATGGCGTCGGCATCCCCTACCCACTCGCCGTTCCGCTCGCCGTCGCGGTCATTGCGTTGCTCGGGCTGATCGTCGATCAGGTCCTGTTTCGCTTTACGCGCAACAACCTGATCAATGGCCTGATCGTCTCGATCGGCCTCATATCGGTCATCGTCGCCGGAGTGCTGATGGTCTGGACGACGACGCCGCAGAACATGCACTACGTGTTACCCGGGGTATTCCGGATCGGCGGCGTCATCGTGCCGAAAATGAAGGCGGTCGTCTTCCTGGTTCTCGTTGGCGTCATCCTCGCCACGTATGCCGCGCTGACGCGCACATGGGCCGGCCGTGCTGCCTATGCATATGCGCAGAACCCGGAGGCCGCGGCGCTGATGGGCGTGCGCACCAAGGTATTGCAAGCCGGCGTCGCCGCGTACTCGACGGCGCTGGCTGGACTGAGCGGCGCGCTCTACGCCAGCCTCTACTCGATCACACCCGAGATCGGGGGTGGCTACATCCTGAAGGGCGTCGAGGCGGCGATCCTTGCCGGAATCGGCAGCGTTATGGGCTCGTTTGCCGGCGGCATCATCATCGGCGTGGCCGAGGGTATCGGATCGATCTTTCTGCCATCGGCCTATAACGACGCCTACGGGCTGGTCTTCCTCGTGCTCATCCTGCTGTTCAAGCCGGCCGGACTGTTCGGCGCGAACCGATGAAGTGGTACTTGCTGTGGCTTCCGCTACTTCTGGTGCCAGCGCTTACCGACAACAACGTCGTCCTGACCGTTCTCATATTTACGTTCATTCTCGGCATTCTCGCCGTAAGCTTCAACCTGATCTTCGGATACACCGGCCAGCTCTCGCTCTTCCACGCCGCTGCGTTTGGCCTGTCGGCCTACGCCACTTATCTCTCGATGCTGCACTGGCACATTCCGTTCTGGCTTGGGATGGTGGTCGGCGTCGTCTTCGTCTCTCTCGTCTCGGTCGTCATCGGCACGATCTGCTTTCGCTTCAAGCTGAAGGAGCTGTACTT
>JBDSND010000045.1:0-12358 GCA_039915505.1 Casimicrobiaceae bacterium
TTGATCAAGCCGACGTTGGCCGTGGTTCCAGACTGGTAGTCGGTCAGTGCGTGCAATCGCGGCACCTTGCAGCACAGTGCCTCGATGGCACTGATGCCCTCCTGATGGTTGACCCCCGAGTGCGCCGCCTTGCCGTTGACTTCGACTTCGATGAACATCGCCCCTTTGCGACCCGTCACCACGTTCCCCGTCGGCCGACCCGGTTCGCTGTTGAACACCGCACGCGCATGCTGCGCTTCGGCTTCTATCATTGGCCGCGACGTCGGCGAGGCGATTTCCTCGTCGGCGGTGTACAGCCCGACAAGGGGCACCGGCGCGCCGGCGCGGGCGAATGCCTCCAGCACGAAGCTGTTGATGACGAGGCCGCTTTTCATGTCCGCGACGCCGGGACCGTAGGCTAGGTCACCGACGATCGTGAATGGTCGTTCCGCCGCCGTGCCATCCGGGAATACCGTGTCGCAATGTCCCATCAGCACCACCGGCCGGTCCCCGTCGCCATTCGGGCCGGGAACCGCGGCGCGCATGCAGTTGCCCGCCCGGTCGTTCGAGCGGACCGCGCAGGCGACACCGCGCGCCTCCAGATGCTCCTGCAGGGCCGCGACGACCGCGTCCACGCCCACCTTGTTGTAGCTCCCCGAATCGATATTGACGAGCTTGCGCAGGAGCTCGACCATTTCGTCGTGCGCCTGGTCGAGGGACTCGAGCACATCCTGCTCACGCGCGTTCAGCGCCATGCGGTCTCCATTGCTAGGTGGGTATTTCGGCGATTCGTTACGGGCTTCCGGCGCGAATGAGCTTCCGACCGGTCAGGAAACCACCGTCAACAGGCACGCAAGCGCCCGTAATGAAGGTGGCTGCATCGGAGACCAGAAATGCTACCAGTTCGGCGATGTCGCTCGGCTGGCCGACTCTGCCAAGGGGAATGTTGGGAAGGAAGTTGCGCGTGTACTCGGCGGTGACGCGCTCACCTTCCACCTCGATCAAGCCCGGCGCCACGGCATTCACCCGGATGCCGTGAGGCCCGATCTCCTGCGCGAGTGATTTGGTGAGCATCACCACGGCGGCCTTGGACGCGGAATAGTGGCCCGCGCCGATGCGCGCGGAAAAGGCCGCCGTCGACGCGAGGTTGACGATCGCGCCCCCGCCTCCGGCGGTGATACGCCTCCGGGCGAAGGATTGCGCACACAGGAACGTGCCCTTCAGGTTCACGCTCATCACCTGGTCCCACTGCGCTGACGTCATGTCCAGCAGCGTGTTGTCCGGGTAGATGCCGGCATTATTCACGAGTACCGAAGGGGCGCCGAGCGCAGCATCAATGGCGGAAAACGCACTGCCGACATCGTCCACTGAGGCGACGTCAAGATGAAAGGCCAGGGCCCTGCCACCATCCGCCTCGATCGATCGCACCACGGTGCGCGCCGCGATGTCATCGACATCGGTCACGGCAACTGCGTACCCGCGCGATGCAAGCGTGGTGGCGATCTCACGCCCGAGCCCGTGTGCCGCACCGGTGACCACTGCAACGAGCCGATTCATCCTGACGTTCCTCGCGAAAACATGTGCATTATCCCAGGATGACCTCGGCCGCCATCACCTCCCGAACCGAGCAATACGCTGCAGATCCGGCAGCGCTGACCTTGTCATCGCTCCGGTCCATCTGAAGTGCAGCTTGCGAACGCCTTCCTGGGTCCCCAAAACCGCCACCACCGGCAGTCTCGATTACCAACCGGTCACCCTTGCGCAGCACGGTCATCACCTTTGACGGAATGATCTCCCTGCGGCCGTCGGCTCGAATGATCGTCGAACGCGCCGACAACCCGTCCGCGCCGCCCGCTGCGCCGGGGACCGGCGACCGGTGGTTTTCGCCGCGATGCGTGAGCAGGATCTCGTCGCCAAGCGTTTCGTACTCCCGCGTGACGCCCAGGCCACCACGCCATTCCCCGGCGCCGCCAGAGTCCGCACGAAGCTCATACCGCACCACGCGCAAGGGAAAGTCGAGCTCGAGCGCTTCGATCGGCATGTTCATGCCGTTGGTCGCGTCGCTGTCGAGCACATCGATGCCGTCCGCGCCCGCGCGTGCCCCGGTGCCGCCGCAAATGACCTCGCCCATGACGAAATTCGCGCCATCGGAACGCTGACCACCGAAACTCAACACATGCTGATTCGCGTTGAACGCGCACACCTTGTCCGGGACTATCTGCGCAAGCGCGCCAATGAGGCAGTTGGCGATCAGCTTGATGGTGACGGCGCGGGAGTTCACTGGCGCGGGAGGCCGCGGATTGACGAGGCTTCCTGGCGGCAGGATTAGCGTCACCGGCCGAAAGCAGCCGCCGTTGGTTGGAATGGAGGCATCGGTGAGGGCGCGCACCACGAAATAGGCTGCAGCCTGGGAACCTGACGGCACGCAGTTGAAGGGACCGCGCACTTGGGGACTGGTGCCGGTGAAATCGAACGCAATGGCGCCATCACGGATCGTGACCGCAACCTCGACGCGAATCTTGCGGTCGAGGTCGATGCCATCGTTGTCCAGGAACCCTACATGCCGCCACGTGCCCTCCGGGAGAGTCCGGAACGCCTGACGCGTCAGCAACTCCGACCGGTCAATGAGCACAGTCACGATGGCTGCCAACCGGGCGCCACTCTGGCTCTCAGCCAGCTCCTCGAGCCGCCGTCGACCGACATTGCAGGCCGCAACCTGGGCGCGGAGATCGCCCATAAACGTGTCTGGAATGCGAACGTTGAGGCGTAGCAACTGGATCAGGGTGTCGTTGTAGACCCCGCCCTCGCAGAGTCGGAGAGCCGGGATGCGCACGCCTTCCTGGTAGATTTCCGTCGCGTTGGTGGGTACGGAACCTGGCGACATTCCACCGATATCCTGGTGATGGGTCATGCTGGCACTGAGGGCGATGACGCGGCCACCGTGGAAGACGGGCATTACGACCGCGATGTCCGGCATATGGGTCCCCCCAGCGTAGGGATCGTTCATGCAGAAGACATCTTCCTCGCGCATCGCACTCAGCGGGAACACTCGCAGGATGTTGGCGACGCAGGGGATCAGCGTCGTCAGGTGGACAGGGATTGCGCAGGCTTGGGCGAGGGTCGTTCCGTCCGGGGTGAATAGGCTCGCAGAACAGTCCATCCCTTCCTTGACGATAGGCGAAAAGGAACTGCTAAGCAGCGTCCACTGCATTTCTTCGGCGATGCTGTCGAGCTTGTTACGAACGATCTCGACGGTGACCGGATCGAGCGGAGTTCCGACATTGGCTTGGCTCATTCGCTGGTCCTCGCAACGACCCGATCGAGCAAAAGGGTCCGGTCGGGGGCCAGGTGGCCTCGCCACCCTCGCTCGATCAACGTGGTGGTGTCCGCCTGCTCGACGATGGCCGGGCCGATGATCTCCGTGCCGGGAAGAAGACTGTCGCGTTCGAAGATCGGTACCGCCGTAGAACGGTCGCCCTCGGCAAGGACGATCTCGCGCATTGCCTTGCGGCCGCCTTCCTCGCCAGTCGCGCACCCCGTACCGTCGATGCTCGCCGGCGCAGTCCGGGCGGTTGCTCGAAAATTGACGATTCGCGCAGGAAGCTCCGCCCCATGCCCATAAAGCCTGTCGTGGGCGTCGAGAAAATCACGGTAGAGCCGCGTCAGTATGTCGCCGGCGGACGTGGAATCCAACGGGACTTCGATGAAGTGCGACTGTCCGACATAACAGACATCGGCCGAGTGCCCGATGCGGTAGTCTCCGGCGGCAATTCCCTCGGCCGCCATCAGGTCCGCACACCGACGATCAAGCAACCCAAACGCGTGGTCCAGTTCGGCAACCGACAGGTTCTGGAGATCGCGGTGGCAGGCGCTGGCTACCTCGTGCTCGGTCGGTGCACACAGCAACCCGAATGCCGAGAGAACGCCGGGAAAGCGAGGCACGATAATGGACGTCATGCCGAGTTCATCCGCCAGCGCGGTGGCGTGCAGTGGTCCCGCCCCGCCGAAGGCAACCAGGGAAGCGGTCCGCGGATCGCAGCCGCGCCGAACGGAGACCAGCCGGATGCCCTCCGCCATCTGGGCGTTCAGCACACGACGCATCCCCAGCGCTGCGTCGTGCAACGACAATCCAAGCGGGCGCGCAATCCTGGATTCGATCGCGGCGGCCGCGAGCCGCGGGTCGAGGCGAAGCGTGCCGCCTGCGAAATAGTCCGGGTTGAGATAGCCGAGCACCAATGAGGCATCGGTGATGGTGGCCTCGTGCCCACCGCGGCCGTAGCATGCCGGTCCCGGCTCAGCGCCGGCCGAGTGCGGCCCCACCCGCAGCCCTCCTGCCCCATCGATCCAGGCAATGCTTCCCCCGCCGGCACCGATTGCGTTGACGTCGACCATCGGGACCCGGACCGGGTAACCGTCGATCATCCCCTCCGCGCGGATCAGCGGCACCCCCTTGCGAATGAGTGCGATATCGCAGCTAGTGCCGCCGATGTCGCAGGTGATGAGGTCGTCACGTCCCACCGCTGCGCCGGCCGCCTGACCACCGATGACCCCAGCCGCGGGCCCGGACAGAAACAGCCGGACCGGCCTGTCGCGGGCGACGGTCGCCGCGGCCACGCCGCCCCTTGACTGCATGACCTGGAGTGGAGCACGAACACCGATCGCCGCGAGGTCACGCTCCATCGCCTCGAGGTATCGGTCCAGGACAGGCTTCACGTAGGCATCGAAGGCGGTGATGCTGGTCCGCTCGTATTCCCGGAAAGCGGGATCCACGTCGCACGACAGCGACACCATGACCTCGGGCGCCATCTCCCCGATGACCCGCGCCGCCTCGCGCTCGTGCGCCGGGTTTACGAAGGAAAACAGAAATGCTACCGCGATCGAGTCGACGTCCTGCGCGATCAACTCCGCAATCGCGCCCCGCAAGGACGCCGCATCCAGCGGCGTCACGACGTCGCCGTTGGCGGAGATCCGCTCGGTCACGCCTCGGCGCAGGTGGCGTGGCACCAGGAATACCGGGGCACTTGCCTCCACCCCAAGATCGTAGATGTTGCGTCGGTAGCTGCGCCCGATTTCCAGGACGTCGCGGAAGCCCGCCGTCGCCAGGAGTCCGACCCGGGCTCCCTTGCGTTCCAGCACGGCATTGGTGGCGACGGTCGTGCCATGAACGACCCGGGCGATGCTGTCGAGCGTGACATCCCATCGCGCCTGCATCACAGCAAACGACTGGCGAACTGCCTCGCTCGGATCGGCTTTGGTCGACGGGATCTTCAGGAGCCGGATGGCCCCTGAGGCATCCATGCCGACCACGTCCGTGAACGTGCCCCCGATATCGATCCCCACCCCGATAGGACTCACCGCCAGCGCCTTAATGGGGCCGAGGAAACGGCTCGATGACATCCACGCGCGCCGTCCCGTCGATCCGATTTACATCTGCGGTGACATCAGGGCGTGGTGATCTCCCGATTCCAGCGATCGACCCACTTCGGACGTTCCTTGGTGACCGCGGCCCAGTCGGCCGCGAGCAAACGCTTGAGGGTTGCGTCGCCTGCCGGCAGCTTGGCAGCAACGGCAGCGTCGAGCTTCGCATCGCGATTCACCGGCGTCAGATACGTGAACTTCGCGTTTGCTTCCTGGGCCTTCTCGCTCAGCACGAAGTCGATGTACTTCTGTGCGGCCGCGAGGTTCTTCGTTCCCTTGGCGATGCCGATCGTCGAATCGATGATGTACGCGCTCTCCTTCGGGATCGTCCAGCCGATGTTGCCACCACTGTCGATGAGCCCCTGGGCCCGGTCGGAGGTCCATGTGGTCATGACGATGTCGCCCTGGGTGAAGAGCTGGGACACCTGAGCGTGCTGATTCCAGAACGTGAGGATGCTCGGCTTCAGGGTCTTGATCTTGGCAAACCCAGGATCGACGTTGGCGACGCTACCACTCTGCATGCGTGCCGCCATCATCAGGAACATCGTGCCGTGGGTGGTGTTGATGTCGGGGATGGCGATCTTGCCCTTGTATTCGGGCTTCCACATGTCCTCGTACGACTGCGGTACGGCCTTGACCTTGCCCTTGTCGTAGGCAATCACCTGGCTCACGTACATGAACTTGGTGTACGGGTCACCGTTGATCCGGAACTGCGGATACAGCTTGGCCATGTTGGGGATGCTCTTCACGTCGAGCGGCTCATAGAGACCTTCGCCGTGCGCCTGCGCAGCCCCAACCTCGTCCATCATCACGACATCGATCTTGGCATCTGCCTTCTGAGCCCGCATCATCGCCACGGTCTCCATCGTGAGACCGGTCGCGATGCGGACCTTGATGTCGGGATTGGCTGCCTCGAACGGCTCGATGACCGCCTTCCGCCAACCTGCCTCGAAGGAGCCGCCGTAGACGATCACAGTCAGGTCCGTGGCCGCACCAGCCACCGCCGGCGTCATCGCCAGACCTACAGCCACCAGGCTCGACAGCAACGATTTGCGCATCATCCGAAGGGCCATCGGGTTCTCCTTTTCTGGTTGAACGGACGGGCCGACCGCAACGATCAGCCTGCAAAAAACCGCACGTCTTGGGGGCGCCACCGGACGGCAACGAGCGACCCCGGTGCACGCTCCTCTACACCGGGACGACGTTGCTCGCGAATCATGATCGCATCGCCGGTGTGGAGAGTCAATGCGTACTCGATCATCCCGGCGAGGCGGGTCACGTCACGGATGCGCGCCTCGATTCGATCCGGAAAGTCGGACTCGACGAACTCGATCTTCTCGGGGCGAATAGCGAGCACGCCTTTCACGTCGCGCGGCGGCGACCCAGTGAGCGCAACGCGCAAGCCGCCGGGCGTGGTGAACATCGGATCGTCACCGCCGCCGCTGACGCTGCCGTCGAGAAAATTGGACGTGCCGATGAAGTCCGCAACGAAGCGCGTCTGGGGATGTTCGTAGATTTCGACCGGGGTGCCGATCTGCTCGATGCGGCCCTGATTCAGCACCACGACCCGATCCGCCATGGTCAGCGCCTCGTCCTGGTCATGCGTCACAAAAAGCGTCGTGACTCCGACTTCCTTCTGGAGTTTCCTGATCTCGTGCCGCATCTGGCCACGCAGCTTGGCGTCGAGATTTGACAGAGGCTCGTCGAACAGGAGCAACTTCGGGTCCAGGGCCAAGACCCGCGCCACCGCAACCCGTTGTTGCTGCCCTCCTGAGAGCTCGCGCGGATAGCGCTTCTCGAACGCCGCGAGTCCCACGAGGCCAAGGGCACGGACGACACGCCGCGCCGTTTCCTCCTTCCTCACCCTGTGACTGTGCAGGCCGAACTCGATGTTGCCACGCACGGTCATATGCGGAAACAGGGCATAACTCTGGAACACCATCCCCATGTCGCGACGATGCGGGGGAGCGTCGGTGATGTCGACACCGCGGAGCAGGATACGCCCGGCGCTCGGGACCACGAACCCGGCAACCATGCGCAGGGTGGTGGTCTTGCCGCATCCGGAGGGTCCGAGCAGGGCGATGAACTCCCCGCTATCCACGCCGAGGTCGATGGAGTCCACCGCTGGCGCGCCGCCACCGTCGTAGCGCTTGGTCACCCCACGCAGTTCAAGATCCCACGTCACGTTCCACTCCTCGTTATCGGCTCACCGAAAGAAAGCGCGCATAGACCGGCAGCCCGATGACGAGCCACGCGGCGATCAGGGCCGTCGAAATAGCCGAGATCGTGGGATCGCTCGAGTATTCAACGTACGTGTAGATGCGAATCGGCAGGGTCTGCAGGCCCGGGGCGGTCAGGAAAAGCGTGACAACCAGCTCGTCGAACGAAAGGATGAATGCGAACACCGAACCCGCGAGCACTCCGGGGCGAATCAACGGCAGCGTGATCAGGAAGAAGGTCCGCCAGCGACCGGCGCCGAGGTTGCGCGCCGCCTCTTCTATGGCGGGATCGAAGCGGGCCAGACTGACCATGACCATGCGGATGACAAAGGGCGTGATCAGGACGACGTGCGCGCAGACGAGGTTGAGAAATGTGCCGGACAGACCGATCCGGGTGCTGAAGACCAGCAGAGCGAGACCGAGCACAATGGTCGGGAACAGGATCGGCGACAGCAGCAACGCCGAGATGAGCGCCTTGCCCGGGATACGGAAACGGGTCAGCGCGATTGCGCTCGACGTCCCCAGGATGGCGGCGACGAAAGTGCTGGATGTCGCCAGGAGAGCGCTCACCTTGATCGATTCGACGAACTCGCGGGAAGCGAGGAACTTCTCGAACCACCGGAACGTGAATCCCTCGGGAGGAAATACAGGGTACGCCGTGGTCGTGAAAGCAGTGGCGACCACCACCAGGATGGGGGCGAGCAGGTACACGATGATGACAGCGTTGACGGCTCTCAGCATGTCAACCGCCGCGGGGTCTCGCCGTCACGCGGAACGTGAGCACGAACAAGGCAAGGATGGTGAACAGCATCACGAAGGCGATCGCCCCCCCGAAGGGCCAGTTCAGCAGGCCCATGCTTTGCTGGTAGATCAAAGTCGCCATCAATTTGATACGTGGGCCACCGATGAGGCTGGGCGTGACGAAAGCGCTGACCGCGAGGGTAAAAACCAGGACGCTGCCGGAGACGATGCCGGGAAGCACCAGAGGCAGGGTAATCCTGGTAAAGACCCGCGCACGGCGCGCGCCGAGATTCTGCGCTGCCTCGTAGAGGTGCGGGTCAATGTTGAGCAAGGCGGCGTCCAGCGCCAGAACCATGAAGGGGAGCAGCACCTCGACCAGGGCAATGACGATCCCGGTCATCGAATACATCATTCGAATAGGGTCATCGACGATGCCCATGGCTATCAGCGACTTGTTGATGAACCCGTTATTACCGAGCAGGATCATCCAGCCGAAGGTGCGCACCACGGCGCTGGTGAGCAAAGGCAGCAGCAGGACGAAGTAGAGCATGCTGCGGCGCATGCCGCGTAGCCGCGACAACAGCAGCGCAAGGGGAAATCCGAGGATGAGGCAGCCGGCCGTGGTCCACGCGCCCAGTGCCAGCGTGCGCCAGAGGACATCCCGATAGAAGGGGTCGCTCAGGAACCGGACGTAGTTCTGTATCGTCCACTCGTCGAGGATGCCCTTGCCGGCCTGGTACACGTGCAGGCTGATGCCCGCAAGCATCACGACGGCCCCGGCCATGAACATGGCCAGCCACAACACATTGGGCGCCAGCAACAGGTACGGGACCGCGGCTTCCGGTGCCCCGGACCGCGCTTTCAATTCACCCATTGCCCGCCGTCGACGTCGATGACTTCTCCCGTCATGAACATGGGTGTGATGGTCGCAAGGAATGCGACCACCTCGGCGATGTCTTCCGGCTGTCCCAGGCGACCCAGGGGAATCGTACCGACGATGAACTCCTGGTTCTCGGTGAAAAGCTTCGAGGTCAGGGCGGTGACAACCGCACCCGGGCAAATCGCGTTGACCGTGACCTTGGGGGCCAACTCCTTGGCCAGGCCCCGGGTCAACCCCAACACGCCGGCCTTGGCCGCGCAGTACGAAAAGCGGCTCACGGCCGTGCTACCTGCCCCGGTATGGGCACTGACCGAGGAGATGTTGACGATACGGCCACCACGTCCTGCGACCATACTCGGTGCGACTGCCTTGCACCAGTTGAACTGGCCCTTCAGGTTGATTGCGATGACCTCGTCCCACTCCGCCTCGCTGATCTCGAGAAGCCCCTTGGGCTGCGAAATTCCCGCGTTGTTGACCAGCACGTCGACCCCACCCCATGCATCGAGCACCGTCCGACCATGCTTCTGGGTGGCGGCATAGTCGGCGACGCTCCCGGTCAACTGCAGCACCTCAACGCCGAGCGCCGCGACCTCGCTGGCCGCGGAGTGGAGGTCGTCGGCCAGTCGATCCACCAGTGCGACAGCATAGCCACGTTTCGCCAGCGCGACGGCCGACGCACGTCCGATTCCGCGAGCCGCGCCGGTCACGACGGCGATTTTTTCCGGTTTTTCGGCCATCCGACTGGCTCCTCTATCGATGTTTTCGAACCCGCGCGCGCCTCGGTGGCGGGCTAGGGCCTGTTGATTGCGGACTTCGTGCACAGCGAAGCGGATGACGTCACCCTGCCCCCCCGCTGGCATGCGCCGTTGCCCACTCCACGACCTGCCGGTGGGTGCCGAACCACACGTCACCCTTGGCGCGCGCATGCCGGATCAACTCGTCGACAATGAAGATACGCGACCGATAACCGATGATGTGCGGGTGCATGGTGAGCTGAAAGATGCCGCCTTCGGCGTAGGCAGCGTCGAACTCGCGCATGAAGATTTCGAGGACTTCGCGCGGCGGCGTGTAGGGACGGAGAGACTGGAAACGGTGCATCATGAAATACACTGCGTCGTCTCGCACCCATTCCACCGGTAGCTCGACGACACCCGTCGGTTCGCCGTCAAGCAGCAATTCGTAGCAGTCCTCGTCCGCCATCAGCGAGCTGTCATACAGAAGTCCCATCTCCTTCTCGATGGCAAGGGTGTGCGGGCTGAAGTCCCAGGAGGGGGTCCGTATCCCCACAGGCCGGACGCCGGTGACGGCTTCCAGCGTGTCCGCCGAGCGCAACATCAGATCGCGCTCGGCCTCAAATGGAAGGACCGAGTTGAGCTCGTGAATCCAGCCATGCATGCCGATCTCGTGACCTTCGGCAACGACGACGCGCTGCTCCTCGGGATAAAGAAGGGCAGTCACTGCAGGCACGTAGAACGTGGCAGGGACGCAGTGCTCGCCGAGGAGCTTGAGGATCCGGGGAACTCCGACACGATTTCCGTATTGGCCCCATGACAGCCGACCGATGGATTTACCACCATCGCGCAGTTCGTTGGTCTCGTGATCGGAGTCGAACGACAGCGCTACAGCACACCGGGCGCCGCCGGGCCACAAAGCCGGTCGGTAGGGACGACCGGCCCTGACATGTCCTACGAGTTGCCGCCATTTCGCCTCGGACCACTGCCATGGCTGCTGGGTGGGTTGGTCATCACCCATTCCATCCTTAGTCGGCACCTGACCCCCTTGGCCTTCGCGATCGGTTAGCTTATCGTAATTTAAATGCACGCAAACGACGAGCATGCACAATCATTTCACAAATTTCACGTTCATGAAGTCACCATCATCTTGAATACAGGACCGGCGTGGCTCTGGGCTCTGGTCGCGGCGGTCGCAATGCAAACAGCGTGCGCGTTCAGCACGCGCGTATTCCCCGTCCTCGGCCCGACCCTCACCGAGGCCGCGACCGTCTCCCCCGAGGACATCGGATATCTCGCTGCAGTCGGCTCATTGGGCACGCTCTGGTGGCTCGTGGCCGGTGGTGGCTTGCTCGTTCGGCTGGGCCCCGGGAGGTCGATGCAGGTCGGGGCGACCATCGGGGCCGTTGGCCTTCTGCTTGCAACCACCGGGTACTGGCCCGTGTTGATGCTGGCGTCGTTCCTGATTGGACTGGGGTATGGCTCAACGCCGGCAGCCGGCAGCGAAGTACTGAACCAATATGCACCCGCCCGCCATCATTCCCTCATGTTCTCCATCAAGCAGGCCGGCGTGCCGCTGGGCGGCGTCGTTGCCGGCCTGCTCGTCCCGATCGCGCTCGTGGCCGTGGGCTGGCAGTTCACCTGCGTCGGCGCGGCCATGCTCGTGATTTTGACCTGCTTCCTGATTGAGCCGCTTAGCGGAGTTATCGATCGCAATGCCGACCGCCAGACGTCGCTGCGCCTCGGTTCCTTCGTCGATCCGCGAATGCTGACCATGCCGTTTCGATCGCTTGCCCAAAATCCTTCCCTCCAGCGCGTCACCATCGCCAGCCTCTGCTTTGCCATGGTGCAAGGATGCGTCGTTGCGTTCTTTGTCACTTACCTGACGGTGGACCTCGGAGCCAGCCTGCTTTTTGCAGGCTTTGCCTTCTCGGCAATGCAGGTCACGGGAGTTGCAGGACGGATTTTTGCAGGCTGGCTTGCCGACCGGCTGGGCTCGCGCCGCATCGTCATCGTCGGTCTCGCGCTGGCTTCGACCATCGCCGTGCTGTTGCTGGCTGGCCTCGAACCGTCATCGCCGCAGTGGGCGATACAAGGTTTGGCGGGCGTTGTCGGGGTAGCGTCGAGCAGTTGGAACGGAGTGTTTCTGGCAGAGGTCAGTCGACTCGTGCCGAAACGAAAGGTCGGGGATGCCACGGCCGCGGCAACCTTCTTCACCTTCATCGGCTACGTCCTCGGCCCAGCGGCATTCGGGGCCCTGCTAACCCATGGCGGCTCGTACCGGGCAGCATTCGCCGTACTTGCGGTGATTCCGCTGGCAGGCATCGCCGTCATGATCCTGCCTGTCCGGCGCTAGGCGTGAGCTCTCAGGAGGTTATCCCTCGATCCAA
>JBDSND010000069.1:0-15949 GCA_039915505.1 Casimicrobiaceae bacterium
CGGACCAGCGCTGATCGTGCCCGACGAGTCGGCGCTCGCAACGCGCGCGGACCCACGTGCTTCGCCCGCCGTGCCGGAACAGGAATCACTGTTCTAGGCGCTGCAACTGGGACTGGATGGCATGGTCTTCGCGCACGCCGGCATCAAACGGCGATTTCCTCCCGCCGGGTGCCATTGGCCGAGCGCTTCGCCAGACCCTCAGGGCAGGCGCCGCACGATCCCCGCCGCGAACCTGTCAACACCGCCGCCACCAGCCTACGAATTCGACCAGCGCGTCGCCTGGTAGCTGCCCTGGCAAGACGAGCCGACGTGGCCCATCAGGGGACGGCTCGCGCCTGCCATCGCCAGTCTGACCGGTTGCGCCCAACGGTCGGCGCCATCACCCCCAACGGCCATGGCCAGCACTCCGCCAAGGCGGTTGCCGCAGGAATCGCCGGGAAACGCAGGCTAGTCGACCAAACGATCCGAACCTTCCCGTTGGTCCGCTTGAATTTCCTCTCTTGAATTTCCTTTTCTTACGAGTGCGTAGTGCGCTCGGCGGTGGCGGCGTCGTGCTTTTGGTTTGTGCGGGGAAACTCACGTCGCTTCGTCGCGGGACCGCGGCGGGGGCGCGGCGGTAAGCCAGGGGCGAACCCATCCCAGTCCCGCCAACGTCGTGTGCAGCGGCCGATACTCGCAGCCGATCCAGCCCGCATAACCGAGATCGTCGAGCAGGCGAAAAAGCCACGGGTAGTGGACCTCGCCGAGGTCGGGCTCGTGCCGGTCGGGCACCCCCGCGACCTGGATATGGCCGATCTGCGGCAGGTGGTGACGAATCGTACCGGACAGGTCGCCTTCGACGAGTTGGGCGTGATAGAGATCGAACTGCACTTTGAGATTCGGCAAGCCAACGTCGTCGCAAATCGCATGCGCGTCGGCTTGCGTGGAAAGCAAATACCCCGGGGCATCACGGCCGTTGAGTGGTTCGATGAGCACGTCGACCCCCTGTTCTCCGGCGCGCACGCAGGCGTGCCGCAGGTGCCGGACGTACAACTCGCGCCGGCGGTGGCGCTCTTCTGCGTCGGCCTCGGGCGGGACGACACCCGCCATCACGTGCACCCTTTTGCACTGGAGAATGTCCGCGTACCGCAATGCGGTGTCGATCGACGCCGCGAAATCGCGCTCGCGGCCGGGGATGCTCGCCAGGCCGCGCTCCCCCGCCGGATGGTCGCCGGGAGGCGCGTTGAGCAGAACCACTTCGAGCTGGTGCTCGCGCGCTCGCTCGGCGAGGTCACGCGGATCGAACGCATACGGATAGGCAAACTCGACCGCGCGAAATCCCGCGTTGGCGGCCGCGCCGAAGCGGCTGGGAAAATCGACCTCTTGGAAGAGGAAGCTCAAGTTTGCGGCGAAGCGCGGCATGTGATGATGGTCTGCGCCGGGGACGGCCGTGGCCCGCCGCAACGCGGCACGCCGGTCGACCTCGTGCAAAGAGACGCCGGCCGCTAGGCGACGGGCACCGCAGCGACTGCGCGACTGGTCACGCTGGGCACGCCGCAGGCGCGCAACGCATCGTGCAAACGCGCGAGATCGGAGCCGCCCAGCGCCAGTACGGGCTCGCGTGGAACGCCGGCGGGTTGCCCGATAAAGTTGAGCGCCGCCTTGAGCGCGGCCGGCCAGGTGCCGGTGCCCATCAATGTCTCGTAGAGCACGGTCAGCTGGTAGTGAACACGGGCGCTGCGCGCGTCCGGCGCACGGGTGGCGATTTCCTTCAGCTGCGCCGCATCGCGTCCGAGCAGCTCGGGCCCGGTCGCAATGTAGCCGTGCGCACCGAGCGCAAGTCCGGGCAGGATGTAGTGACACGGACCCACCATGATCGCCAGCCGATCGCGAAAGCGCTCGATCAAATGCGTGTGATGGAAAAAATCGCGGCTTGCCTCCTTTATGCCGACGATTGGCGCCACTTTCATGATCGCGTCGAGATCGTCGAGCGAGAGTTCGATGCCGCTGCGACGTGGCGAGTTGTACGCAACGATAGGAAGCGGGACGGCTCGGGCCAGCGCGTCGAATCTGCGCACAAGTTCTTCTCTCGTCGCCTTGAGCACGTACGGCTGCGGGAGGACCAGCAGGCCATTGGCGCCAGCGTCCGCCGCCGCGCGCGCATAGGCGATCGTTTGCCTCGCGCTGGGCGCGCTCGCGCCGGTGATGACCGGCACGCGGCCGGAGGAGCGTTCAACGGCGAGGCGCGTCAGGAGCGCACGCTCGCCGGCATCGAGATTCCACGATTCGCCGTTGTCCCCCGCCACGCAGATGGCTTCCGCGCCGAGGCCGATCAACCATTCGACCAGTTCGCCGAAGGCTTCGCGCATGATCTCGCCGTCGGGCGCAAACGGCGTCACTATCGCGGGAACGAAACCCTTGAGGGTGTGGCGTGAAACGCTGGTGTTCATGGGCGGTGCCTCATGTGAATGCCTCATTGTGGTCACAATGCTCGCGCAGCAGCGCCTCGAGCTCGGCGACGTAGATCGTTGCGCTCTGCGCCTCGGTGATGAACAGGCGGTTGCCGCCCGCATCGAACGCGACCGCCGTGGTCCACAGGCCCCCGGGGGTGCGAATGCGCGCGACCGGATCGCCCAGTGCATCGAACAACCACACCCGTCCCGCCTGACCGTGCGCGACGGCGAGGTAGCCTTGCGCGTTCACGTCGAGCCCGTCGGGACCAAGACCGCCGGAAAGCTGCACGTGAACACCCGCCATCGGAAACACCGGATCGGGCGCGTCGGCGAGCAAGCGCCAGACCGCATTCGCGCGCGTCGCGGCAACGAACACGAACTTGCCGTCCGGACTCAACGCCACGCCGTTGGGATACGGCACGTTGGCAAGCTCGAGCTGCGGTACGGTCGATCCCGAACGGAGGCAATACACGCGACCCGTGGGGTCGGTAAGGCTGCTGCGACCGGGATCCGTGAACCACAGGTCGCCGTTGGCGGCGCGCACGATATCGCCCAGCCCGCGAAACCGCTCCGAATTGATGCCTTCGCAAAAGCCGGCGATCGTCCCCGCCGCGGTCGTCAGGCGCATGAGGCCGTGCCGATAATCGGCGATCACCGCTGAGCCGTCACCAATGTGCGCGAGGCCGTGCGGCTGACCGTCGTACTCCAGCGCCAAGCGCCAGCGACCGTCCGCATCGATGGTGAAGATCCGGCCGTACGGAACGTCGACGCACCACAACGTGCCCTGGGCGTCGAATCGGGGCGCCTCGAGAAACGAGTGCAGCCTCGCACCGGGCCGCGTCACGCGCACCCATTCGTTGGGTTCGCCGCGATAGTGCAGGTCCTCCGGCAGCGTCGCAAAGACACGGGCGTCGAGGGCGGCGCAGGGGAACGGCGTCATGGGTTGTTTTACCGAGCATTGTTTTGCCTGTCAACTAGTGGTTTAATGGCAAAACCTCGTAATGGCAGGTTTGCTGCTCCTTGACAGCGCGACGCGCAGGCGACGCTTTCAATCCCGTGCGACAACGCATGGTCCGCAAACCCACCCCTTTTTCGCATTTCGCCTTTTGCGGCGCCAGCTTTCCATCGGAATTCCTTCATGAGCGGTGTACTGCATCGAAGCTTGCGTACGTCGCTGCGATACGCGGTGGGGGGCGATGGCTGCCATCTCATCGACGCGCAGGGAAATCGCTATCTCGACGCGTCGGGAGGCGCGGCGGTCTCGAGCCTTGGCCATTCCAACCGCCGTGTCGTCGAAGCCATCCAGCGCCAGGTCGCGCAACTTCCGTACGCGCATACGTCGTTCTTCACCAATCAGCCGGTCGAGGAGCTGGCCCAACGGCTGATCGATCGCGCGCCGGCCGGATTCGGCGCGGGCCGTGCGGCATTCGTCGGCAGCGGTTCAGAAGCGATGGAGGTCGCGCTCAAGCTTGCGCGGCAATATTTCGTTGAGCGTGGCGAGCCCGCGCGCAGCCACTTCATCGCACGGCGCATGAGTTACCACGGCAACACGTTGGGCGCGCTCTCGGTCGGCGGTCACTTTCAGCGTCGGGCGATGTACGCTCCCCTGCTCATGCCGGTGTCGCATATCGCGCCCTGCCATGCCTACCGGTTCCGTGCCGCGGACGAAACCGACGAGGCCTACGGCCTGCGCTGCGCGAACGAGCTGGGCGAGGCGATCGAGCGCGTCGGCCCCGAACGCGTGGCAGCGTTCGTCGCCGAACCGGTGGTCGGCGCGACCCTGGGCAGCGTGACTGCACCGTCGGGATATTTCCGGCGCGTTCGCGAGATCTGCGATCGGCACGGCGTGCTGTTCATTGCCGATGAGGTCATGTGCGGCACCGGACGTACAGGTTCGATGTTCGCGATGGAGCAAGAAGGCGCGTGCCCCGATATCATCACGCTCGGCAAGGGTCTCGGCGCCGGCTACCTGCCGATCGGCGCCGCGCTGGCGGCGGAGCGCGTGCTGGCCCCGATCGAAGGAAATTCGGGTGTTCTCGCCAATGGCCATACGTACATGAGCCATGCGGTGGCGTGCGCAGGGGCGCTGGCGGTGCTGAAGTGCGTGGAAGACGACGACCTGCTGACGAACGTACGTACGCAGGGCGCGCGGCTGGATGAAGCACTGCGGAAGCGGTTCGACGCGCATCCACATGTCGGCGACATCCGCGGACGTGGACTGCTGCAGGCGATCGAGCTGGTCGCGGACCGTTCGACCAAGCAACCATTTCCGGCAAGGAGCGGACTTGCGGAGCGCATTCGCAGCATCGCGCTGGACCACGGCCTCGTCTGCTATCCGTCCAGCGGCAGCGTCGACGGCGAGTCGGGCGAACACGTCCTGCTCGCGCCGCCGTACATCATCACTGCGGAGCTCGTCGACGAAATCGTCGATCGACTTGCGGCAACGCTCGACACCGCGCTGCGAGAAGTCGGCTTCGCCCATGCATGAAGATTTTTCTGACCACCGGGGCCGCCGTCGTATAGGGCGGGATCCGCGGTGACTCCACGCGCGACGGTTGGCAAACAATTCACCTATCGATGGGACGCAGATGAACAAGACGTTGGCGGGACTGATGGTGGCGGCCGCGGCCGCCTTGGCAATCACGACGATGAGCCCGGCGGCGGCGCAAACCTGGCCGACCAAGCCGATCCGGTTGATTTCGCCGTTTTCGGCGGGCAGCACGGTCGACATCCAGGCCAGACTCATGGCTCCCGCGCTCGCGGAAGTGCTCGGGCAGCCGGTCGTGGTCGAGAACAAGGGAGGTGCGGGCGGCGCCATCGGTCTCGATTTCGTCGCCAAGTCGCCGCCCGACGGTTACGTGATCGGCGTGGGCACCACCGGCCCGATGTCCATCAACCCCTATCTGCTCGGAACGAACATTCCCTATAATCCGAACAAGGATTTCGCGCCGGTGGCGCAATATGGCGTCGGTCCCAACGTGCTGGTCGTCAACTCGGACATTCCTGCCCGCACGGTGGCCGAACTGGTGGCGTTGGCGAAGGCAAAGCCGGGAACGTTGAGCTACGCGTCCTCGAGCGGCATCGGCAGCACGGCACATCTCGCCGGAGAATTGTTCGCGTCGGTGGCCAACATCGACATCACGCACATACCGTACAAAGGCAATGCCGAAGCGGTCACTGCGTTGCTGGGCGGGCAGGTGCAGATGCTGATCTCTGGCCTGCCGCCCATGATTGCGCACATTCAGTCCGGCAAGATCCGCGCCCTTGCAGTGTCGGGCGACCAGCGCATGACGCAGCTTCCCGACGTGCCGACCGCGAACGAAGCGGGCTTCAAGGATCTCAACGTCACCGCCTGGTACGGCGTCATCGCCCCGGCAGGCACTCCGCCGGAGATCGTCGCCCGCCTCAACGACGCGATTCGCAAGGCGATCGCGAGGCCGGACATCCAACAGCGGTTCCTGGCCACCGGCTCCGAGCCGAAGGTCACCTCGCCCAAGGAGTTCGCCGAGCTCATTCGCAGCGATGGCGAGCGCTGGGCAGCCGTCATCAAGAAGGCCAACATCAAGGCGCAGTGACGCGTCGCGCGGCGATCGGTGCTCGAATTCAACGCGCAGGCCGCCGCCACCGGGCGCCATCGCCGGGCGCATTGCGACACCCTCAGGGCAGGCGCCGCCACACCCCGCCGATCAGACCTTCGATCGGCCGGAAAGTCGCCTTGTAGGCCATCTTGCGACTCTCCGCGATCCAGTAGCCGAGGTAGAGGTACTGCAGGTCGAGCGCCCGACAGCGCTCCATCTGCCACAGGATGCTGTACGTCCCGAAACTCGCGGCGGGCACATCCGGATCGTAGAAGGTGTAGACCGACGACAGGCCATCGGCGAGACGATCCACGAGGCTCACCATTCGCAGCACCCCTGCGTCGCGAAACTCGACGAGATCCGTCGCCACGTTGCTGTGCAGTAGAAAGTGCTGGTACTGCTCGCGGCTGTCGTGGTCCATGCCGCCACCCGGATGGCGCTGCCGCTGGTACGCGAGGTAAAGCCGGTAGTGCTCGGCGTCGAAGGCGAGCGGGCGGCGATGCACGGTGAGACAGTGGTAGGCGCGGAGGCAGCGGCGCTGGGTGCGATTGGGCCTAAAGGTCACGACCGGCACGCGCACCGGCACGCAGGCCCGGCAATTGTCGCAATACGGCCGGTAGGTGAAGGCTCCGCTGCGGCGAAAGCCGAGTCGCACCAGCTCGCTGTAAACGCGTGCATCGATGAGGTGACTCGGGGTCGCGACCTGCGAGCGTGCCGCGCGCTCCGGCAGGTAGCTGCACGGATACGGGGCGGTCGCGTAAAACTGCAGCGCCGCAAGTGGCAGGTCGTTGAGCTTGGTCATGCGAGCACGTCGGCAATCGGCAGCGGCTGCCACGGGCCGGGCGCCACTGGCGAGTCTACCAACGCCTGCAGGCGACCCGCAAACTCCTGCCGCGGAATGGGCCGCGCCCCGAAACGGGCGAGATGCTGGGTTTCCTGCTGACAATCGATCATCGGCATGACCTTCGACCGCAGAATCGCGACCAGGTGCACCAGCGCGACCTTGGACGCGTCGGGCTGCAGCGCGAACATCGACTCGCCGAAGAACATCTTGCCAATCGTGACGCCGTACAGGCCGCCGACGAGCTCGTCGCCTGACCACGCCTCCACGCAGTGCGCGTGGCCTTCGTGAAAAAGACCGGTGTACGCCGAGACGATCGCCGGGGTGATCCAAGTGCCCAGCTGCCCCGGTCGACGCGCCATCGCGCAGCCTTCCATCACGTCCCGGAACGCGCTATCGACGCGAATCTCGTAGCGTTGCAAGCGCACCACCTTGCGCAGCGACCGCGGCACGGCAAGCTCGTCCACGAACAGGACCATGCGCGGATCGGGACTCCACCAGAGCACCGGCTGGCCCTCCGAATACCAGGGGAACACCCCGTGGCCGTAGGCATCCACCAGGCGACGCGGCGTAAGTGTGGCACTCGCCGCGAGAAGGCCGTTGGGATCGGCCAGCGCCTCATCGAGCGGAGGAAAGGGAGCGTTCGGCCGCAGCCAGGGAATCACGCGTCGATTGTGCCAGATACGCAGCCACGCCAACCGCCGCGGCAGCTGCTCGGCGCGAGCGACGGGGCCGCAAGCACGCGGCCAGGCAACCGCCACGGAAGGGGCCCGGGCGCGGGCGCCGGGGCCGATGCATCAGGTATAATCCGCGCCTTCTTTTGCCGGTGTAGCTCAGTTGGTAGAGCAGCGCATTCGTAATGCGAAGGTCGGGGGTTCGACTCCCTCTACCGGCACCAGTCTCTACGCGGTTCTCCGAGTTAGCGATTGCTAACCTGTCTTTGCCTCCGTGCCTAAAAATGTGCCGTCGTTTTTTACTGCGACGGCACGCGCTGAGGAAAGAGCTTCCGCGGACCTGATTGCGCACCAGCGCCATCGCGTCGGTATTGAGTGGCAGCGCGATCGCCTGCGCGCTTTTGGCCTGGTCGGGATGTTTCCACACGCCAATTTGTCGCGTTAAATCGCGAGCGTGCAAACCATCCAGAAGGCCTGCGGCGGCAGCCTCAACAGGGGCCGGTAACAGACGAGCGCTCCTCGGGCGGAGTTATACAACCATTACCCATAGATCAAGATAACGGTGCAATGGTTGTACCTCGCGTCGACACAGGCGCGCAGAACCCATGACGAAGGTCAGCAGCATACAGGCGATGCTTTGAGAATGAGCGTAGCGAGCCAAGCGTAGCCTCGTGTTGACTCGGTGGCCGCGGGTTTGCGAGCGGCTCGGCTATGGGGAACGGTAAATTGTTCCTTCCTAGCGTGATTATCGGTTAGATTGCTTTCGGGGCGGATGAACCGAACGGGAGAAACGCAGTGGGTCTGGAAAAGCAGGTCGAGGAACGGACCCGGTCGCTTACAGATGCCCTCGCCCGCCAGATGGCACTCGGCGAAGCCCTAAAATTGGTTATCGGGCGCTCCGCGAGCGCGCTCGATGTGGTCCTCGAAGGACTGATCGAGAGCGCGGTCGGGCTTTGCCGGGCCGACTGGGGCGTGATCTACAGGCTTGAGGAAGGAAAGCTTCGTCCCGCGGCGTTTTATGGTCTCGACGAAGGGCGCCGGGCGCAATGGGTTGGCGCCGCGCTGGATCTGAATCGGCGCTCCGCCGCCGGACGATGCGTCGTGAGCCGCAGCGTAGTCGAAATCTCCGACGTATTCCTGGACGCTGAATACGGGCTCGGCGAAGCTTCGCAAAAAGTCGGTTGGCGCTCGTTGCTCGCTGTGCCGCTTTTCCGCGCCGAGACGCTGCTCGGAGTCTTCGCACTACAGCGCGCGGAGCCGGGAAGTTTCGCCGATGTCAAGGGCTTGTTGACCGCACTCGCCGATCAGGCGGTCATCGCAATCGACAACGCACATATGTTTCAGCAGCTGCAGGCGCGCACGCAGGAGCTCACCCGGTCGGTGGATGAGTCGCGGGCCTTGGGCGAGATCAGTCAAGTGGTGACCTCCTCGCTCGAACTGCAGACGGTGCTGGATACCGTCGTAGAGTATTCGATCCGGCTCGCGGAAGCTGATTCGAGTACCATCTACACAGTCGAGGACGGGGGCGAGAATTTCGTGCCGCGCGCGAACTTCGGCCTCGACGAAGAAACGCTCGCCGCGTTTCGCCATTCCATCACCGAAGCCCGCGACAACGTGGTCCGGCGGGCCATCTCGACCCGGTGTGCGTCGCAGGTCGCCGATATCGAGTCGCACCCGATGTCCGAGGCAACCCGTGCGACGCTGCGACGGGCCGGGTTCCAGGCGCTGCTCGCAGTCCCATTGATTCGCGCCGATCAAGTGGTCGGGGCGCTGGTCGTCAGGCGACGAGCGCCGGGCGAGTTCCCCGCCGCGGTCGTCCGACTCCTCGAGAGCTTCGCCGCGCAGTCGGCGATCGCCGTGTACAACGCCCGTCTCTTCCGCGAAATTCAAGAGAAGGGCAGGGAGCTGGCGCTCGCCAGCCAACACAAGTCCCAGTTCCTTGCCAACATGAGCCACGAGCTACGCACGCCAATGAACGCGATCATCGGCATAAGCGAAATGCTGCTCGAAGACGCACAGGACGTCGGAACCACCGACCAGGTCGAACCGCTCACGCGCATACTGCGTGCAGGGCGGCACCTGCTTGCGCTCATCAACGGCATCCTCGACCTTTCGAAGATCGAGGCCGGGAAGATTGAACTCGAGATTACCTCGTTCGCCATCGAGCCTCTGGTCCGGGACGTGGCCTCCACCGTCGGCGTCGCCGGCGAGAAGAACCGAAACCGCATCGACGTCTGCTGCGCGCCTGGGCTGGGCACGATGCACGCCGACGAGACCCGCGTCCGCCAGGCACTGCTCAATCTCGCCAGCAATGCCGTCAAGTTCACGGAAGGCGGCCTCATCACGTTCAGCGCCGAACGCGAAGCCGGCGACAGCCATCCGTGGGTGGTGTTGCGCGTGACCGACACTGGGATCGGTATGACACCCGAGCAGATGGCACGCCTGTTCCAGGATTTCACCCAGGCAGACAACTCCACTACGCGCAAGTACGGTGGAACGGGTCTGGGGCTGGCCATCAGCCGACGGTTCTGCCGGATTATGGGCGGGGACATCGACGTGGAGAGCGTGCCGGGACGCGGCTCCACCTTCACCGTTCGCCTGCCTGATATCAGTGGTCCGGGCGCTGTCTCCGGCAGGCCGGTGCGGGAGGCGATCGCAGGCCGGGACACTTCGCGAGACGCGCATGGCAACAACGGGCTCGTCCTCGTGGTGGACGACGACCCCACGGTGCGTGAACTAATGGTTCGACACCTGACCAAGGAGGGCTTCAGCGTCCAGACGGCAGCCGATGGTATGGAAGCGCTCGCGCTGGCCCGCCGGGTTCGCCCGGCGGCCATCACGCTTGACGTAATGATGCCAGGCGTCGACGGCTGGACCGTGTTGGCGGCCATCAAAGGTGACCCCACGCTCGCCGATATACCCGTTGTGTTGGTCACGATTGAGGAGGACCGCCAGCGCGGCTACGCCCTCGGCGCCACCGAATACCTGGTGAAGCCCGTCGAGCGACGGCGCCTAGTGGCGCTGCTGCGCACCATCTGCGGGGTTCCGACGGGCCGGATCCTGGTGGTTGAAGACGACGAGGCAACACGGGCGACGGTCCGACAGATGCTCGAGCGCGAAGGTTGGGACGTGGCAGAGGCCGGAAACGGTCGGGTGGCGCTCGAGCGCCTGGAAGCTGGGTTACCGGACGCGATCGTGCTCGACCTCATGATGCCGGAGATGGACGGATTCGAATTCATCGCGCACCTGCGCAATCATCCGCAATGGTGCACGCTGCCGGTGCTCGTGGCCACTGCGATGGAATTGTCCGAGCAGGACCTGGAGCGCCTCAACGGTCAGGTAGTGCGTGTGATTCGCAAGGCCGGGCAGCCGGCTGACGAGCTACTGGCCGGGCTGGGGAAGGCGCTGACGGACTGCGTCCGGCGCGGTTCCGTGATGGCCTTGAGTGAGACCGAGGGATGAAGATTCTTTACGTCGAGGACAACGACGACAACATCTATATGCTGCAGAGGCGGCTCGTGCGCGCCGGTTTCACGGTAGTGATCGCCAAGGACGGCGCGCAGGGCGTGACGGCAGCGGGTGCCGAGCACCCCGACTTGATCTTGATGGACCTGGGCATGCCGGTGGTCGACGGTTGGGAGGCGACACGCCGAATCAAGGCCGCACCGGAAACAAAACATATTCCGGTGATCGCGCTGACTGCCAACGCAATGACTGGCGACAGGGAGAAAGCCCTGGCCGCCGGCTGCGACGACTTCGATATCAAGCCCGTGGAAATGGCGCGGCTGCTTGGCAAGATCCACGCGCTGGTACCGGGGGTGCAGCCTACGTGAGCTCGGATGAAGTGACGCTGCTCGTGGTCGACGACAACGAGGACAACCGCTATACGTTGACGCGTCGGCTCACCCGCGACGGCTATACCAATCTCGTCACCGCCAGCGACGGACGGCAGGCGCTGGAACTGTTGAAGGGGCAGCATTTCGACCTGGTGCTGCTCGACATCATGATGCCGGAAATGGACGGCTATCAGGTGCTCGAGTATCTCAAGGGCAATGTGGCGCTACGCGACATCCCCGTGATCATGATCTCAGCGCTTGAGGAGGTTGAGAGCGTGATTCGATGCATCGAGCTCGGCGCGGACGACTATCTCGCCAAACCGTTCAATCCGACGCTACTGCGCGCGCGCGTGGGTGCAAGCCTGGAGAAAAAGCGGCTGCGCGATGAGGTGCGAGCGAGCCTCGCCCGCCTCGAGCGCGAGCTCGAAGGCGCCCGCGCGCTTCAGCTCGGCATGCTGCCCAGCACTTTCCCCGAATCGTCCCCGACACATCCAATGCGAGTCTACGCGCTGATGGATCCTGCGCGCGAAGTCGGTGGCGACCTCTACGACGCCTTCTACGCTCCGGACGGGACATTCTGTTTTCTGGTCGGAGATGTTTCCGGCAAGGGCGCGGCAGCAGGGATGTTCATGGCGCGCACGCGCAGCTTGGTGCGCATGGCGGTGGTCGAGCTACGGCCGCGGCTAACGAAGGAAGAGGACTCGCCGGCTTACATCGCCGAAGCCGTAAACCGCGAGCTTTGCCAGAACAACTTGGAGCGGATGTTCGTCACGCTGTTTCTGGGGTTTTTCGATGCCAAAAGCGGCAGGCTGACCTACATCAACGCCGGCCACCCCTTGCCCTATTTGCTGCGCTCTACCGGTGAGCTCGAAAGGATTGATGGCAAGCCCGAGGCGCCACTTGCCGTGCGTCCGGCAATGCGATACCGAAACAAGACTGTGACGCTGCAGCCCGCAGAAGCCCTGTTCGTCTTCACCGACGGGGTCGTCGAAGCGATGAATGCCGCAGGCGAGCATTACTCGAGTGAGCGCCTGGAAGCGCAGCTGCGCGCTAGCGTCGATGCCGCGCCGGAATTGATGGTGAACTCAGTAAAGGTTAACGTCGACGCCTTCGCCGGTGGCGCGTCGAAGGCGGATGACGTAACGATCCTGGCCCTGCGGCGGGATGCGACTCTGACTTGATCGGCGCGGTAATCGAGCTGGCCCGTGCGAAACCAAGAGGGTGACCCGATGCCCCCCCTTCCGAGCACGACCCACCTGGTCATCCACAATGACATGGCACAGCTTGCAATCTTGAGCGAAACAATGGAGCGCTTCGGCAGCGAACATGCCATTGCTTCGAAGCCGCTTGTCCAGCTTCAAGTGGCGCTCGATGAGATCGTAAGCAATGTCATCAAGTATGCGTGGCCGGAAGGTGGCAGTCATGAAATACGCGTCCGGATCACCTTCGATTCAAGCAAAATGACCATCGAAATCGCCGACGACGGCCGGTCCTTCGACCCGCGTCGCGCGCTGCCTCCGGAGCACCCGCCGGCCGGGAAGAGGCCGCGACCAGGCGGGGTAGGGTTACACATGGTCAAGCAATTCATGGACAGCTTCGAGTACGCGCGCATTGATGGATGGAATCACTCGACGCTGACTAAGGCCGTCGACATACAAACCAAGTAAGGGAAAACGACATGGCCAAAAGTTCTCTTCAGATGGCGGAATTAAGGGCCGGGCAAAACTGCGTATTGGCGCTCACGGGCCGCATCGACAGTACCAACGCCGACGACCTCACCGCGTGCGTAAACAGACTCTTCGCTGCCGGCGAAAAATACCTGGTGGTCGATTTCAAAGACGTGCTTTACCTCACCAGCGCAGCGTTCCGTGTCTTACTGGTTGCCACCGACGAGGCGGAGCGCAGCGCGGCTTGCTTCGCCTTGTCCGGCGTCTTTGGCCAAGTGCGGGAATTGTTCGAAATGGGCGGCTTGCTGGATGCGTTCACGATCCACGCGTCGCGTGAAGATGCTTTCGCGCAGCCACGCTAGCCGATGAAAAAGCCCTCGAATATCATCTACGGGTTCGAGGAGTCTCCGCCTTTCGTACTCACCGTCCTTAATGGGATGCAGCATGTTGCCTTGATCGCAATCAACCTGGTCTATCCGCTTCTGGTATTTCGCGTTGCAGGCGCGTCGGTGGACGCGATTGCCAATTTGTTGGGGATAGGCATGCTCGTCCTCGGTGCCGCTACCTTGCTGCAGGCACAGCGCCTGGGTCCCGTGGGGTCAGGGTACCTCTGCCCCTCCACGTTCACCGCGAGCTATCTGCCCACCTCTCTGCTCGCGGCAAAGCTGGGCGGGCTGCCGCTGGTATTCGGGATGACGATTTTCGCCGGCTTGCTGGAAGCCGCAGTCGCCCCGCTTCTCAATCGGTTGCGGGCGATATTTCCGATGGAGATTTCCGGGCTGGTGATCTTCATGATCGGCTGGTCGGCCGGGATCGCCGGGCTGCGCTTGCTGCTCGCGCCGGACGCGGCGCCAGTGAGTGCGTCGGAATGGGCCGTTGCCTGTCTAACTTTGACTTCGATGGTTGCACTCAATGCCTGGGGTAAGGGTCTTGCGCAGATGCTGTGCGCCCTATTCGGGCTCGTCGCCGGCTACGTCGCGGCAGCGGTGGTGGGCGTAGTCGAGGTCGGCCAGTGGTCCGCGATGGATGCGGCCAAATGGGTAGGCGTGCCGTCCTTCGGGCACGTCTCGTGGTCGTTCGACGCTACGCTGGCCGCGCCGTTCGCGATTGGCTGCATTGCTGCTGCGCTCAAAGCGATGGGCACGATCACCGTTTGTCAGCGCATCAACGATGCCGACTGGGTGAGGACCGACATGAGATCGGTAACCCGGGGAGTGCTGGCCGACGGGGTGTCGACCGCCCTTGCGGGAATCGTCGGAGCGGTCGGAACGAATACCGCGACGACGTCAGTGGGCCTTGCTTCGGCTACGGGAGTGGCGAGCCGCAAAGTCGCCTACGCGATCGGCGCGATATTCGTCGCGCTGGCGTTGTGTCCCAAGTTGGCGGCCATGCTCGCGGTGATGCCGCGCGCCGTCGTCGTGCCGGCGCTGCTGTTCGCCGTGGCTTTCATCATGATCAACGGGCTGCAGGTCATTGCCTCCCGCCTGCTCGACGGGCGGCGGATCCTGACTCTCGGATTGGCGTTCATTGCGGGTAGCGCAGTCGATGTCTTTCCGATTATCGGCGCGAGCGTGCCGAAGGCGCTTAGTCCGATCGTAGGATCGTCATTCGTATTCGCGACACTGGTCGCCCTCACGCTCAATCTGCTGTTCCGAATCGCCGTGAAGAAGACGGTCAGTCTGAAGGTCGAGGCAGGCGCGATCGACCCGCAGGAGATCGAGGACTTCTTCAAATCGAACGGTGCGAAATGGGGCGCGCGCCCGGAAGTGGTAACCAAGGCGACCTTTGGCGTCGTCCAGCTCATCGATGCCGTGCGCAGCGACTTTTGGCAAAACGGCACGCTCGACATCAAAGTGAGCTTCGACGAATTCAGCCTCAACGTCGATCTCGTCTACGAAGGCGACGCTCTCGTATTCCCCGAGCAACGCCCGTCGAACAAACAAATCCGCGAAAGCGAGGATGGCGCCCGCCTGATGGCGGGCTACATGCTCAAGAAATGCGCCGATCGCCTGCGTTCGCAAAAAAAGGATGGCAAGGCTTTCTTGCATCTTCACTATGACCACTGAGTTACTCGTAACGAAGAATTCACCCAAGCAGCTCACGCCTGCGCTCGCGAGTCATTCAAACCACGGACTCTAGATCGATCCGCTACTAAAAGAGGGATCACGTCGCTGGCGCACCGGCTGCAGGTGTTGGGCTATGCAAATGTCACGGTGTTTGCCGGCGGTAAGCAGGAATGGCGCGACGCGGGGCTGGAGATGACCGCCGCTGCGGTCACCCTCGTTACTGAGGCGGCCGGTAAATAGTGCGTAGTTTTTATCACGCCGCGTAGCGGACATTCTTTTCGAGGAACAGGTTGCTAATCACCTGGGGCTGTTTTTGACGACGATGCAAATGACTTCGCACGGTAGCGATCATTTCGGCTTTGTTGGTCGGTCGACTCTTGCCCAAGGCATTGGTCTTCACATCCTGATTGAGCAGCTCGTCCGGGTTCAATTCAGGGCAGTAGCCGGGCAAGCGGATCAGGCGCAGGCGCTCGGCGTGGTCCGCCACGAAGCGTTTTACGGCCACGGAGCGATGCACCGGATGGCCATCGACGATCAGATACAGCTTGCCCTTGGCCTGCCGCAGCAAGCGCTTCAGAAACTCGACGAACACCGGATTCTGAAACTTGCCTTGAAACACCATGAATGCCAGGGCACCACGATTGGTGATCGCGGAAATCATGTTGCAACCGAAGCGTTGCCCCGTCGCGCGCACCACGGGCGTCCGGCCCGAAAGGGCATAGCTGGTTCCCGTTACATGGTCACTGCGCAGGCCCATCTCGTCGCCCCAATAGATCGTTGCCCCCTCGCGCTTGGCCTCACCAACCAGCGCCGGATACTCCGCGACCAACCAGTGCTTGATCGCCGCATCGTTTC